>DASYBO010000780.1:0-11328 GCA_036500685.1 Pseudonocardiaceae bacterium | reverse complement strand
GCCGAAGTCCCTGCTGTTGAGCAGGTCGTGTTCCTGCCGTTCGCGCAGGGCCTCGACGGTCAGCCGGAGTTGCTGTTCCAGCTGGTTCATCGGGCCGTTGTAGAGGTCCGCGACCCTGGTGTGCACCTGTAGCAGGGTTTGGCCGACGCTCAGTTCGTACTCGCGCGGGGATACCTCGTAGTCGACGAAGGTGCCGGGCAGGACCGGTTCACCGGCGTGGCCCGAGGACAGTGCGATGGCGGCTTCGCCGTGTTTGTTCTGCGCGAGTTCGGAGCTGTCGCGCAGGCGTTCGACGTGGGCGCGCAGGGAGGGCGAGCGATCGAGCAGTGCGCGCACGGCGTCGGCGGGCATGCTCAGGGTGGTGGACCGGGTGAGGGCCTTGACCGTGTACTCCCACGGGGGCGGCGATTCGGCGAGCATCTGTTGGCCGAAGTACTCGCCTTCGGCGAGGGTGCCGAGGACTACTTCGTCCCCGTATTTGCCGGCCTGGATCTTGTTGACCTTGCCGTAGGCAAGCAGGAAGCCCTCGTTGCTGGGACTGCCGGCCTCGACGATCACCTCACCCGGCTGGTAGTCGTGCTGGACGAGGCCGTCGGCCATCGCGGTGAGCGCTCCGTCGTCGTCGAAGCCTCGGAAGAGTGGCAGTTCGCGCAGGGTCGGTGCGAGGACGCGTATCCGGTCGCCCTCCTGGATGAACTCGACCTTGCCGGTGCCGACCTCGTAGGTGAGCCTGCGGTTGACGCGGTAGTTGGCGCCCTTCACGTCGACCCAGGGCAGCAACCGCAGCAGCCAGCGCGGCGTGATGCCCTGCATCTGCGGCACGGACTTGGTCGTGGAGGCCAGGTTTCGCGCGGCGGCGGTGCCGAGGCTGAGCTGGCTGGGTTCTTGGGCCGCCGCCGGGTCCAGCGTTTCGGTCATGCGATCACACGCCCAGCTGGGCGTGTTCGAGGACGGCGAGTGCGTCGGGCACCATGACCGCGGCCGAGTAGTAGGCGCTGACCAGGTAGGAGATGATCGCTTTCTCGCTGATGTTCATGAACCGCACGGAAAGGCCGGGCTGGTACTCGTCCGGTAGGCCGGTCTGGGTGAGGCCGATGACGCCCTGGTTGTCCTCGCCGGTGCGCATCAGCAGGACCGAGCTGGTGCGCGCCTCGGTGATCGGGATCTTGTTGCACGGCAACACCGGGACGCCACGCCATGCCGGTACGTGCTGGCCGTTGAAGTCGACGTTGTCCGGGTAGAGGCCGCGTTTGCTGCATTCCTGGCCGAACGCGGCGATGGTGCGCGGGTGAGCCAGGAAGACCGTGGGTCCTTTCCAGACCAGGGCGAGCAGTTCGTCGAAGTCGTCGGGGGTGGGCGGACCGGTTCTGGTGGGGATGCGCTGGCTGAAGTCCGCATTGTGCAGGAGGCCGAAGTCGCGGTTGTTCATCATTTCGTATTCCTGGCGTTCGCGCAGGGCCTCGATGGTCAACCGCAACTGCTGTTCGGTCTGGTTCATCGGTTCGTTGTAGAGGTCGGCGACGCGGCTGTGCACCCGCAGCACGGTCTGGGCCACGCTGAGCTCGTACTCGCGCGGGGACGCGTCGTAGTCGACGAACGTGCCGGGCAGGTCGGGTTCGCCGACGTGGCCGGAGGCGAGGTTGATGGCGGCTTCGCCGTGTTCGTTGTCGCTGCCGAGAGCCTCGTTGGCCTGGAACATGACGAGTTGTTCACGCAGCGCGGTCGAGGAGTCCACAAGGGACTCGAAGTCGGCACGGGAGAGGGTGAGGACGATCGCCGAGGTGACGGCTTTGGCCGTGTAGGGCCAGGTCGCGTCGGCGATGACCAGGCAGCTGTCGCCGAAGTAGTCGCCGTCGGCGAGCGAGTCGAGCACGGTTTCCGCTCCGTATTTGCCGGCGCCGATCTTGTTGATCTTGCCGTGCGCGATCAGGTACAACGTGTCGACCTGCTGGCCCTCGGTGGTGATGACGTCACCGGGGTTGTACTCGTGCTGGGTGAACCGGCCGGCCAGCGCGCTGAGCACGTCCTGGTCGTCGAAACCGCGCAGCAGCGGGAGTTCGCCGAGTTCGGCCGGGATCACCCGAACCGAGGCCCCTGTGGTGATGAAGTCGATCTGGCCGTCGCCGACCGTGTAGCTGAGCCTCCGGTTGACCCGGAAGACGCCGCCCTTCGCCTCGATCCACGGCAGCACGCGCAGCAGCCAGCGCGAACTGATGCCCTGCATCTGCGGCACGGACTTGGTTGTGGTGGCCAGGTTTCGCGCTGCCGCGGTACCCAGGGACAGTTGCGAGTTCTCGGCGTCCGGTTCAAGTGTCTCGGTCATGACTGGTCAACTCCCGAAGATAGTCAGATGCGGTCGGCCGCGATGAGCAGGTAGTGGAAGCTGCCTTCGCGATATGCGGTGAGGAAGGGGTCCTCGATGCCGGTCGCGACCGAGGATTTCGCCCGCAGTTCCCAGTACGGGATGGTCGCCGCGGTGAGGTCGACGACGTTGATCGGCACGAACTTGTTGGCGGCCAACGCGGCGAAGTACTCCCCGCGCGAGTGGATGTTGCAGATGTAGTGCTGGTCGATCTGGCTGACCGCGCGGGACCGGCCACCGGTGACGTCGTTGTAGCAGCCGGTGATGCAGACGTAGCGGCCGCCGGGGGTGAGCAGGCGGGCGTACTCGGCGAACAGGTCGCGCAGGTCGACGTACATCGTGCTCTCGTTGTTCCAGATGCCGTTCATGGACCCGGTCTCGAAACCGGTGTCGAGCATGTTCCGGAAGTGGTAGCGGACCCGATCCGCGACGCCTCGCCTTGCCGCCTGGGCGTTGGCGAATTCGACCTGCTGCTCGGAGATGGAAACGCCGTCGGTGTAGCAGCCGAAGCGCTGGTTGGCCATGATGGACGTGCCGCCACGACCGGAGCCCGAGTCGAGCAGGTGATCGTCCGGCTTGATGTCGCCGAGGTGGTCGAGCAGGACGTCGGCCTGAGCCGTTTCCAACCGATGCAGTTCCGCGATGATCGCCTCGTCGCGGATGGTCGCCGGTGCGTCGAGTACGGCGGGGTCGTAGTCACCGATGCCGTAGTGGTGGTGGTACAGACCGTCCACGTCGCCGAGCCGCAGGTTGACCGGGTCCTTCTCGTTGTTCCAGTACGTCGCGATCGAACGCTGGTAGGCATTGCGCAGCACGGGTTGATGGATAGTGGACATTGCTGTGGCTCCTTCTGCGGATGGCGCGACGACACGCGTCAGACCTGCGGAAATTCGACGATCTGAAAATGCCGAACGAGGAAAGGTGAATTCAGCGTGTCGATAAGGGGTGGTTGCGGTGTACCGGGACGTGCATCGACATCAGGTGTCCTGACCGATCGCTCGTAGGCTCGTTGATGTTGAGCGGCTCGTTGGTCGCCGCACAACCGAGCGTGGCAGTGCCCGGTCGGAAAGACGATCCGCTATTCAGGGGCCTGCCGGTCCCGAAAGGGTGATCGGAGGATCACCGACAATGGCGGTTTTGTATTCGGGTCCCGGACATGTCGAATGTAGGGAATTGCGATCTTTCCGTTGTTGCGCTATTAGCGGATCGACGCTGCGTCGTAGGCGAACACGGTGGGCGATCCCTCGATCGGATAAGGCGGACGAAAGACCGATGCGGCCTCGTGAATGTCGGCGGTCGTGACCAGCGCCCTGGCCACATCGCCAATGGATTCCTCCGGCAGGCCCTCGGGCGCGACTGGGCCGATCGGGTCAGCGTTGAGCGCGGTGATGTTGCGCCACGCGGTCATCGCGTGCTGCGGCGTGCGCGGCCGGATGATCACGGGCGCGTCGCCGACGAAACCGGCACCCGGTTGGGGCGGCGAGATTGTGTTGGCAAGCAATTGCGCGGCATCGTCGGACATCGCGACCGAGGCGGCCAGCGATACCCGGATGCGGAATGCCCGTTCGGTGTAGCGGTCGACGGCCGACGCGAACAGGTGTTTCGTGGTCACCGCGAACGGGTCGGCCGGGCGCGGCATGGGCCAGGTGGGATTGGGCGGCGGACCGGGAACCGCAAGACGGGCGAATTCACCGGCCCATTCGGCAAGGTGCGCACGCAGGCCGGGGCCGATCCGGAACGGTTCAAGTCGCACGGAAAGCAGGACCGGCGCGGGAAACGCGGCCAGGTTCGCCCAGATGCCCTGCCAGGAGCCTGCGCCGCCCGCCAACGGGGTGACCACGGCCAGCCAGGGCATGGGGGTGTCGGTGCGGGTGCTGCGCGCGACCGTGAGCCGTTTGCGGATTTCCGCGATGCCCTGTTGGTGCGGGACGAACGGTTCCAGTACCCCGCTGAGCCGAGACCGGGCCAGCACGGGAGTCGCGGTGAGCTGGGGTAGGCCGGCGGGGAGGGTGTCGCGAAGGCGGGCCGCGGTGGCGATGGCGGCGGTTTGTTCTTGCGCGCTGACGCGGCAGAGCAGGTACGCGGACAGGGTGCGGTCGGCGTGGTTGAGCAGGCGCAGTTCCACGGTGGCGCCGATGTCGACGCAGCTGTGCCAGTACGCGCCGAGCCACGACACCAACTCCGGCGGCGCATCCTGTCGATCACCGAGGTTGAACACGATGTTGCCGTGAATGTCGCGGCTCTGCACGACATTGGTCGCGGTGCCGCCGAAGTGCTGGCCCCGGAACGAAGACGGCGGGGCCGGCGAGGCGGGCGCGGGGGCGGCGGCGGGCGGCCGGACCGGTGCGAGATGCGCACCGGCCCAGGCCCACCAACTCCCAGCGCCGCCCGCGGTGAGGATTCCGCTGTCGGTCACTGGATTCCGCTGTCGGTCACTGGGCGACGGGCGGGGTGGTCGGCGGTTGTGCCCAACTGTTGTGGATGCCGGCCGGGTCGCCGGGCGGCAGGACGGGCGACGGGGCGGAACCCGGCATCGGCGCGCTGACCGCGTAGGTCTCGACCGGCGGAAGCCCGTGCGGGAACGCGTAACTGTCCGGGACCTCGGTCTGCTCGACGGCGACGTGCAGGCCCTCCCGGCAGACCGCGTGCACGGCCTCGCGCATGGCGCGGGCCTGTTCGGTGCGCAGCATCCTGGCCACCGGGTCGAGTTGGCCGCCCATGCTGCGGAAGACGTCGGCGATATAGCGGCCGATCAGGTGCGCGCCGCGCCGCGAGCGCCACATGGTCCAGCCGAGGTAGAGACCGCTGCCGTAGGCGAACACGGTGATGAACGCCTCGTAGTGGCCGTCGACGAGCACGAGTCGGTTGCTGACCGGGCCGAAACTGGTTGGCAGCCTGCGGGTGTAGGGGTAGAGCGGCAGGCTGCGGTCGCGGGCCCTGCCGACGATCACGTTGTACGCCGACTCGGCCGCGGGCGCGCGATCCGCGAGCAGCACATGCCATTCACTGATCGGCTCCTGCAGCTTGGTGAACAGCAGGATCAGCCAGAACCCGACGAAGGCGGCGATCATGATCAGCGTGAGCAGCACGATTCCGCCGCCACCACCACCGCCCTGCCCGCTCGAACCGGAGAATCCCGAGGCGAGCGAGAGCAGGATCAGCAGAAACCCGGAAATGACGAAGAACGGGCTGGTGACAAGCGCCGCCCGCAACCAGAGCAGGAACAGGCTGCGCGGTGTCACCGATTCGTCGAAATACAACTCGACCGGGCGATGCAGCAGCGTTTTGTCCAGGTAGGCGGCGTCACCACTATCGACGGGCGGCCCGGAATTGGGGCCTGAAACGTGGGTCATGGTGAGAATTCCTCCTACTTGGGTCGCCGGCCCCGACTCGTGCGGCACAACACGTTACTCAGGATGGGACGTGTCCGGCCTTTGTTCGGTGCCCATGGAGCGCGAAGTAGTGGGAATTTCTCCAACGCAGTAACGGCGTCATTCGAATGGCGTAGCGCGGCGCCCCGATGTTTTCGGGGCGCCGCGCCGTCGACCCTGATCAGGTGCCGTAGACCTGGAACTCCCAGAGCGAGTAACCCCATTGGGTCGCCCTGGCCGTGCCGTACATCCGCACGTACCGTCCTGACCCGGACACCGGCACGGTCTGCAGGCCGCCGGTCCCGTTGGTGGTCGAGTAGACGGTGGTCCAGTTGGTGCCGTCGGTGGACGTCTGGATCTGGTAGGCGCTGGCGTAGGCGGTCTCCCAGTTCAGCACCACCTGGTTGATGGTGTGCGTCGCGCCGAGGTCGACCTGCAGCCATTGCGGATCGCTGAACGCGCTGGACCAGCGGGTTCCGGTGTTGCCGTCGACCGCGTTGGCGGCCGGGAAGCTGGCGTTCTCCTGGGAGGACGCCGTCGCGGTCTGGCCCTGGGACAGCAGGGTCGGGTTGCCACCACCACCGGAGGCGGGGGTGCCGTACACGTCGAACTCGTAGAGCGAGTCACCCCACTGGGAGGCCCGGCCGGTCGCGTAGACCCTGATATATCGGCCGGTCCCGGACAGGGCCGTGTCCTGGATGTCCTGCGGGCTGTTGTTGTCGGAATAGATGGTGGTCCAGTTGGTGCCGTCGGTTGAGGTCTGTATCTGGTAGGCCGATGCTGTGGCCGCCTCCCAGACGAGCGTCGCGTGGTTGATGTTGTAGTTCTGGCCGAGGTCGACCTGTAGCCACTGCGGGTCGCTGAACCCGCTGGACCAGCGGGTGGTGATATCGCCGTCGGTGGCGTTGGACGCCGGGAAGGTGGCGCTCTCCTGCGAGGACGCGGTGGTCGGCTTGCCCAGCGCGATGTCGGGACCGAGGTTCGCGTCGGCGGCCGGGGCCTTGTTGTAGACCGCGACGTAGTCGACGTTGAGCGACCCGCCGGACGCGGTGGCCGCGTTCGGCCCGCCACCGTAGGCGGCCGGGAAGGCGCCGCCGATGGCCAGGTCGAAGATGACGTAGAAACTGTGGTCGACAGCGTTGGCCCAGGTGGTCGGGTCGACCTGGGTCGAGTTGATGGTGAAGAAGTTGTTGCCGTCGAGGTACCAGCGGATCTGCTCGGGCGAGGTCGACCGATCGATCTCCACCGCGTAGGTGTGATAGCCGGTCTGACAACCCGAGCAGACCCGTTCTCCGCTGCCGATGCCGGTGCCCTCGTTGCACGGGCCACCCGGATCGACACCGCAGTGCAGGGTGCCGAACTCGGAACTGCGCGCGTTGATGTCCTCCATCGAGTCGATCTCGCCCGAACCGGGCCACGGCACGCCGATGCGCAGCGGCGAGCCGAGCATCCAGAAGGCGGGCCAGTAGCCGGCACCGTTGGCGGTGTTCAGGTCGGGTTGCTGGATGGAGGCCTGGATGCGCACGACGCCGCCGGGCAGCGCGCCGAACCCGTCGGCCTGGGTTTCCACCCGGCCGGAGGTCCAGCCGCTGTTCGGGTCGGTGCCCGAGTGCAGGGCCTTGAGCACCAGGTGTCCGCTGCCGTCGAGGTAGACGTTGCTGGTGCTGTTGGTCATGGTCTCGATCTCGCCGGTGCCGAAACCGGTTCCTGTGTCGTAGCGCCAGGTCCCGGTGTCCAGGGCGGAGCCCGCGGCACCGTTGAAGTCGTCGCTCCAGGTGGTGGTGAAGCCGGCAGGCGGGGCGGGCACGTCGGATGGGGCCGCGGTGGCCGCCGGGCTTGCCGTTGTCGTCATCACCCCCGCGATCGCGGCGATGGCCAACAGGCCGATCGCCAATCGGGCGCGTCTGGCTGAAGTCATGCGTACTCCTTTCCTACGGCAGGGATCGGGTCACCAGCCGACGGCTACGACCATGTACTGCGGGTTGGGCTCGGAGATGTCCGAGGACTGGCCGGCATCGTCGTCGTAGGGGAAGCCGTACTGCATGCCGTTGATCGCGTTCTGGTGCCAGAACTGGGCGTAGTAGTTGGCCGGCGCGGCCTGGTAGAAGTTGGCCGGGTTGGACTGCTGCGCCGCGGGAAGCTGCGCGACGTGCCGGTTCAGGCCCGCGCACAGGTTCGGGTTGGCGGAGAGGGTGCCGCCGCAGCCGAAGATCTGCGCGGTGCTGTCGCTGGTGTCGCCGACCGAGGCCGCGTAGCTGGTGAAGTAGTTCGCGTACGCGCCGCCGGGCTGGAACGCGGGATCGTTGCCGGGCGAGGGAATGCCGTATGGCGCCTGGTCGGTGGCGAGTTCGCTGAACTGGCTCGGCACCGAGTTCTGGAACCGCTGGAAGGTCGCGGTCCTGCTCTCCTGGAAGGTCGCGTAGTTCTCGCCAACCTCCTGGTTGGAGCCGTCATGACCGTGCAGCAGCATGGCGAGCTTCAGACCGAACCGGTCGACGCGGGTGGTGTCCACGTTGATCGAGGACGGGCCGACGGTGAACTCGATGAAGTCGTAGTACTGGCCGTTCGGCGAGCCGAGGTAGAAGTACATCCGGCCGGCCGAGTTCGCCGGCATGTCGATGTAGGGCTGCTGGGCGATGGACTGGGTCTGGCCGTTGAAGCTCCAGTACACCTGGCTGTCCGGGTACTGGCCGTTGGTCTGGTTGATGATCTTGAGTTCCAGCACGTTGTGCGCGGCCGGAATGCTGCCCGTGTCGCCCCAGAACGAGGTGGGCGGTTCGCCACCGGTTGGCGGTGGGGGGTTCACCGCGCCGGTGGTGAACACGGTGAACTCCGCGATCGACCACCACGGCGTCTGCGTCGACGCGGTCAGCACGACGCGGAGGTACTGCGCGTTCTGCGCGCCGAAGGTGATGATCTGCGGGGAGGCCGTACCGGTTCCTGTTGCCACGCTGGTGAACGTCGAGCCGTCGGTCGACACCTCGACGTTGTAGCCGGCGGCGTAGTCGGTTGTGGACGGACCGGCGTTGAGCTCGATCTGGTTGAAGTTCTGGGTCGAGCCCATGTTCACCTGGAAGTACATGCCAGGCGCCTGCACGGCATCGGAGGAGAATCGGGTGTTGATGTTGCCGTCGATCGCGTTGGCGGGCGCGTCTCCTGCGGGTGGGCTCGTATTGGAGCTGGCCGTCCAACCGTTCTCCGGCAACGGGTTCTCGGTTCCGGTGCTCGATCCGCTGGTGTAGACGGTGAATTCCGCGATCGACCACCAGGGCGTCTGCGTGGACGCGGTGAGCACGACCCGGATGTACTGGGCGGTCTGGGTGGTGAAGGCGATGATCTGCGGAGAGGCCGTACCGGTTCCGGTGGCCACGCTGGTAAAGGTCGAGCCGTTGGTGGACACCTCGACGTTGTAACCGGCGGCGTAGTCGGTCGTTGACGGGCCCGCGTTCAGCTCGATCTGGTTGAACGTCTGACTCGAGCCCATGTTCACCTGGAAGTACATACCCGGCGCCTGCACGGCACCCGAGCTGAACCGGGTGTTGATGTTGCCGTCGATCGCGTTGGCGGGCGCGTCTCCGGCCGGCGAGTTCGTATTGGAACTGGCCGTCCAACCGTTCTCCGGCAATGGGTTCTCGGCCTGCGGGGCGGCCGAGGTGGTGGCGGGTACGACGAGCATGAGGCCGAGCGCTGCGATGACGGCGGCCAGCACGGCGATCAGGCGCCGCGGGCCTCCCGACAACAATCGCGCGCGCGGGCGCCGGGATGATGTGGGCATGAGTGTCCTCTCCCCGCACGCAGGCCGGATCGGTGGCGCGCGCGGGATTCGTGTCGACGACATCGGCGAACGAAGGCGGGTGAGAGCGCTCTCAGCAGCAGTGAACGCTGGGCGAACATTACTGTCAAGCGGGGCTGGGGTTACTGAATCGCAAGTGGGAGCCCGCCCAGCCGGTCGTCGCTGACCCGTAGCGTGTGCCGGTCCGGGGTCGCTCCCATCAACCGTTGACAGTTGGCGACCGCACGATCCTCGGTGCGCGCCGAATGGGCGAAACATGCTGGGTGCCGGGCCTGGATCGAGACCAGACCGCTTGTTGTTTAGGATCAACTTTTGACGAAGGGGTGAGTCGGTTATGTCGAGTTTCTCGAACCTGAAGTTCCGCGCGGTCACCGCGTTGCAGCACGCGATCGTCAACCCGCTGGCGAGGCGGGCGCCGAGCCAGATCCTGCTGGAGACCACCGGCCGGGTGTCCGGGGAACCGAGGCACACGCCGATCGGCGGCGCGCGGGTCGGCGACGAGTTCTGGTTCGTGTCCGAGCACGGTCGGCAATCCCAGTACGTGCGCAATATTCTGGCCAATTCCCAGGTTCGGCTGCGCCTGAACGGTCAGTGGCATGCCGGCACGGCGACGCTGCTCGACGAGGATGACCCTCGGGCCCGGCTGGCCTCGCTGCCCACGGGCAACAGCGCGGCGGTCCGCGCGCTGGGCACCGAGCTGCTGACCATTCGGATCGACCTGACCAGCTAAGTTCAGCGGGCTGAACAGATTCACAGATAGGGCACCATTCAGCTGTCAAAGAATGGGCAATGGCCAGCTCTTGCCCCGCGTGGTCCAGACCATGACACTCGAAGTGCCATTGGTGATCCGGATCACAGTCACGGGGATACTTCTCAGAGGAGAGCCATGCCCACTCATCGTCGTGTGCGCGTCCTCGTCCTGGTCCTTGCCGCGCTGGCCACGTTTTTAGTTGGCACAACAGTGGTCGGCACGGGATCGACGGCGTCGGCGGCAACATCGTTCGCACCGGCCGCGTTCGTCCATCCCGGAGTGCTGGACAGTACGGCACAGCTGGATTTCGTGCGCGCCAAGGTGCAGGCCAACGCGGAGCCGTGGACGTCGGCCTACAACGCCATGATCGGCAGTTCCTACGCCTCGCTGTCCCGCACACCGACGCCGTACACGGTGGTCGACTGTGGGCCGTACTCCCACCCCAACGTCGGCTGCACCAATGAGCGTGAGGACGCGATCGCCGCCTACACCGACGCGCTGGCTTGGTACATCAGCGGAAACCAGGCCTACGCGCAGGAGTCGATCAATCTGATGGACGCCTGGTCCGCCACGATCACCGGGCACACCAACAGCAACGCGCCATTGCAGACCGGCTGGGCAGGCTCGTCCTGGGCCCGCGCGGGCGAGCTGATCCGGTACACCTACACCGGCGGCTGGGCCAACATGGACCGGTTCGAGTCCATGCTGCGCGACGTGTACCTGCCGACGGTGATCAAGGGCAGCAACAGCAACGGCAACTGGGAACTGGTGATGATGGAGGCCGCGGTCGGCATCTCCGTGTTCCTCGACGACAAGACCGACTACGACACGGCCATGAACAAGTTCATGCTGCGCGTGCCTGCCTACGTCTACCTCAGCTCGGACGGCGCGCTGCCCAAGACCGTGCCCGGCAGCGGGTTGACGACCAAGCAGCAGATCATCAGCTACTGGCAGGGGCAGAGCACCTTCGTCAACGGGCTCACCCAGGAGACCTGCCGCGACTTCACGCACACCGGCTACGGCATCGCGTCCATTTCGGACGTCGCGGAGA
>DASYBO010000779.1:0-3375 GCA_036500685.1 Pseudonocardiaceae bacterium | reverse complement strand
CGTACCGTCCTCAGTGGACACGAAGTCGCCGGCAAGCACGGTGAACACGTTCGGGTTGTCCGCGACCTGGTCGAGGAGGAAGTCGAACAGCGGCGTGTAGTGCCGGCCGACCAGGGCGCTGCCCTTGACCGTGTCGACGCGGGTCGCGCCCTCGAACTCCTTCTCGTACGAGCCGAGGCGGGCCTCGGCGAGGACGTAGCGGTGGCCGTCCTTTTCCAGGACGGCGTAGTCGATGTCCTCGCCGACCACCAGCGCCATGTTCGGCACCAGCGTCCAGGGCATGGTCGTCCAGGCCAGGATGCGTTCGCCGGTCTCCAGTTCGTACCAGACGGTCGAGGCCGGGTCCTGGCGATCGCGGTAGGTGCCGGCGTCCATCCGCAGTTCGGCCGCGGCCAACGGGGTCTCGCAGCGCCAGCAGTAGGGCAGCACGCGGAACGCCTGGTAGATCAGGCCCTTGTCGTAGAGGGACTTGAACGCCCACATGACACTCTCCATGAAGGAGAGGTCGAGGGTCTTGTAGTCGTTGTCGAAGTCGACCCAGCGCGCCTGGCGGGTCACGTAGTCGCGCCACTCGTGGGTGTAGCGCATCACCGACGTGCGGCAGACCTCGTTGAACTTGTCGACGCCGAGCTCTTCGATCTCCGCCTTCACCTTGAAGCCGAGTTCGCGTTCGGCCTCGACCTCGGCCGGCAGGCCGTGACAGTCCCAGCCGAACCGGCGCTCGACCCGGTGCCCGAGCATGGTCTGGAAGCGCGGGACCGCGTCCTTGACGTAGCCGGTGAGCAGGTGACCGTAGTGCGGCAGGCCGTTGGCGAAGGGCGGGCCGTCGTAGAAGACGAACTCGTTGTCGCCGTTCTCGCCGGCCGGACGGTTGTCGATGCTGGCCTGGAAGGTGCCGTCCTGCGCCCAGTAGTCGAGCACGCCGCGTTCGAGATCCGGGAAGGACGGCTGCGCTGGGACGCCGGCGCTCGTGCCGGCCTTGGGGTAGCTCATCGCGGTCACTCCGTCGTCGTCGCACGGACCCGAAGGTCCACACGGGGACGAGAGAGCCGAGCCTGGTTCGGCGTCCCGCGGTACCACCCCGCTTGCGCCCGTCGATCGATCGGATCAACGTGCGCCGCTCGTCGTCGGCTGTGACGGGCCGACCCGTCCGGTTCTACTGAGGCTGCCGCCCGTTCTTCCGGAGACTCCCCGGTGATGGCCGGATCAACGCCTTGTGCAACTAAGAATATCGGGTCCGGCAACCCGGATATTCCCGAGGCCGGTCACCCGCGGTGCTGGGCGGCCAGGATCGCGTCCGGGGTGCAGATCGCGCACGGGTTGAACCCCAGCTGGCGAGCCTCGCCGACCGGCAACCCGAGGGTCGTTCGATCACCGACCCACCGGCAGCCTGCGAGGTGATAGCGCGGTCGCTCATCGAGCACCCGGACCTCGACAGCAAGATCGGTGACGATGAGCACATCGGCCGCGTCGGTGTCCTCCTCGGCGGGCTCGATCTCAGGGTCCAGCTCAGCTTCAGGGTCGCGCTCGTCCGCTTCACCCTGATCAGCCGCATCGACCGAAACAGGTGGCGCGGGCGATGCGGCCGGTTCGGCCGACGGATGCCGAGCGGCGTGCCGGCGTCGCCACCAGTCCGCGATCAGCATCGCGGTCGCGGCAACGCTGGCCACCACCGAGAACCAGGCCCAGAACATGGCCGACGTGGCCAGTGCGGCTACCAGCAGGCCGAGAGCCGCCAGGACCAGCAGGAGAGCCAACAACAGCATGATCTTCTCTCCGCCACCTGGATCACCCTCGGCCCGCTGGAGAAGCCGAAAGAACTACACCCGGATCAGCTACCCCAGGAGGGTCAGCCTGCCTCGGCGCGCGGACCGAACGAGTAGCCGGTCTGGTTCGCGCGGGACTCCGCGTGCGCGGCCGAGCCACGGTCGTTGAGGTCGCGCAGGCTCGACTCGAGCAGCGTCTTCAACCGGGTCCGGTACTCACGTTCGAAGGTCCGCAGCTTCTCGATCTCGGTGTCCAGCTGCTTCTTCTCGGCCGTGATCGTGCTCAGAACCTCGGTGTGCTTGCGAGTCGCGTCGCGCTCAAGCGTGGTCGCCTTGTCCCTGGCCTGACGCTCTACCGTCTCGGCCCTGGTACGTGCCTCGTTGAGCATGGTCTCGGCCCTGGTCCTGGCGTCGTTGACCATCGCGTCGGACTTGGCGCGGGCCTCGGAGAGCAACTGCTCCGACTTGGTCCTCGCCTCCGCCAGCATGCCGTCCGCTTCGGACTTGGCCTCGCCGGTGAGCCGGTCGGCCATCTCCTGGGCGAGTCCGAGCACCTTCGCGGCCTGCACGTGGTGATCGCCACCGGCCATGCCACCCGGCGCGGTCTCCTCCATGGAGGAGGGCGGCGGCACCGGCGCGAGCCGGCGTGATGGTGCCGGGTCGACGGATCCCAGCTGCGTACGTGCACCGTCGAGGTCGGAACGAGCCGCGTCGAGCTGTTGGTCGAGTTGCTCGACCTGCGCTCGGATCTCGTTGTTCTCCTCGATCAGACGAGCGAGCTCCGCCTCGATCAGGTCGAGGAAAGCGTCAACCTCGTCTTCGTTATAGCCCCGCTTGCCAATAGGAGGCTTGCTGAACGCGACGTTGTGCACGTCAGCGGGGGTCAAGCCCATCAGATCACCTCACGCACTCACGGCTGCCGGATCCCGGAGCCCCTGTCATCCCGGGAACGCCAGCCGCATCAGAATGAACACGACCAGCAGCAGCACCATAATCGATACGTCTAGTCCCACGCCGCCGATTCGCACCATCGGGATCACCCGACGGACTAGCCGCACCGGTGGGTCGGTCACTGTGTAGATCGTTTCCAGGGTCACCGCTACGCCACCCGCCGGACGCCATTCCCTCGCGAACGCGCGAACGAGCTCCACCACCACGCGGGCGGTGAGCAGTAACCAGAAGACGAACAACACGTAGTAGAGCACGAACCGAGCGGTTTCCACAGTTCAACTGTGCCACCAATGTCGTCGGTAGGTCAGACCGGGCGGCCACGACGCGCCCGGCTACCCGAAGAAACCGCCCTCTGCGATGCGACGATGGTCTTCGGCGGTCAGGTCAACATCCGGTGGTGAGATCAAGAACACCTTGTCGGTGACCTTGTCGATGTCGCCGTGCAGCGCGAACGCCAGTCCCGCTGCGAAGTCGACCACTCGCCGAGCGTGAGCATCGGAGAGTGCGGTGAGGTTGATGATCACCGGGTTACCGTCGCGGTATTGTTCCCCGATGGTCCGCGCGTCCTCGTAGCTGCGCGGATGCAGGGTGGTGATCTTGGACAGCTGGTGCGCGTCCGGCTGCGGTCGCGTCCTCGGCGGCGCCTGCTCCACCTGCA
>DASYBO010000778.1:0-28552 GCA_036500685.1 Pseudonocardiaceae bacterium | reverse complement strand
CGCAAGGCCCAGAAGAAGGACCCGCTGAAGCATGTTCTGCGGTCCTACTTCCCGATGCAGGAAGAAAAGGACCACCGGGTCTACGGCGCTTCCGACGGCGCGATCCGCGGCAACATGTTCCGTCAGGTGCAGGAGCGGTGGCTGGAATGGCAGAAGCTGTTCCTGAGCATCATTCCGTTGCCAGAGATCTCGGCCGCCCGCGCGATGCCGCTGCTGTTCCGGACCGTCCCCAACCCAGAACTGCACAACGGCCAGGCGATCCAGATGATCGACGAGGTTCGGCACTCGACGATCCAGCAGAACCTGAAGCGCCTGTACATGAACAACTACATCGACCCCGCCGGCTTCAACTCCAGCCTGCGCAACTTCCAGAACGACTACTGCGGCACCATCGGCCGTCAGTTCGCGGAAGGCTTCATCACCGGTGACGCGATCACCGCGGCCAGTATCTATCTGACCATCGTCGCGGAAACCGCGTTCACCAACACGCTGTTCGTGGCCATGCCGGCCGAGGCGGCCGCCAACGGCGACTACCTGCTGCCGACCGTGTTCCACTCGGTGCAGTCCGACGAATCCCGGCACATCAGCAACGGCTATGCCACCCTGCTGATGGCGCTGTCGGACGAGAGCAACCACCAACTGCTCGAACGCGACCTGCGCTACGCGTGGTGGAACAACCACCGCGTCGTCGACGCCGCGATCGGCACGTTCATCGAATACGGCACCAAGGACCGCCGCAAGGACCGGGAAAGCTACGCGGAAATGTGGCGTCGCTGGATTTACGACGACTACTACCGCAGTTATCTTGTGCCGCTTGAGAAGTACGGTCTTGTCATTCCGCACGACCTCATCGAGGAATCCTGGAACCAGATCTGGAACAAGGGTTACGTGCACGAGGTCGCGCAGTTCTTCGCCACCGGATGGCTGGCCAACTACTGGCGCATCGACAGTATGACGGACGAGGACTTCGAGTGGTTCGAGTTCAAGTACCCGGGCTGGTACGACCGGTACGGCAAGTGGTGGGAGAACTACAACCGGCTCTCGACGCCGAACGGGCATCACCCGATCGTC
This sequence comes from Pseudonocardiaceae bacterium, assembly GCA_036500685.1. Classification (GTDB taxonomy): domain Bacteria; phylum Actinomycetota; class Actinomycetes; order Mycobacteriales; family Pseudonocardiaceae; genus CAJCJE01. The sequence goes on along the minus strand of DASYBO010000778.1, from coordinate 27,481 downwards.
GCCGAAGACGTCAACTACGAGTACCCGCACCGCTGCTGGACCTGCATGGTGCCGTGTCTGGTGCGCGAGGACATGGTCATGGCCGAGGTCGACGGCCAGTGGCGCACCTACTGCCACGAGATGTGCAGGTGGACGGACGAGACGGCGTTCCGGCCGACCTACATGGGCCGCGAGACGCCGAACATGGGCAAGCTCATCGGCGCCCGTGAGTGGGAAACCCTCTACCACGGCTGGAACTGGGCCGACGTGGTGTCCGACATGGGCTTCGTGCGCGACGACGGCAAGACCCTTGTCGCCCAGCCGCACCTGAACCTGGACCCGAAGAAGATGTGGACGCTGGATCACCTGCGTCGCATGGGCCCGTTGCAGAGCCCGAACGTCCTGCTCAACGAGATGACCCAGGCCGAGCGGGAAGCCTTCGCGGCCCGCTACGTGCGTGGTGGCCCCGCGGGCCGCGCTCCGGCCGACGCGTAGGCAGTGTCTCCGGGTGGGGCCCCTTGTCCTAGCCAAAGGTGTCAACACAGGGGCCTCACCCGTTCCCACCACCACGAATTCCGGAGAAGCCATGGCGGACAAGCATGTGGTGCGGTTCGAACCGGTCGGCATCGACATCGAGGTCGACGAGGATCAGACGATCCTGCGAGCCGCCGCTGAGCAGGGCGTGATGCTCATGCACGGCTGCAAGGAGGGCCAGTGTGCCGCCTGCAAGTCGTTCCTCCTCGAAGGTGAGGATGTCGAACACGACCGGTACTCGACCTTCGCGCTGCCCGACTACGAGAAGGAGGAGGGCTACACGCTGCTGTGCCGGGCGCACGCCTACGAGGATCTGACCATCGAGCTGCTCAACTACGACGAGGAGATGATCCGCTCCGGTCTGCCGATCGTGCAGGCCAGCGCGGAGGTCGTCGCCAACGAGCCGCTCACGCACGACCTGCGGCACCTGGTCCTGCGCCTGCTCGAACCGACCGACGTGGCGTTCTTTCCCGGCCAGTACATGGATATCTCGGTGCCCGGCACCGACGAGTCCCGGTCGTTCTCGATGGCCAACATATCGGCCAGAGAGGACGGTCGCCTCGAGTTCGTGATCAAGATCTATCCTGGTGGCCTGTTCTCGGAGTTCCTCGCCAACGCGGTCAACGTGGGCGACCAGCTCGAACTGACCGGACCGTTCGGGGTGTTCACCCTGCGCGACGCGCCCAACGCCGACCTGATCTTCCTCGGTGGCGGCGCCGGCATGGCTCCGATCCTGGCGTTGCTGCGGTCCATGGCCGACCGCGGCATCCACCGCAAGGCCACGTTCTACTACGGCGCCCGGCAACGCAAGGATCTGTGCCTCGAGAAGGAACTGAGCGAACTGGCCGAGATCCTGCCCGAGTTCCGCTACGTCCCAGCTCTGTCCGATCAGGACAATGGACCGGACTGGGACGGCGAGGTCGGCCTGATCACCGATGTGGTGCGGCGCAACGAGTCCGACCTCGCCGGCGCGGACGCCTACGTGTGCGGGCCACCGCCGATGGTCGAAGCGGCCATCGAACTGCTCGCCGCACTGGGTGTCGAGGACAAACGCATCTTCTACGACAAGTTCACCACCACCGGCGACGCGGGAGACGAACCGTGACGATCGCCACCTTGGAGGACCAATGACAGCCACGCAGGAACGCAGTGTTCCGAAGCCGGTCTTCACCGACGCCGAGGCGGGCGCCAAGGAGTTCCCTGACTCGCAGGCCCGCCGGTACAACTACTACACGCCGCAGAAGCGCAAGCAGACCCACTACGAGGACGTCACCGTCGAGGTGCAGCCCGACCCGAGGCACTACCTGGCCCAGGGCTGGCTCTACGGCTTCTCCGACGGACGCGGCGGCTACCCGCTGGACTGGACGATCCTCAAGGCCTGGGGCTCGGACCGGCCGGTACCCGAGCGCTACGCGGGCTCGGGCGGCAAGGGCTACGAGTGGCCCGCGCACGGCTGGCACGAGTTCCGTGACCCCAACGAGGAATGGGAGCTGACCCTCTACCGGTACAACTCCAACGTCGTGCGCCAGGTCAACCAGAACATCGACGCCGCCCGCCAGTCCGGCGCCTTCGGCCAGTGGAACCCGAACTGGGTGTCCTTCGTGGCCCAGCACGTCGGCGCCTGGATGCACGTCGACCACGGCCTCGGCCTGTACCTGTTCGCCAACGCCAACCGCAGGGCGCCGACGAACATGCACAACAACGCGATCTCGGTCAACAGCATGCACCGCATCCGTGCCGCACAGGACCTCGCGCTGTACAACCTCACGATCAGCGAGGAGATCGAGGGCTTCGACGGGACCGCGCACCTGACCGCGTGGAACGAGGACCCGGCCTGGCAGGGCGTTCGCGCCGTGGCCGAGCAACTGACCGGGATCGACGACTGGTGCGAGGCGATTTTCGCGGCCAACGTCGTGTTCGAACCGCTGATCGGTGAGCTGTTCCGGAGCAACCTGGTGCAGCAGGCCGCGCCGGCCAACGGTGACTTCATCACGCCGACGGTGGTCGGCGCCGAGGAGTACGACTACGCGGAACGGGATCTGCGCTACACCAAGGCCATGTTCGAACTCCTGGTCAACGACAAGGAGTTCGCAGGGCACAACACCAAGATTCTCAACGACTGGCTGGCCACCTGGGTGCCACGGTGCATCGCCGCCGCCCGCACCCTGCAACCACTGTGGTCGCAGCCGGACGCGAAACCGCCGAGGTTCGAGGACGGACTCGACCGCGCGAAGAGCCGGTTCACCGGCATCCTGGCCGGTCTCGGCCTGCCCGCACCGAAGGAGTTGGCGCAGTGAGCACATTCACCATGGCGGAGAGCCCGTTCAAGGCCGACCGCACCCCGTCGAACATGTGCGGCGTGACGCTGATGAACAACCAGATCGGCGCCGTCGTCGCCCAGGTCATGCAGGGCAAGCCGAATGTCACGGTGACCCCACTGCCCTCCATGATCCGGGTCGATGCGAAGAACCGCATGGACTTCATGTACGACGAGATCTCCGAGGCGCTCGGCGAGGAACCAGGGTTCTTCGACTCCGCGCAGTTGGAGGAGAGCATGTCGACGCACTACGGCCGGATGATCCACGAGGACGACCGCACGATCATGTTCGCCAACCCCGAGGACGCGGCCGAGTACATCGACTTCGACCTGATCTCGTCCTGATCTGGATTTGTTGGGTACTACAGGAGGCGCAGGGTGTACGAGAAGGACGGCGAGAAGTACTTCGTGGTGGACAGCCACGTGCACTACTGGAACGCGGACCCGAGCAACTGGGTCAAGGGTGCCGAGCAGTACGCCAAGGGCTGGATCGAGTGCTTCCACGCCTACCAGGCGCTCGGGCCTGCCGAAACGCACTGGCCGATCGAGAAGTTCCAGTCCTACACCGAGGACGACCTGATGAAGGACGTCTTCCAGGACGGCTACGTCGACGTCGCGATCTTCCAGCCGACGTATCTGACCGAGTGGTACCGCGAAGGGTTCAACACGACCGAACGCAACGCCGCCCTCGGTGCGAAGCACCCCGGCAAGTTCATCGCCAACACCCGGTTCGACCCACGTGACGGGGAGACCGGCAAGAAGGAACTGCGGGAGAACGTGGCCCGCTACGGCAGCACGGGAATCAAGCTCTACACCGCGGAGTGGCGTCAGGGCTCGCGCGGGTGGAAGCTGTCCGACCCCGAGGCCTACGAATTCCTGGCGCTGGCCCAGGAGCTCGGGATCCGCAATGTCCACGTGCACAAGGGCCCGACCATCTGGCCCCTTGACAAGGACGCCTTCGATGTGTCCGATGTGGACCACGCGGCAACGGACTTCCCCGAGCTGAACTTCATCATCGAGCACGTCGGCCTGCCGCGCATCGAGGACTTCTGCTTCATGGCGACGCAGGAACCCAATGTGTACGCGGGTCTGTCGGTGGTCATCGGCGGATTGATGCACGCGAGGCCGAAGTTCTTCGCCAAGGTCATGGGCGAACTGCTGTTCTGGGTCGGCGAGGACAAGATGACCTTCGGCAGCGACTACGGCATCTGGGAACCCAAGTGGCAGATCGAGGGCTTCGTCGACTGGGATTACCCCAGCGACGAGTTCTCGGACTACCCGAGGATCACCACCGCCGCCAAAAAGAAGATCCTCGGCCTCAATGCCGCCCGCCTCTACGGCATCGAGGTCCCGAAGGAATGCCAGCTGCCCGCCGCTGCCGGCACGCCGGCCGCGCAGGACGACGCGCAGTTGGTCCCGTAGGGATGACCAGCACACTGTCCGCCATCGAGGAGCGGGTGCTGATCGCGTTGGCGACGGTGCGGGACCCGGAACTGGACGAACCCATTACGGCCCTGGGGTTCGTGGCGTCCTGCACCGTTGCCGACGATGGGCGCGCGGTCGTACGTCTGCGACTGCCGACGTACTTCTGCGCGCCCAACTTCGCCTTCCTCATGGTCGCGGACGCCTTCGACGCGGTGTCCGCGACCGAGGGGGTGAGCACCGTCGACGTCGCCCTGCTCGACCATTTCGCCGGTGAGCAGATCAACGCGGGCGTTGCCGCACGGGCCGGGTTCGTGAACTCCTTCGCGGGCGAGGCGGTCGCCGAACTCGACCAGCTGCGCACGGACTTCCTCCGCAAGGCGGTCATGGCCGGCACGGATGTGGTGTGCCGGCCGCTGACGGCCGAGGGCATGACGCCCGTGGCCCTGGCCGCCTTGACCATGGGGGAGGTGCCCGAGTCGGCCGAGCTGGCGCGGCTGCGTCGCCGCAGGGCCGAACTGGGTATCCCCACGGGGGCGGACGCGCCGCTGGTGATCGACCCGGTCACCGGCGGCGCGGTCGGGGTGGACGCGTTGCCGCTGCACCTGAAGCGGGCCCGGCTGACCAAGGTCGGCATCGACGCGAACACCGGAATCTGCCGGGGAATGTTGAGCCACCGGTATCCAGAGGCAAAGGAGAATTCGGCATGAAAGCGGTGCGGCTGCACGCCTACCACGAGCAACCAGTTGTCGAGGACGTGCCCGATCCGGTGATCAAGGGCCCGCTCGACGTGATCATCAAGATCGGTGGCGCCGGCGTGTGCCGCACCGACCTGCACATCATCGACGGCCAGTGGGAGGCCGCGATGGATCCCGACCTGCCTTACACGATCGGCCACGAGAACGCGGGCTGGGTGCAGGAGGTCGGTTCGGCGGTGACCAACGTGAGGGTCGGCGACACGGTGATCCTGCACCCGACGCCCACCTGCGGCCTGTGCCGCGCCTGCCGGGCCGGGCAGGACATGCACTGCGCCAACAGTTCCTTCCCCGGCCTCGACTCCGACGGCGGCATGGCCGAGTACCTGCTCACCTCGGCCCGCGCCTGCGTGCCGCTGAACCCGAGCACCCGGCCGCAGGACGTGGCCGCGCTCGCCGACGCCGGCATCACCGCCTACCACGCCGTGCGCAAGGCGCTCCCGCTGCTCTACCCGGGCACCACCTGCGTCGTCATCGGCGCGGGCGGTCTCGGGCACATCGGTATCCAGTGCCTTGCCGCGCTCACCGCGACCAGGATCATCGTGGTCGACCGCAACCCGGCCGCCCTGAAACTGGCCGCCACTCTCGGTGCGGCGGACACGGTCGTCGCCGACGGCAACCAGATCGCCGCCGTGCACGAACTGACCGGCGGCGCAGGCGCGGAAGTCGTACTGGACTTCGTCGCCGAACAAGGAGCCGAGCAGGACGGCTTCGCGATGACCAAACCCGGTGGCTCGTACTTCGTCATCGGCTACGGCGGCACCCTCCACGTGCCGACGCTCGACATCATCTCCACCGAACGCAACATCATCGGCAACATCGTCGGCACGTACAACGAGCTGGCGGAACTGATGGCCCTTGCCGAATCGGGGCGGGTCACGCTGCACACCAAGACCTACTCGCTGGCGCAGGCCGTGCAGGCCGTCGCGGATCTCGACGCCGGCAACGTACGTGGCCGCGCGATCCTCGTCCCCTGAGATTTCCTGAACGCACGGGCCAGCCATCGACGTCTGGAGGCAAAGAAGATGTCCAAGGAACTGCGTTTCGGCGCGTCAGCGCGTGACCTGCTCCAGTCCGGGGTCGATCAACTCGCCGAGGCGGTGAAGTCGACGCTGGGGCCCAAGGGGCGCAACGTGATCCTGGAAAAGATCACCGGCTCCCCGGTCGTCACCAACGACGGCGTCACCATCGCCCGCGAGATCCACCTGAAGAACCAGTTCGAGAACATGGGCGCGCAGCTGGTGAAGGAAGCCGCGATCAAGACCAACGACATCGTCGGCGACGGCACCACCACGGCCACCGTGATCGCCCAGGGGATCGTCCGCGAAGGCATGCGCGCGATCAGCAAGGGCGGCAACCCGGTGCTGGTCAAGCGCGGTATCGACCTGGCCGTCGGCAAACTGGTCGAGCGACTCCAGTCCGTCGCCCACCCGGTGGTCACCGAGGCCGACTTCGCGCGTGTCGCGGCCATCTCGGCCAACGACGACGACGTGGTCGGCGCGGTCATCGCCAAGGCTCTGCACACCGTCGGCGACGGCGGCATCGTCACCGTCGAGGAATCCGTCGAACACGGCATGAGCGTGAACTTCGTCGAGGGCTTCGAGTTCGACAACGGCTACCTCTCGCCGTACATGGTCACCAATCCGGCCAGCCTCGAAGCCGTCGTCGACGACCCGTACATCCTGTTGTGCAGCGAGAAGATCGGCAAGGTTCAGCAGCTGATGCCGTTGCTGGACAAGGTGATGCGCGATCCGAAACCGTTGATCATCATCGCCGAGCGCCTTGAGGGCACCGCGCTGAGCATGCTGGTGCACAACCACGTCAGCGGCATCTTCACCTGCGTCGCCGTACAGGCCCCCGGTTTCGGTGACCGGCGGCTGCACAAGCTGGAGGACATCGCGGCCATCACCGGCGGCACCGTCTACAGTCGACACTCCGGGCTCACCCTTGAGACCATGGGCGTTGAACACCTCGGCCGGGCCGAGCAGGTCCGGGTCACCGCCGACAGCACCACCATCGTCGGCGGGGCAACGTCGGACCAGGTCGGGTTCCGGGTCACCCAGCTCCGCGCCGAACTCGAACGCGCCAGCTTCGGCATCGACGAGGACGTGCTGACCGAACGGATCGGCGCGCTGACCGGAAAGGTCGCCGTGATCAGGGTCGGCGCGCCCACCGACGCGGAACTCAAGGAACTGCAACACCGCGTCGAGGACGCCCTGTCCGCGACCCGCGCCGCCATGGCGGAGGGGATCGTGGCCGGCGGGGGAGCGGCCTTGTTGCACGCCGCGTCCGCGCTGGACGACCTCGACGTCAACGAGGACTACGCCACCGGCGTGGACATCGTCAGGCAGACCCTCCCCGAACCCGCGTACCTGATCGCCGCCAACGCCGGCTTCCCGGCCGCCGAGGTCGTCGCGCACATCACCGAACTCGGCGTCGACGAAGGATTCGACGCGCTCGATGGCCGCTACGGCAACATGATCGAGATGGGCATCGTCGACCCGCTGCGGGTCGCGCGCTCGGCCCTGCAGAACGGCGCATCGGTCGCCGGCCTGCTGCTCACCACCAACACCCTCATCGCGGAAGAGCAGACCTCCTGGGGTGGCAGCGCGGCCCTGATGACCGAGTTCGGCCCGCTCGACGAGGGACTGCACCAACCATCACCGGACTCGAGTACGCCACAATCTCTCGGCCTCGGCCCGTCGGTCGGTTAGGGTCGATAGATGGTTCCGCCGGCCGGGGACGGCGAGGCGACCATGGCACTACCGAAAGCTGTGGCCCCGGCCCTGGCTTCGGGCCATGCGTCCGCTTCGGTCGGCGGTGGGAGTGAGCCGGAGCCACTCCCACCGCCGAGCCAGTTCGGTCAACTGCGCGCCAAGGGTCGGGTGCGGGGTGGTATCGCCCTGCTCGGCCCTGCTTTCGTGGCGGCGGTCGCCTACATCGATCCAGGCAACTTCGCCACCAATCTCACCGCGGGCGCGAAGCTGGGCTACGCGCTGGTGTGGGTGATCGTGCTCGCCAACGCGGTCGCCATGCTGGTGCAGTACCTCTCCGCGAAACTCGGCGTCGCCACCGGCCGCGACCTGGCCGAACTGTGCCGCGACACGTTTCGCAAACCGGTCTCCATCGGACTGTGGATCCAGGCCGAACTCGTCGCCATGGCCACCGACCTCGCCGAATTCGTCGGCGCCGCCGTCGGCCTCAACCTGATCTTCGGGGTGCCGCTGCCGGCGGCCGGCGTCATCACCGCGATCGTCGCGTTCGTCGTACTCGGCCTCGACCAACGCGGCTATCGCCGATTCGAACTGGCGATCGCCGGGTTCTTCGGCATCGTGTTCCTCGGCTTCGCCTACGACCTGATCTGGGTGCACGCCAGCCTCGGCGGCGTCGCGACTGGATTGATTCCGAGCTTCGGCGGCTCGGACGGCGTGCTGCTCGCGGTCGGCATCGTCGGCGCGACCGTCATGCCACACGTGATCTACCTGCACTCGGCCCTGACCAAGTCCCGCATCAGAGTCCGTGACGACGCCGAACGCCGTGAGGTGCTGCGCTTCCAGCGCTGGGACGTGCTCATCGGCCTCGGCGCCGCCGGCATCATCAACCTGGCCATGCTGATCGTGGCAGCGGCCGTGTTGCACGGAACCGGCACCGGCGCCGCCGACCCGATCATCGCGACGCACACCGCGCTCGGCCACCTGGTCGGTGGGGGAGCGGCTTTGGCCTTCGCGGTGGCGCTGCTCGCGTCGGGCCTGTCCTCCTCCAGTGTCGGCACGTACGCCGGCCAGGTCGTCATGCGCGGGTTCATCCATCGCGGCGTTCCGCTGCTGCTGCGTCGCGGCCTGACGATGTTGCCCGCGCTCGTGGTGTTGGCGCTGCGCCTGCCGGCCACAGAAAGCCTGGTGATCTCCCAGGTCGTGCTGTCCTTCGGCATCCCGTTCGCGTTGGTGCCGCTGGTCATGCTGACTCGAAATCCGACCGTGATGGGTACCTTCGTCAATAACAGGCTCACCACGATCCTGGCCGGCTGTTGCGCGATCGGCATCATCCTGCTCAACGTATATCTGTTGACCCACATCGGTTCGAGCTGAGCGGAGGATCGCCATGACGGACGTGCGCACTCTGGCCGTCGCGCTGATCCTCGTCGGTCTGCTCGGCGCGGTGTCCATGCTCATGTACCTATTCGCCTACAAGTACGTGACCCAGCAACTGATCCCGGTCAGCCACCGCCGCCGGGTGCTGGCCTGGCGCCGCTGCGCGCCAACGGTTCTCGGCGTCTCGGTCGGTACCACCGCGATCGGCCTGCTCCTGTTGATCGTCGCAGCGATCGCGCTGGCCTGGTAGCGAAACCAGATTCCGCTCGCGTTTCCGGCGGCCGGTGACGTGCCGTACCGCGAGGACGCCGGTCAACGGCCCGGTGATGGTCGCGGGCCCGTACGCGTGCGCGAAGCTGTCCTCCTCGTCGAAGCTGAAGCCGAGCGCGTCACCAGCGGCCGGGCCGAAGGTCAGAGCGCCGACGGTGAACGACCCGGACAGCACTCGATGCCACCCGTCCGACAACAGCACCGCGACGACGTCTCCCGGAGTGACCGGTATCGGCGGCGCGCCGTAGCCGACCTTGTGCTGGTTCATACCGCCATCGCACCTTCCTGGCCTCGCACCGTGCTACCGCGGAGCAGTTCGGCGACCTGGCCGTGGTCTCCTCGCTCGGCATCGGTCAACGGCGTCCCGCCCCAGCGGTCGACCGGTTCGGGATCGGCACCGACGGACAGCAGATACTCCACGACATCCCGGTGTCCCTCGGCGGCGGCGAGGTGTAGTCCGGTCCGCCCGTCGTAGTCGGCGCCACCCGGGTCGGAGCCCGTCGCGACCAAGGCCCGTACCTCGTCAAGGTCACCCTGACTGGCGGCCCAACACAGCGCGACCACGCTCTCGATCTCGGTCTGATTGCGTTTGCGGCGCGGGTCCCGCTTGTGGGTGCGGCCGCGACCGGCGACAAGGGAGTCGAAGACGTGCACGTTGTACTCGGCGACGAGCCTGCGGCAGAACTCGATGCCGCGCACTGAATTGCCGTGCGCGTCCAGCCGAGGCGACCACACGCAGATGCCCATCAGCCCGGGGATCACCACCATCAGCGCCCCGGACACGCCACTCTTCGCGGGCAGGCCGATGGTGAACGCGAACTCACCGGAGAAGTCGTACATGCCGCACGAGGACATCAGCGAAAGGCAACTCTGCACGGTCCCCTCGGAGAAGACGGGATCGTCGGTCAGCGGGCAGACACCCGCGTTGGCCAACGAGGCTGCGGCGATGGCCAGCGAGTCGGCGTCGACTTCGATCGAACAGGTCTGGAAGTAGAACTCCAGCGACTGCAACAGGTCGACGCCCGGCCGGAACGCGCCGTTCTCCCGCATCGAGTAGCCGAGGGCGAAGTTGCGATCCGCGGTCTGTCGCTCGGAAAGGTAGACCGCGTTGTTGAAGCCGACCCTGGCCCCGGCCATCAGGCGCTGCCAGGTCGCGGTGACATGGTCGAACCGGTCGGCGATGTCGATGTCCGGTCGGATCAGCGACGTCGTCATGATCGCACCGGCGTTGATCATCGGATTGTGCGGCAAACCGTGCGCGTTCAACGCCAACTGGTTGAACGACTGGCCGCTCGGTTCGCGGCCGACGTGTTGATGTACCTCGTCCGGTCCGTGTTCCTCCAGGGCGAGGCAGTAGCTCACGGTCTTGGACACCGACTGCAGGCAGAACGCGGTTCGCGCGTTGCCCGCCGAGAACCGTTGCCCGTCCACGGTGCACACCGCGATGGCCAACTGTTCCGGGGCGACCCTGCGCAGCTGCGGGATGTAGTCGGCGACGGCTCCCGAGTCGATCGCAAGCAGGTCCTGATACATCCGGTCGAAATCGGCGCTCAGCGCGGGAAAGTCCGGAACCGCGAGGTTGCCCTCCACCGTGCGGCGGATCAGGCTGCCGTTGTGCTGGGCCAGCGCCATGAACTGCGGGAAGGCGATCCGCTTCGGGGTGTCGGCGTTCTCGGTGAACGCGGCCTGGATTCGCGGATCGTCGGGTCGCAGGCCGGAGCGTTGCAACCGGCTGAGCACCTCCCAGTACGAGATGCGGTCCTCCTCGTCCGGCCCGAACGAGTCGAACAGTCTGCGATAGGTAAGTTCGACGCCAATCGGTTGGCTGGGTCCGTCGGGCATCGAGGCCGCTGGTCCGATGGTGCGGGTTCGAGGTCGTCGCTTGGTCCGCGAACTGCTCGACTTGTCAGGCGCCCTGTCGGTTCCGTCCCGCGATACGGTACTCATTTCAGCTTCCTTCAGCTTGTGGCCAGGTATTCGCTGCTGTTGGCTGAACGAATTATCGAGCACCGCGGTTCATCGGACTGAACTTCATTAATTCATCGCGCTCCCGAAAATTGAGCGAGTCGAGAGCGTCCGTTGAGTGGACACCTGACGCGACTACGTGCCTGAGGGCTAGCTGGCCTGGAGTTCTGCTCGTCCGGCGAATGTACCCGGTGGAGCACGGAATCATTACGCAAATATGACCGGCTGGTAATTTCCCTCAGTCCGCCATGTTCGTTTCCTGAGTTGGTCTTTGGCGACGCCCCCATACGTTCAGTCGACGATCGCGCCGCAGGTGATGTTCAACTCCGAGCAGGTGATCGACGCTGCCCGATCCGACGCCGCGAACGCGGCGGCATTGGCCACATCGGCGAACGTCGCCGTCCGGCCCAGCATGGTCGGCTTGGTGATCGACTCGACGAGCGCGTCGCGGTCAGCGATACCCTCGGGGATGGATTCGGCCACGCCACCGGTCTTCAGGCCGACCACCCGGATGCCGTACGGACCGAGTTCGGCCGCCAACTGCTTACGCAGCGCGTCCGTGGCGGCCAGCGCGATCTGGAAACCGCCGATGTAGTAGTCACGCAGCGGATCGCCTGCCCCGCCGAAAGTGAGCAGCACCCCCGACCGCTGCCGGATCATGTGCCGGGCGGCTGCCTTCGACGTCAGGAAGGTCGTCCGTACCGCGTTGTGAATCGGCCGCTCGAAGTCGCGCAACGACATCTCGGCGAGCGGTGTGCCCTGCACGTCGTCAACGGAGATCAGGTTGATCGAGATGTCGATGCTCCCCGATTCGGCCGCCACCGCATCGGCATGGGCGTCGACGGCTTTCTCGTCCAGCGCGTCGACCTGCGCCGTGGCCACGGTCCCGCCCGCCGACCGGATCTCATCGGCGATGGCTTCGAGACGTTTCGAGGAACGGCTGGCCAGATGCACCTTCGCCCCCTCGCGGGCGAATCCCAGCGCCACCGCCCTTCCGATCCCACCTGCTCCGTAGACGACCGCGTTCTTGTTCTGTAGCAACATATTTCCACCTCACGAGTGTGCTGCGAATGGAACTACCCTCGGACTTCGTCCAGCCGCGTTTGCCAGCGGACACGTTCTCGCTCGGCAACACCGTCCGGTGCACCGTAGAGTCGAGCGATCATATTCACCGAGAGCGGTGCGTCCTGGCCCATCGGAAAACACGAGATCGCGAACAGCGCCGAATACGGCTCGACCACCCGCAGCAGCACGTAACCCTGGCTGACATGCTCGATCGTGCCGGCAACATCGGAGGCGCGGAACGAGGCACCGCAGGCCAGTCCGGTGAGTCCGAGGAACTCGACCAGCTCGGCAAAGGCCCGGTCCCGATCCGCGTGCGGCCGACCGAGGTCGACCACGACGTCGAAGTTGCTCGATGACAACCCGGCGAAGTGGGTCAGGTAGGCGCGCAGCACGATCAGCGCCATCCGCCAACCCTCACTGACGCCGTCGATCAGTTCTTCCCAGCCCGTTGTGTCGCCGGACAAGCCACTGACCACGCGAACGACGCAGCCACCGCCGCGTTTGGCGGCAACGAGAATCTCGGTCGTCAACGCGGGCGCGTCCGGCCCGATCGGCTCGTCGAAGCCGAAGCGCCGCGGCGGATCCCACACCGTCACCGTCACGTCGGCGTCATCGCTGTAGGGCTTGCGGTGGATCACCATGGCCCCGCCCTCGGCCGGTTCGATGTCGGCCGGAAACAGCCAGGTCGCGTGACCAGGCCCGGTGGCGATCGCCTGCCACACCTCCTCCGGCGAACCCGGCACGTCGACTTCATTGGTCTTGGAATAGTTGTTCATGACAACTCCGACTCGATGTCCTTGGGAACGGGGTGGACGGCGATCATCAACCGCTGCCAGCGGCCGTCCTGCGCGTTGTCGTCGTGGTACTCGGAAATCAGTGAATTCACCGCAGCCGTCAGCTTTTCCGCGAACGCCGCCCGGTCGGCCGGTGACGCGAACCGGATGTCCGCGTCCAAACCGAATACCGGCAACCGTTGCCGCAGGCGCACCGCGTTGCGCGCCATCCCGCCGACCTCGGCGACCACCCGCGCGGCCAGCGCGATGACATACCCGGCCGAGAGCCGATCGGCCGACAGCCGAGGAGCCGCGGCGCCGAGCGCGTCCGGCGAGACGACGTATCCGGCGGCGGTGGCGACCAGTTGGCGCTCGGTCAGGCCACCCCAGGTCCGGGTACCGGCCACCTCGACAAGGCCATGCTTCTCCAACAGTCGCAGGTGGTAGTTGATGCGCTGCCGGGGCAGGCCGAGTCGACCGGCCAGGGTGGCGGCGGAAGCGGGCTCGCGCAACTCGGCCAGCAACCTGGTCCGCACCGGATCCAGCGCGGCCGACGCCGAAGCCGGATCCGCGATCACGTCGATGTCCTGCATGCCGCCAGCGAACCATTGACAAATTTATTTGTCAAGGACGCCCCAGTAGGGTTTTCTCCACCGGACGTTGGGGGAGTTGCCTTCCTCGTGGCCCGCGACCCGCACGCCTACCGTTCGACGCGGGCGCATTCGGCGCCCGTGTGTGAGAGGGCGAGACATGGCCGACCAGGACGCGGTTCGTCTGGTGGACGTACACAAAACCTATGGGCGGGGGACTGCTGCCGTGTCGGCGTTGGCCGGCGTCGACCTCACCATCGCGCGCGGCGCTTTCACTGCGGTGATGGGACCTTCCGGCTCAGGCAAGAGCACCCTGCTGCAGTGCGCGGCCGGCCTCGACCTGCCGAGCCGGGGCCAGGTCTTCATCGACGGCGTAGAGCTCAGCGGTCGCAATGAAGCCGCGCTGACCACGTTCCGCCGCCAACGTGTCGGCTTCGTGTTCCAGCAGTTCAACCTGCTGCCGATGCTGACAGCGCTGCAGAACGTGATCCTTCCGCTGCGTCTGGCCGGGCAACGGGTCGACCGGCAGTACTGCGTCCAACTGCTGCGCGACGTCGGCCTCGGTGACCGCGTCGATCACCTGCCGGCGGAACTCTCCGGCGGGCAGCAGCAGCGCGTCGCCATCGTCCGAGCGCTGGCCATCCGACCGAAGGTGCTCTTCGCCGACGAGCCGACCGGCGCACTGGACACCGCCAGCGCCCGCGACATCCTCGCAATACTGCGGGAGGTGGCGGCCACTGGCCGGACCGTGGTCCTGGTGACCCACGACCCGGTCGCCGCCGCCAGCACCGACGAGGTGGTGTTCCTGCGCGACGGCCGCATCGTGGACCGCGTCAGCTCGCCGACCCCGGCAATCGCCGCGGCCAGGATGACCCAACTCGGATCGGCGGCGGCATGACCCTCATCGGCCTCGCTCTTCGCTCGATCCGCCACCGTCCAGCGAGTTTTCTGGCCAGCTTCATCGCGCTGCTGTTGGGCGCGGTCATCCTGATGACCTTCGCGTCCCTTCTGGACACCTCGACCGGCCCGAACGTCGATGCCGCGACGCACACGACGCTGATCATCATGGCGAACGTGGTCGGCGGCTGGGGCCTTGTCATCGTCGCCTTCACCGTCAGTTCGACCCTCGCCCTGGTGCTGCGGCAGCGCGGTGGCGACATCGCGCTGTTGAAGTGCGTCGGGGCGACGCCGAGGCAACTTCGCGGGCTCATCGTCGGTGAAGCCGTCGCCGTCGCGACCATCGCGGCGCTCGTCGCCATTGCCCCGTCGGTCTTCGCGGGTCGCGAACTGATCGTGCTGCTGAAGAACACCCACCAGGTGCCGGCTCAGGTCTCGGCCGGATTCGGCCCGTTCGCCATCGGGATCGGAGTCGGCATCACCCTGCTGGCCGCCGTTGTCGCGGCAAGTTCGGCCGCACGCCGTGCCGCCAACACCGCCGCCGCCGACGCCATCCGTACGGCCGCACTCAACAACCCGAAACCGACCCGGCTGCGTCTGGTTGGCGGGGCACTTGCCCTGGCCGGTGCGCTCAGTTGCGCGATCATCACCGCCACCGGGTTGACCGGCAAAGGTTTCGGACAGATGGCCGTCGGCGCGCAGGGTGCGATCCTGGCCGCGATCGGTTTCGCGCTGCTCGCGCCGACCCTGCTGAGCCGAACCAGCGGTGCGCTGGGCGTGCCGCTGCGGCGAGCCGGTGTCGGCGGTTACCTCACCGCGCTGGCCCTGCGAGCCCGAACCCACCAACTGGCCGGCGCGCTGGTACCGATCATCCTGTTCACCGCGATCGCGACCGGCACCCTCTACGTGCAGACCGTGCAGAACGCCGTCACGACCGTGGCCGAACCCGAACTCGCGCGCAGCGTCGAGACGCTGAACTACGTCGTCGTCGGGATGATCGGGCTGTTCGCCGCGCTCATGCTGGTCAACACGCTGATCGCGGTGACAGTCAACCGAAAGCGGGAGTTCGGCCAGCTCCGGCTGGTCGGCTCAACGCCCCGGCAGGTCCTCGGCACGGTCGGCATCGAGGGCGTCGTGCTGGCCGGTTCCGGCATCGTGCTCGGCTCGATCGCCGCGTTGGCCACCGTGATTCCCTTCAGCATCGGCAAAACCGGTGCCGTGCTGCCGGACGCGCCGATCACCATCTACCTTGCGGTCGTAGGCACCGCCGCCGTCTTCACCCTCGCCGCCGGCCTCGGCGCGGCCCGCAAGGCGATCCGCACACCAGCAGTTGAAGCCGCGATTGGCTAGTAGACCGAGGCTGGTCTACAAGACCTATCACTTCAGTGATGATTAAAAGTGGTGGTCCCGTCGCATTCCAGAGCCGCGCGTCGTCGCCGCCGGTTGTCGCCGCGATCGCGCTAGCCTTTCAGCATGCGGGACGCCGTTGCCAGGGTGCGAACCAGCGATGTCATCGCGTTTCGACTGCGTACACACCACCTCACCAGCCGGCAGCCGGCCGACGACGTGCCCGAGGTCGCTGGTGCGTGCGGAATTCAGAACAGCCCGCCGGGCTCGGCGCTGCTCGCACTGCACGCCCGCGCCGAGGACGTGACGCGGGGCCGCGTCGAACATCTCGTCGGCGAGGACAAGAGTTTGCTGCAGACCTGGTGCATGCGTGGCGCGCCATTCTATTTCCCGACCACCGACGCGCCGGTTTTCACCACCGGCGTCCTGCCGGCCACCGAGGCGGCGCGGTTGCATCTGATCGTCGGCGTCGACGGGGCGCTGAACCAACTCGGAATGGGCTTGGACGACGCGGTCGACAGCACTGCCGAGGAGATAGCGGCTGTGCTGTCGGGGCGGCAGCTGGCGATCAACGAACTCGGCGAGGAACTGGCCGAGCGCATCGCCGGCAGACTTTCGTCCACCCAACGCAAGATCTGGCAGGCCGAGGGTCCATACGGCGCGAACCAGCCACTGGGCGAGGGCGTCGTGCATTTCTGCATCCGGATGTTGACGCTGCGCGGCATCGTCTGCCTCGCTTCGCGCAGCGAGAACAAGGCGCCGTTCGTCCTGCTCGAGGAATGGTTGGGTCGACCCCTGCCGCAGGTCGACCCCGACCGCGCCCGTGCCACCCTGCTGCGTCGCTACCTGCGGTGCTACGGCCCGTCCACCCGCAAGGATTTCGCCGCCTGGGTCGGAGTTCACGCCGGCGACGTAGACCCGTGGTGGTCCACAGTGGAGGATGAGCTGACCCCCGTCGAATTCGACGGCAACCGGGCGTGGATCTTGGCCGAGGATCTCGGCGTCCTGCGGTCGCCGCCCGAGGCGCGCGGGGTGCGGCTGCTGCCACCGCGTGATCCCTACACGCAAATGCGGGATCGGGAAACCATCGTCGACAAGCAGCACCATCGCGAGGTGTGGAAGACGGTCGGCGAGCCCGGCACTGTGCTGGCTGACGGCCGGATCGTCGGAATCTGGCGGCCCCGCAAGAGCGGTCGCACACTCGCGGTGAAGGTCACGACGTTCCGGTCGCTGAGCACCGAGGTCCGCAAGCAGCTGCGCGAGGAGGCAGATCAGGTAGCCGAGCTGCGCGGCGCCGCGGGCGTGCATGTGGAGTTCGACGACGCGTAACGCTGACACTTCGGGAGCGGTCCCGTCAGCTGGCCTGGCTACTAGGATCGCAGCATGCCTGTCGAGCCGGTGACCAGGGAGACCTTCCACGAGTTGCTGCCGATCACTCGCCCCGTTGCGATGCCAATGGTGCCGAGTGAAACCTGGACCGACGACGAGTGGCAGCGCATTCGGCTCGGGTTCCATTCGCAGAGCATGGACGACCGGTGGAACTTGCTGGTGGAAGGTCATACCTGGTTCGCGCACCGGAGTTGGACCGGGCACGGGATATTCGAGGCGACGTTCGTTCCGGCCGACGGTGGCGGCATGCGCATCGGTTCGGCGCTGGTCGAGTCGGATCCTGAGCGTTTTCGGAGTTCGGGGCCGAAGTCGGATCTCAGGATCCTGACCCGCGTTGTCCAGATCGCCCTGCGCTGATCACGGATTGCGCAAGGCCAGGAAGTTGATGGCGGTCATGGTGGCGACCGGCTCGTCGTGCTGGTTGAACAGTTCGACTCCGGTGCGCACCACGCCACGGTCCGGTTTGGACTGGGAGCGGCGGGCGTC
The DNA here is from genome assembly GCA_036500685.1 of Pseudonocardiaceae bacterium. GTDB lineage: Bacteria > Actinomycetota > Actinomycetes > Mycobacteriales > Pseudonocardiaceae > CAJCJE01. The sequence goes on along the minus strand of DASYBO010000778.1, from coordinate 9,601 downwards.
AAGGATGGTCGCGCGCAGCCAGAGGGTGTCGCCGGGACGGACCGGGCGCGGCCAGCGGAGTTCGTCGAGGCCGGGGGACGCCAAGCTGGCCGCGTGCGAGATGTAGTGCGTCACGTACAGGCGCATCATCAGCGCGACGGTGTGCGCTCCGCTGGCGATCAGGCCCTTGAACGGGCCGTTGGCCGCGTAGGACAGGTCGATGTGGATCGGCTGCGGGTCGTAGAGCCGCGCGAAGTCGAGGATCTCGGCCTCGGTGATGGTCTCGTAGCCGTACTCGTGCGACGCGCCGACGACGTAGTCCTCGAAGTAGCGGTCGTCCGTGGGTGCGGCGAAGTCGGTGTCACGCAGTGCCCCGCTCATCGGCCGGTCCTTTCCACACGTTGATCGTCGGTGGCGATGTTACGTGCCTACTCGGGAGGGTGTTTCGGGCCACGTCGGTCGTGTTGTCCGGGGGTTCTCGCGGCCGCGTTGGGTAGGTTTGGGCCGTGCGAGATATCGCCGTGTTCGGCGGCAGTGCCCATCCGGGATTGGCAAGAGAGATCTGCGCTCAGTTGGCGGTGCCGCTGCACCCGGTTCGGGTGACGCGCTTCGCCAATGACTGCCTTGAGGTGCAGTTGCAGGCGAACTGCCGGGAACGCGACGTGTTCCTGATCCAGCCGTTGGTCAAGCCGGTGCAGGAGAACCTGGTCGAGTTGCTGCTCATGCTCGACGCCGCGCGGGGCGCGTCCGCCGCGCGCACGACCGTCGTGATGCCGCACTATTCGTATGCGCGTTCGGACAAGAAGGACGCGCCGAGGATCTCGATCGGTGGCCGGTTGGTCGCGGATCTGATGGTGGCAGCCGGCGCGAGCCGCGTGTTGACGATGACCCTGCATTCGCCGCAGGTGCACGGTTTCTTCAGTGTTCCGGTTGACCACCTGCACGCGTTGCGTCAGCTGGCCGCCCATTTCCGCCGCTACGACCTGAGCAACGCGGTCGTGGTGTCGCCGGATCTGGGCAATGCCAAGGACGCGCAGGATTTGGCGCGGCTGTTGGATGTTCCTGTCGCGGTCGGCGCGAAGCAGCGGATCAACGATCACAAGGTCAGCATCACGTCGGTGATCGGTGAGGTGGCCGGGCGGGACGTGATCGTGTTGGACGACGAGATCGCGCGCGGCTCGACCGTGATCGAGTTGTTGGAGCGGTTGCGCGAGCGGGGCGTGAACTCGATCCGGGTGGCGTGTACGCACGGGTTGTTCGCGGATCGGGCCATCGAGCGGATCGGTGATCAGGCCGACGTACTCGAGATCGTGTGCACGAATACGGTGCCGATCCCGGTCGAGGAGCGTTCCGCCAAGCTGACCGTGTTGTCGGTGGCGCCGATGCTTGCCGAGGCGGTGCGTCGGATCCACAACGGCGAGTCGGTCAGCACCCTCTTCGTCTGACGTCACCGGGTGCATGTTTCTCCGTCCTAGGGGAAGCTGTCTTGGGGAAACGGGCGAGTCGCTCCCGGGCTCATCTCATGTGTGAGATATCGTCGCGGACATGGTTGATGACGTTGACGAGTTCGGCGGGTATCTGCAGCGCATCGGTGGCCTGGTTCGGGACGCGCGCAAGCACCACAGGTGGACGCAGATCCAGCTGGCCGACGCGGTCGGCACCAGCCAGAGCGCGATCAACCGGATCGAGAAGGGCAACCAGAACCTCAGCCTGGAGATGCTCAGCCGGATCAGCGGCGCACTGAACTCGGAGATCGTGTCGCTGGGCCGGTCGGGGCCGATGCACCTGCGGGTCGTCGGCGGTCGGCGCCTTTCGGGCAGCATCAGCGTGAAGACCAGCAAGAACGCCGGCGTCGCACTGCTGTGCGCGGCGCTGCTGAACTCGGGCCGGACCGTGCTGCGCAAGGTGGCGCGGATCGAGGAGGTCAACCGGATCCTGGAGGTGCTGACCAGTATCGGGGTGCGGACGCGGTGGCTCAATGCCGACAACGACCTGGAACTGGTCACGCCGGAACGGCTTGATCTGTCCGGAATGGACGTGGCCGCGGCGCGCCGGACCCGCAGCATCATCATGTTCCTCGGCCCGCTGCTGCACACGCACGAGCAGTTCGAGCTGCCCTACGCGGGCGGCTGCGCGTTGGGGACGCGCACGGTCGAGCCGCACCTGACCGCGTTGCGGCCCTTCGGGCTCGAAGTGAAGGCGACCGACGGGAACTATCACGCGATCGTGGACCGCTCGGTCGCGCCGAGCAGGCCGATCGTGCTGACCGAGCGCGGCGACACGGTGACCGAGAACGCACTGCTGGCGGCGGCGCGCAGGCCGGGGGTCACCACGATCCGCAACGCCAGTCCGAACTACATGGTCCAGGACCTGTGCTTCTTCCTCGGTGAGCTGGGGGTCCGCATCGACGGCGTCGGCACGACGACGCTGGTCGTGCAAGGGGTGCCGGAGATCCATGCCGACGTGGACTACGCGCCATCGGAGGACCCGATCGAGGCGATGAGCCTGTTGACGGCGGCGATCGTGACCGACTCCGAGGTGACGATCCGGCGGGTGCCGATCGAGTTCATGGAGATCGAGCTGGCGCTGCTTGACGAGATGGGCCTTGACTACGACCGGAGCGAGGAATATCCGGCGGTGAACGGCCGGACCCGGCTCGTCGACCTGACGGTGCGGCCGAGCGTGTTGCACGCGCCGGGCGACAAGATCCACCCGATGCCCTTTCCCGGCCTGAACATCGACAACCTGCCGTTCTTCGCGCTGATCGCGGCGACGGCTACCGGGTCCACGTTGATCCACGACTGGGTCTATGAGAACCGCGCGTTGTACCTGACCGAGTTGACCAAGCTCGGCGCCAAGGTGACGCTGCTGGATCCGCACCGGGTGTATGTGGAGGGGCCGACGCACTGGTCGGGTACCGAGGTGATCTGCCCGCCCGCGCTGCGGCCCGCCGTGGTGGTGCTGCTGGCGATGCTGGCGGCGAAGGGCACGTCGGTGCTGCGCAACGTCTACGTGATCAATCGCGGATATGAGCAGCTCGCGGAGCGGTTGAACCTGCTCGGGGCGCGGATCGAGACCTTCCGCGACATGTGATGACAGCATCGTGGCGCCAGTTTGACGCCACGATGCTTGCGGTGACGTCACCATGGCGCTACATTGGCGTCATGGAACTTGGGCCGTACATCGACGAGCTGACCAGAGCGCTCGCCATCGCGGGCGAGGCCGGCGGAGCCGAGGTGCAGGCCGTACTCGACCGGTTCACCGCGCCGCTGGAGTCGGCGATCCGGCTGGCCATGCTGAACGTGTTGTCCGGCGCGGCCGACGAGATCAGCACCGACCTGGCACCCGGCTCGGTCGATGTCCGCCTGCGCAGCGGCAACCCCGAATTCGTGGTGCGCCCGGCCCTTGTCGACGAGACGCCGGTCCAGCAGCCGACGACGCCGGTGTTCACCGCGGCCGACGAGGAGGGCGCCACCGCGCGGATCAGCCTGCGCGTGCCAGAACGCCTCAAGGCCAAGGTCGACGAGGCGGCCGGGCGGGAGGGCCTTTCCGCGAACGCCTGGCTGGTCCGGGTGGTCGCCGCCGCCGTCGACGGCACCGACCAGGCCACGATGCCAAGGCCCAATCACGGCAGGCGTTACGTCGGCTGGATCAGCTGACTTCGCTTTCGTTCACCGCACTTCCTTTCCACTTCACCGCACTTCACTGAGGGGACAGTCATGCCTACTTTCGCCACGCCCGAACCGATTTCCGTCGAACTCGACCTCGTGAACGCTGACATCCGAATCACCGCCGGCACCGGCAGACAGACCACTGTGGACATCGCGCCCGGCGACGACTCACCCGCCGCGATGCGCGTCGCACAGCAAACCCAGGTCACGTTCAACGGCCGGACGCTGGACATCACCCAGCCGCGGCCCAAGCGCAAGCTGTTCTCGGACAACCATGAGCGCGGCGGCGTCCTGCTCACCATCGAACTGCCGGCCGGTTCGGCCCTCGTCGGCAAGGCTGCCCTGGTGAACATGCGGGTCAGCGGACGGCTCGGCGAGTTCCGGCTGCACGCCGCCGCGGGCGCGCTCGATCTTGAGGAAACCGGCCCGTTCGCGGTGGACACCGCGTCCGGTTCGATCAACGTCACCAAGTCGGTCGGCAAGGTCGAGGTGAACGCGGCCAGCGGCAGGGTCTGGTTCGGCACCATCGACGGCCCCGGCGCCATCAAGAGCGTCAGCGGCACGATCGGCGTCGGCGACGCGTTGGGCAGCCTGGAGGTCAGCGGCGTGAGCGGCGGCGTCTCCATCGAGCACGCGCACACCGACCTGCAGGCACGCACCATCAACGGCACCGTACGCGTCGGCGACGTGTGCAAGGGATCGGTCGTGTTGGAGACCGCTGCCGGGTCCATCGAGGTCGGCATCAAGCAGGGAACCGCGGCCTGGCTGGACGCGAAGGCCATGATGGGCAATGTCCGCAATGGACTGAACGGTTCGGACAGTGAGCCCGTGGGAGCCCAGAACACCGTGCAGCTGCGGGCCCGTACCCAGGTCGGCTCGATCGACGTGCACCGCGCCTGAGGAGTTCAGCAGGTGGACAGGAACCGGTCGAGGACTCGCGCGGCGAAGCGCAGGCCCTCGACCGGGATCCGTTCGTCGACGCCGTGCGCCATCGCCCGGTACGGATAGCCGGCCGGCACGAACACCGGGGCGAAGCCGTAGCAGTCGATGCCCAACTGGTTGAACGCCTTGGCATCCGTGCCGCCGCCCAGGCAGTACGGGACGACGACGGCCTCGGGATCCTCGGCGCGCAGCGCGTCGGCCATCGCGGTGAACCATGGCGAGTCGATCGGCGCGGACACCGCTTCCTGGTACGTGATCGGCTCGACCTCGATGCCGGGACCGATCAGCCGGTTCAGTTCGGCCAGCACCATCGCCTCGGTGCCGGGCAGCGTGCGCACGTCGACCTCGGCGATCGCCTGTCCGGGGATCACGTTCACCTTGTAGCCGGCCCGCAACACGGTCGGCACGGTGCTCGGCCGGACGGTGGCCGCGGCCAGGCTCGCACCGTCGCCCAGCCGGGCCAGGGTGGCGTCCACCTCGGCCTCGCCGCTCAGATCGACCGCGACACCGAGCGCGGCGCCGACCCCCTCGATGTACGCGCGGACCGCTTCGGTGAGATGCACCGGCCAGCGATGTTCGGCGATCCGGTGCAGGGCGCCGACCAGTCGGATGACCGCGTTGTCGTCGTTGATCCTTGACGCGTGCCCGGCCCGGCCCTTGGCCACGAGTCGCACATGCGCCGTGCCGCGTTCGGCCGCGCCGACCGGGTAGATCCGCACGTCGCCGACCCGGTGGGTGAAGCCGCCGGACTCGCTGATCGCGGCGGCGATGCCGGTGAAGTACTCGGGGTGCTCCTCGACCAGCCAGTGCGCGCCCCAGTAGCCCTTGTCCTCCTCGTCGGCGACGAAGGCCAGCACCACGTCGCGGCGCGGCCTACGGCCCTCGGCGGCCCAGCGGCGCACGGCGGTGAGGGTGGCCGCGACGGTGTCCTTCATGTCGGTCGCGCCGCGGCCCCACACGTAGCCGTCGTGCACCTCGCCGGAGAACGGGTGCACCGCCCATTCGGCCGGATCGGCCGGGACCACGTCCAAATGACCCTGGAGCAGTACGGCCGGCAGGCTCGGGTCGCTGCCGTGGATGCGGGCGAGCACGTTGGTGCGGCCCGGTTCCCGTTCCAGCAGCGTCGATTCGATGCCGGCCTCGGCCAGTTGAGCGGCCACGAACTCGGCGGCCGGACGTTCGCCCTCGGCGTCGCCCGCGCCGCGGTTGGTGGTGTCGATCGCGAGCAGTCGACTGCACAGCGAGACAACCAGGTCGTCGAAAGCGGAACTGTCAGCCATAGATTCCTTCCACCGCACCGGACACGATGGCGGTCACCACCTTGAACGCCTTCATCGCCTCGGTCATGTCGGGCGCGTCGAAACCTACCCGACGGATGTCGATCTGCTCGACGGTTGGTACCACCGCGGCGGCCTGGGCCAGGTGGGTCGCGTCGAACTCGACCTCGATCCGATGTGGATCGACGGCGGGAGTGCCGCGCCCGGCCAGGCTCATCGCGGCCTCGGCCGCGCCGTTGATCCACTCGTAGGTGCGTTCCGGCGGCGTGCAGATGGCGGCATAGCGGCTCACGCACTCCTTGACGGCCACCCGGTGCGCGTCCGGCGCGTACTCGGCCGCGTCCGCGCAGGCCTTGTCGTCACCGGTGAATCCGATGACCGGCACGCCGTACTCGGCGGCGAGCGCGGCGTTGAGCCTGCCCTCACTGGCCGGCACACCGTCCAGCCACACCCCGGTGATGGAGTTGGCCAGGTAGGTGTGGGAGAGCACGCCGTCGAACCCGGCGCCCGCGTGATAGCCGAGGAACACCACGCCGTCGACGCCGCTGTCGATGCCCTGCATCATGGACAGCGGTTTGTGCCGGCCGGTGAGCATCCTGGCCCTCGGGTCGAGGTCCTCAAGCAGCAGGTTGCGTTGGGAGGCGTGTGCCTCATTGACGAGCACATCGGTGGCGCCACCGGCGATCAGGCCGGTCACGCAGGCATTGACGTCGCCGGTGAACATGCGCCGGAACCGTTGCCACTGTTCGCTGCCGGGCTCGACGTCCGCGGCCCAGGTGACCCCGGTCGCGCCCTCCATATCGGCTGAGATCATGATCCGCACGGCGTCTACGTTACGTCTTGACGTCATCCACGGACAGTCATTGACTTCTACGGTCGATTGATGGTTACTTCTTCACAAACTTTTTGGGGCGAGGTGGGGTAACGACAATGATACTCAGGCGAATCGGACTTCTCGCGATCGCCGGTGTGCTTGCGCTCGCCGGATCGGCCGCGTTGGCGCCCGCGCTGTCGGCACCGCAGGCACACGCGGACACATCCACCGCGTTGAAGGTGGGGATGACCGAGGACGTCGACACCCTGAACCCGTTCACCGCGGTGTTCGCGTCCAGCACGAACATCGGCCGGATGATGTACGAGTTCCTGACCACCTACGACCAGAAGACGTCGGCCCCGGTGCCCGCGCTGGCTGACCGGTGGACGCACTCGGCTGACGGCCTGACCTGGACCTTCCACATCCGCAACGGCGTCAAGTGGTCTGACGGGCAGTCGGTGACGGCCAAGGACGCGGCCTTCACCTTCAACCTGATGATGACCAACACCGACGCGGCCACCGCCAACGGCAACTTCGTGGCCAACTTCGCCAAGGTGACCGCGGCCGACGACAACGACCTGGTCATCAACACCAAGCACCCGCAGGCCACCATGCTCGCGCTGGACGTGCCGATCGTGCCCGAGCACGTGTGGGCCGGGGTCACGAACATCGGCAAGTTCGCCAACAACCCCAGCCCTGGCCACCCGGTCGTCGGCGACGGGCCGTTCATCCTCACCGACTACAAGCAGGGCCAGTTCGTCACGCTCGCGGCCAACAAGAACTACTGGCGCGGCGCGCCCAAGATCGACGAACTGGAGTACCTCAAGTTCGACGACAGCAACTCCGCGTACGCCGCCCTGGTCAAGGGCGACATCGACCTGCTGAACAGCCTCACCCCGACCCAGTTCAACACCCTCAAGCACACCAAGAACATCGCGACCAACCAGGCGGAGGGCAACCGGTTCGTCGACCTGGTGATCAACTCCGGTACGGCCACCAACACCGGAGCCCCGATCGGCACCGGTAACGCGAACCTCAAGGACGTCAAGCTGCGGCAGGCCATCGCCGACGCGATCGACCCGGCCGAGCTGGTCAAGAACGTCTACGGCGGCGACGCCCAACCCGGCACCAGCTACATCCCGCCCCGCTTCGTCACCTACCACTGGAACCCGACCGGTTCGCAGCTGCGTGCGTTCGACCCGGCAGCGGCCAACGCCGCGCTGGACGCGGCCGGCTACCCGAAGGGCCCGGACGGCATCCGGATCGGCAAGGACGGCAAGCCGCTGGACCTGAGCCTGGTCGGCGACTCCACCCAGGTCCAGGACAGCCAGGAAGCGCAGTACATCCAGGGCTGGTTGCAGGCCATCGGTATCAAGGTGTCCATCCAGTTGGCCACCACCAACAAGGTCAACGACCTCACCAACGCAGGCGACTTCGACCTGGCCCTGTCCGGCTACGGCGTCGACCCCGACCCCGACTACGTGCTGTCCATCCAGACCTGCGCGCAGCGTCCCAACGCCCAGGGCCTCGGCGGCACCACCGAATCGTTCTTCTGCAACGCCCAGTACGACCAGCTCTACGCCGCACAACTGTCCGAAATGGACCCGGCAAAGCGAGCGGCCGACGTCAAGCAGATGGAGCAGATCTTCTACGACCAGGTGCCCGAGGTGACCCTGGTCTACAAGAACAGTCTTGAGGCCTACCGCTCCGACCGCTGGGCACCGTTCGCGGTCCAGCCCGACCCCGGCGGCAACATCATGTTCCAGAACGGCTACTGGAGCTACTGGGAGGCCACCCCGATCGCCAGCGGCTCGACCGACTCGGGTGGCGGCGGCGTCAATGTCGGCCTGATCGTCGGCATCGTCGTGGCGGTCATCGTCATCGGCGGCCTGATCGTGTTCGTGACCCGGCGCCGTCGCGTCGCCGGCGACGATCGCGAGTGACCGGGTGACCGCACTGACGTCCGGCGAGTCCGTCGCCGAGGTGGCGGCCGGGGGCAGCGAACCCCCGGCCTCCACCGGCACCCTGCGCTACGTGCTGACCAAGATCGGCGGCGCGCTCGTCAGCCTGCTGCTGGTGGTCGTGCTCGGGTTCTTCCTGTTCCGGATCCTGCCCGGCGACCCGGTCAAGACCATGACGCACGGGCAGCCGATCGGCACAAAGCAGCTGCTCCAACTGCGCGCCGAACTCGGCCTCGACAAGCCGCTGACCGTGCAGTTCTTCGAATACCTCGGCAACCTGCTGCACGGCGACTTCGGCACGTCCTACTTCTACAACCAGCCGGTCGGCCAGCTGGTGCTCGCCGCCCTGTGGCCGACCGTACTGCTGATCGGCACCGCGACCGTGATCGCCATCGCGCTGGGCCTGTGGCTGGGCACGCGCGGCGGTTGGAAGCCGGACTCGGTCTTCGACAAGACCTCCACCACCATCGCGCTCACCCTCTGGTCGGTGCCGCAGTTCTGGCTCGGCATGATCCTGATCCTGGTGTTCGCGCAGGGCATCGGTCCGATCCCGGGCCTGTTTCCCGTGCAGGGCCTCACCTCGGCCGGCGTCGCCCCCGGTTTCCCCTACCTCCTCGACCTCCTGCACCACCTTGTGCTGCCCTGCCTGACCCTGGTCGCCGCCGTCTACGCCCAGTACCTGCTGATCATGCGGTCCTCACTGGTCGACGAGATCGGCGCCGACTACCTGGTCACCGCGCGCGCCAAGGGCCTGCGCGACGACATCGTCCGACGCCGGCACGCCGTGCCCAACGCGCTGCTGCCCACCGTCACACTGATCTTCCTGAACCTCGGACTGGTGGTGAACGGCGCGGTCTCCGTCGAGGTCGTCTACAGCTGGCCCGGCCTGGGACTGCTGATGTACAACGCGTTGAACGTGCCCGACCTGCCGCTGATCCAGGGCGCTTTCATCACCCT
>DASYBO010000777.1:0-1593 GCA_036500685.1 Pseudonocardiaceae bacterium | reverse complement strand
GCGGCGATCTTGGTTTCGCTGAGCTCGGTGGTCACCACCCGGCCGGCGCCGTTGTCGCGGACCGCCGACGCCAGATGCAGCGCTGAAATACCAAACGACATACCGAATTCCACGATGGTGGCGGGACGGGTAGCCCGCACCAGCGAGTAGAGCAGTCGACCGGCTTCCGGCGTTACGGGGATGTAGAACTCGCTCATGGCGTCGGCGCGCTCCTGGATGGTCCTCGCTGGAGACATATCGGGGCGCTGCGCGCGCAACTGAGACATCTGTTCGCGCGACTCGGTGTACATCCGGTCCAGGGCTGCCGCGACTCGGCGCTCCTGCAGTGTGATGGTCATAGCGTCGAGCCTAGGTGGAATCGAACGGAAATTGGTCTGTGCCCTACGGCCCCGGGCCATCTGCGCGACGGCTGATCTGCGTCGACGGTCAGAAATGACGGCGAATTCTTTGCCAAGATGTTTGACGGGCACTGATTGCGGTGCCAGGATGGATTCGCAAGCACCTCGGTAGGTGAGGCGTCTGCATGGATACAGGCCACTGACCCCGAACGTCGAGAGACGCCCCCGGTCAGGACAGCTCTTCCCGACCTAAGGGTTGAGCCCAAGTGGCTTCCGGGCTAGCTCCGGATACGCCGTGCAGTGCCGAAGCTCCGACGACAGGGGTGCGTCGCCGACAGGCGCCAATCCCTTGTTATGCGTGCACTTTGGCGACACCCTCGTGTGTCCTGGCCGTGAGGAGGTGAGGGCGATATTGAGTCCGAGTGACAGTCCACATCCGTATTCGAGATCGTCCCGATCCGGTAGCGGCATTCCTTCCGCCGCCTGAGCGTCTTCGACGCGTTTTCGGTTGCGCCTGCACGTAATCGGCGCGCCGAACTGGCTCGCTCGCCGGTCGGGCTCCCGGCTGGAGTGATCATGGAAATTCTTGTTAGACAAGCGGATCGAGGAGGCGGCTAATGGCCCGACCCAATCCCGAACGGCAGATCCATCGAGCCTGCGGAGACGTCCGCGCGGCCCTCGTCAGTGCACTGGAGCTGCTCTCCGAAAGCGCCGCTGCCGGCGCCGGCTGCGATGACATGTTCAAGGCGTTCAGCGACCTGGGGCGTGTGCAGCGGCAGGTGGCCGCTGCGTTGCACGCGACCAACCTGCTCGACCAGATGGTGGGCCTGCCGGTCGAGCAGCGCCCGCCCTGGTCGTATTACCGTAGCCGGATTGGCAAGAAGCCGCTATGTGTCTTCAATGGCGTCGACGACGAGCACGGCTTGACCGGGCGGGCAACCGCGTCCTAAAAGCTCACGAAACTTGCGGCAGCAGAACGATCTTGCCGTGCGTGTGTCGTTGCTCGAGCTCTTCGAAAGCATCAGCCACCCGGTCGAGGGGATAGGTTGCGGCGATGTCGAAGTCGATGTCACCGGACGCGACCAGGTTGGCGATTTCGGTCAATACTGCAGGCGTGGAAGCCTCGGCGCTCCCCTCGGTCTTCGCCCCGACCTCGGCGGCCTTTTGGAAGGAGATGATGGTGTCGACCCGGTCGGGCGGCACGCCGAGGTCGACGGCGAGTTGGACGTAGTCGGGTCCGAACAGGTCGATGAAG
>DASYBO010000776.1:0-3311 GCA_036500685.1 Pseudonocardiaceae bacterium | reverse complement strand
GTGGCTGGTCAGTCGCGTTCCGGCGCGTCCGCCCAGTGCCAGCGCGACCGCGCGCAGCGTTCGCTGCAGGACCGGCGTGCGCCGGGCATGGCGTGTGGTCAGGCCGGTGCCTGTTCGGCGAAGGTCTTCCTGCCGCAATTGTGGTTGTCGCAGAACAACCGCCGGACTCGCAAGTGAATCAGCAGTTCCCGACCGGCGATCGCCGTGTCCGCGAGCCGCCGTCGGTAGCGGCTGTGCGCTCGGATCGACGGCGTGCCACATCCAGGACAGGCCACCGGTTCGTTCCGGGTGCTGGCCGCGATCCGCACGACCGGTCCGGCGGCGTGCAGGCTCTCGACCTGTAACCCACTCAGGCGCGGGACCGGGACCGCCAACGCATCAAGATCATCACACTCGAATCATGATCAACTACCATGATCGACGGCCTGCGGCAGGGTCCATCACTGAAATCGTGCCAGAAACCCGAAATCTGACACCTGTTGTCCGGCGGGGCGGACCGGTGCAGGATCAGTTCGCCCGGTCGAGCGCCCCAACGTGGCCACTGACAGCCCACGTCCCCGAACGTTGCGCCGATGGTCGCCCTTCCGACGGTCTTGATCCTCACGGGTGGTCTTCCTCTCGTGGGCTCGGTCTGCTCGCGGGTTACCGGTCCGCGGATGTGGTCTCGGGCTGGCGGGATCGACGCAGGATGTCCAGTGCCGTCATCCGGGATACGACCGGGCGGTAGCCGAGGTCCTTGACGGCCTTGTCAGTGCGCAGCGTGCAGGTTTGCCCGATGAACCAACGGACCGGCACCGGAACGACGTGAGCCGCGGTGTCGAGGTCGATGTCAGGGATAGGGGTGTCGACGCCGTAGATGTCGAACACGGTCTGCATGAACTCGCGGAACTGCACGGGTTCCTGGTCGGTGACGAAGTACGCCTGGCCGGGCTTGCCGCGCCGCCAACCCAGGAGCAGACCCTCGACAGCGTTGTCGACGAAAGTGATATCGGTCGTGTGACGACCCCCCTCGATCCACGAGAACTGCCCCGCCGCGGCGATGGCGGCGAAGCCGTCGGTTACGGGGCTTTCGGCACCCCAGACGAATTTGGGGCGGATGGAGACGGTGGTGAAATCATGGGTGTTCGCGTCCAGCACGATGGCCTCTTGCTGCGCCTTTACCGCGCAATACGGTGCGGCTGAGCCCGGCCGCAGCGGTGCTGTTTCATCGACATCGATGAGCGGATCGCCGGCCAACAGCGCGGCCTCGCTGCCACAGTTCACGAAGCGGGCCACCTGGGCATCGCGGGCGACTCGCAGCGCGGCCCGGGTCCCCTCGACGGTCACCAGCCGGTGCCGGGCGAGGTCGGCGTTCAGATCGGTCTCGGCCGCCAGGTGGAACAGCACCTCGCTGCCTGACACCGCGTCGCGCCAGGTGTCAGGCTCGGTCAGCACCCCCCGCACCGGCTTTGCACCCAAAGCCGCGACCGTGTCCGCTGCCGTCCCGCTCCGGACGAGAGCTCGGACGTCGTGCCCCTCGTCCACCAGCCGACGGATCAGTACCCGCCCGATGAACCCTGACCCACCAGTCACAAAGACTTGCGCCATGCGAACCTCCTGATTTGCGTTCGTTCATACGCCCGATGCGGGCGCTCGAGGTATTCAGCAACCAGCGGCCATCGGACGTTCCCATCGCGAGATTCATAGTTCTGAGGGCTGACATAAGCTCGGTGTATGGCATCCGTTCGTGCGCTCGAATGTCTGGTCGCTGTCGCCGACTGCGGGTCAATCACCGAGGCCGCACGGCTGCTGCACCTGACCCAACCCGCGGTCTCGCACCAGCTGGCCGAGCTGGAACGGGAGACGCGAACCGCGCTGCTCAACCGCCGTCCACGCGGGGTGAGCTTGACCCCGGCAGGCAACGCCGCCCTCCCGCACGCTCGTCGGGCGCTCGAGGCGGCCGCATCGGCCGTGGACTCGGCTCGTGCGGTCGGTGACGGCACGGGTGGAAGCCTGCGCGTGGCGTGCGCCCAGAGCCTCACCGTTCCCCTCGTCGCCCCAGTCCTGCGCGAGTGGCACCGCAGGCGCCCGGGCATCCTGGTAAGCCTGCGCGAGTCCGCCGTACTCGCCGAGTTGCTCGGCTTCATCGACACCGGTGCGGTCGATATCGTGCTGCTCCCCGCGCCGGTCCCGCAGGGCTACGTGAGCAGCGTGATCGCCGAGGAGGAGATAGTGCTGACGGCACCGGTCGGTCACCGTCTGGCCCGCCCGGGAGACGTGCCACTGCACGAACTCGATGGCGTGGCGCTGGTGCACTTCGCGCCGGACAACGGACTGCGCGACTGGCTGGACCGCTCACTGGCAGATGCCGGGGTATGGCCCGAGCCGGTGATGAGCACCTCGATCACTGCGGCCGCGCCTCAACTGGCCGCCGCCGGTCTGGGCGTCTGCGTCACCCCGGTGAGCGCGGTGAGCGCCGGCCTTCCAGCCGCGATCCGGTCCTTCTCACCGAAGTGGGTCAGGCAGCTGATCGCGGTGACGCCGGCACGACCAGATCCACTCTCCGCCCGCTTCATCACCGACCTCCGCACCCGCGGCGTACGCGTACCCCGCGACGTCGCCCGGCAACTTGCTGGCGGCGACCGCGACGCCCACGCTCACCCCTGAGCGAACCCGCAGAGGCGATTGACAGGCGACCTCAAGCCGGTGCCTCCGACGCAAGCGAACTAGGCCGAAGAAGATGTCCCGGTACCTCGTGTGCGGTCCATCGTTGGCGAGCGAACGCGTGGCGCGAATTCGGCCATGACGGCATCGCAGTCGCCGGTGTTGTCAGCTGCTCACTGAGTAGCCCGGGCCAACGCGAATCACTGAAATCGTGCCAGAACCAGGTTTTCAACCGGCGTTGACACCGGCGTCGCAGACACGGACTCCTCCGTAGCCGGGGCCAGCAACCCGAGCACTGATGGTAGGTCGGCCGCCCTGGATGCCGGCCAGGCCCGTTGCAACGGACGCGGGCACTGCCAACGGGCCCGCCGCCCTCCAGCCTTCACCGATCGGAGTGTCGTCGCCGTCGGCACTCACCCAACGTTCCGCTTCATTCGTGGTTGCTGGCGGGTTCCTGCAGATGGGACATCAGCGCAGGCGCACCGGACGGTGGCGGGCCGACAGCTGCGCCGACCAGTTCAAGCGCGTCGGGGGGGGTGCCGTCCAGATCGGCGATGAGGATGCGCTGGGTGAACGGCGGCGGGACTGGGATTGACCGACACTACGTTGTAGCGGGCTTGCCAGATCGAAGAGTGCGCCGGCCACCATGAGCAGGCCAGCAACCCGAG
>DASYBO010000775.1:0-2008 GCA_036500685.1 Pseudonocardiaceae bacterium | reverse complement strand
AGGTCATGGGGCACGTCTACTTACACGCGTCGCGCACACCTTTGGTTGCCTGCGATACCCACTGGTGACCGGCCCTTTTGCGCCACGCTACCGGGCGGGCTTCTCGCCGTACGCTCGTTGCATACCGGCCAGCCAGCGGTCCGGATCGCTGCCCTTGTGCCCGTACATGGTGCCGACCTCGGGGTGCGGCAGGATCAGGAAACGCTCCTCGTCGAGGCCCTTGACGACCGCGTCCGCGACCTGCTCGGGTTCGAGGATCGGCGCGCTCGCGGCCACCGCGAGAGCGGAGGGGTTGCCGTCCTCGACGCCGGACATCAGCATGTTCGTGCGCACGCCCATCGGGCACAACGCGCTGACCTTGATGCCGAGGTTGCCGTAGGTCATGGACAGCCATTCGGCAAGGCCGAGCGCGGCGTGCTTGGACGCGGTGTACGGGGCGTCGCCCGCACAGCTGAGCAGCCCGGCCGCGGACACCGTCTGCAACAGGTACCCGGAGCCGCGCGCGAGCATCGAGGGCAGCACGGCCTTGGCGGCGTGCGCGTGCGCGACCACGTTGATCGACCAGGATCGGGCCCAGTCCTCGGGTTTCGCGTCAAGGCCGAGGCCGGTTGCGATGCCCGCGTTGGAGCAGAACAGGTCGATCGGGCCGAACGCCCGTTCGCTCGCCGCGACCAGTTCGGCCACCTGCGCCTCGTCGCTCACGTCGGCGGCGATCGCGGTGGCGTTCCCGCCGCCTGCCGCGATGTCCTGCGCGATCCGCACGGCCGCCTCGTGGTCCACATCGGACAGCACGACCCCGGCCGCGCCCTCCGTTGCGAACCGGCGGGCCAGCGCCGAGCCGATGCCGCCGGCAGCGCCGGTGATCACGGCGACCTTGCCGTTGAGCCGCATTGTGCCTCCCAGCGAGTGCGTATACCGACTAGTCGGTATGTAGTACGGTACGGGTGAGCTGGCAAGCGGCGCAAGGAGGCACAGGTGAGTACGAGTTTCGCTGGCAGGACCGCGCTGGTCACCGGCGCATCGCGCGGGATCGGCAAGGCGATCGCGGTCGCGTTGGCCGAGGCGGGCGCCAACGTGGTGCTGTCCTCGCGCAGGCAGGACGTGCTGGAGGAAGTGGCCGAGGAGATTCGCGGCAAACTCCCCGAGGCCCAGGTGCTGGCCAAGGCCGCGCACGTCGGCGACCCGGCGGCAGCGCAGGAGTGCGTCGAGGCGACCATTGACGCGTTCGGCTCGTTGGACGTCCTTGTCAACAATGCCGGCACCAACCCGTACTACGGTCCGCTGGTCGACCTCGACATCCCGAGGGCGCAGAAGATCTTCGAGATCAACCAGTTGGCCATGATCACCTGGACCCAGCTGGCCTGGAAGAAGTGGATGCACGCCAACGGCGGTTCGATCGTCAACATCGCCTCCATCGGCGGCATGACCACCGAACCCGGCATCGGCTTCTACAACGCCACCAAGGCCGCCGTGATACACCTGACCCGCCAGTTCGCCTCCGAGCTCGCGCCCGGCGTCCGGGTGAACGCGATCGCTCCCGGCGTGGTGCGCACGCACCTGGCCAAGGCGCTGTGGGAGAACTTCGAGCAGCAGCTCTCCGCGAAGCTGCCGATGCGGCGCATCGGCGAGCCCGAGGACATCGCCAAGGCCGCGCTGTTCCTGGCCGGCGACGATTCGTCCTGGATGACCGGGCAGACCATGGTCGTCGACGGCGGCGCGCTGGTGCTGCCCCAGGTCACCCTCTAGTCAGGAGCGATCGCCGATGTCTCGTTGGGGAATCACCCTCCCGCTGACCGGGGTGCCGCTGGCCGCGCACCGCGACCTGGTCAAGTCCTTGCCCGATCTCGGCTACACGGACGTGTGGACGGCCGAGACCGCGGGCACCGACGCGTTCACGCCGCTGGCGCTGGTCGCCGAATGGGCGCCGAGCCTGCGCCTTGGCACCGCGATCGCGCCGGTCTACACGCGCGGCCCCGGCCTGCTCGCGATGACGGCGGCGACCATCGCC
>DASYBO010000774.1:0-3196 GCA_036500685.1 Pseudonocardiaceae bacterium | reverse complement strand
CCGAGCCGAGCAGAGTCAGGAACCCCTGGTACTCATCGATGTGCATGACCAGCGCGAGCACCGTGGTGAGCGCGCCGATGATGATGGTCAGCACCCGCCGGTCCGCCTTGGGCAGCAGGTTCTGCACCGAAACGCCGGTCGAGTAGACGTTGGCGAAGGACTGGTCGACCTCGCGGACCATCAGCACCGCGAAGAACAACGCGCCGACGGGCAGCACGAGGAAGGGCTGGAACGGCGCGCCGGTGGTGCCGGCCAACGCGAGCAGACCCAGGACGTAGCACAGGATCTGGGTGACCGAGTAGCCGACGGTGGCCGCGCCGAACGCCGCGCCGCTGGAGCGCGAGTGCCGCGAATAGTCCGAGGCGACCGGGATCCAGGACACCGCGACCGCGAGCGCGACATCCGAACCGGCCCAGAAACCGCGCCAGGAACCGGTGGTCAGGTTGGGCAGCGGATGCCGCAGTACCTGCACGAACAGGTAGATCATGGCGATCACCATGGCCACCGTGACGTAGCGGCGCAGCACCCGCAGCGCGCCGAGCGGCCGGATCGTCATGGCGGTGGTGACCACCCCGGTGATCACCACGTACAGCCAGTGCGGGCCGCCGTGGAACAGCGCCTGCGCGGCCTGCGCGATCACCAGCAGCTCGAACGTGCCCCAGCCGACCAGCTGGATGATGTTCAGGATGGTGGGCAGGTAGGACAGTCGAGCCCCGAACAGTCCGCGCAGCAGCACCATGGCCGGCGCGTCGGTACGCGCGCCGGGACCAGCGGCGAGGCCGACCATGACGCTGCCCAGAATCGTCCCGACCACGGTCGCGGCGATCGCCGCGATGATCGAGAGCTGCGGTACGCCTGCCGGTTGCAGCACGTAGATCGCGCCGGAGAAGCCGAGCAGGCTGACCCCGAGGTTGGCCCAGAACGCGCCCTGGTCCAGCACGCCCAGCGTCTTGGGGGTCGGTCCGGCCAGGGTCGGCGCGACCTCGGTGACCGGACGGACGGCGGCATCTGTAGCCATGGAACCACTCCCTACGCCGGCATTACCCGGTCAGGTTCAAGCGGTCGACGGCGCGTCAGCCGTCCTCTCAGCCCGGTCGCCCGAGCTCCCGCGATGGTGGAGCTTTTGCTCCCGCTCACGTTAGGCGTCCGATCCGGAAAAGCAAGAGCGCGGCGATGATGGACCCCATGAGCGTCTTCTGCGAACTCGCCCGGCAGCGCACCGACAAGCTGCACCGCGCCCTGCTCGACCACCCGTTCAACCGCGAACTCGCGCGCGGTTCGCTTGGCCGCCAACAGTTCCAGTTCTACCTGGTGCAGGACGCGCGCTACCTGGTCGGGTTCGCCCGCGCACTGGCCGTCGCGGCGGCCAAGGCCGGCGATGTGGTGGACATCGCGTTCTTCGCGGGCGCCGCACAGGAGTCCATCGTGGTCGAACGGGCCCTGCACGCGGGCTACTTCGAGCGATTCGGCCTGACCGAGGCCGACCTGGCCGAGGTGCCGACCTCGCCGACCTGTCTCGCCTACACCTCCTACCTGCTGGCCACCGCCGCGACCGCTGACTTCCCCGAGCTGATCGCGGCCCTGCTGCCGTGCTTCTGGGTCTACCAGCAGGTCGGCGCCGACATCGTGGCCGGTCAGGAGCAGGGTGCTCTGCCCGTTCAAGAGGGGGACAACCCGTACCAGGCGTGGATCGACACCTACGCCGACGAGGAGTTCGCCAAGGCCGTCGCCACCTGCCGCGACGCGGTCGACCGGGTCGCTCTCACCGCCACCGAGAGCACCCGCGACCGGATGTTCGCCGCGTTCACGAAGGCGTGCGAGTACGAGTGGCTGTTCTGGGACAGCGCCTACCGGCTGGAAGCCTGGCCGACCGCGTCGTTGCTGACCTGAGCATGCCGCTGGCCCGGCGCGAGGGCGAGCCGGGCCAGCGGTTTCGCAGGAAGGTCAGGCGCTGCCGGCACCTGCCTTCACGGTCTGAACCCGCAACTGCGGATCGGGTGGGTTGCCGGCGCAGCCCGAGCCACTGCGCGCGACGAACATCGACGCGGTGTCGTCCGGCGCGTACACCCGGAATCCGCGCACCGAGGTCGGCTTGCAGGAGGTGGGGTCGAACACCGAGATGTCGGTGACGGTCACGACCGAGGAGGCCACCGCGTGGGGGGCCAGCGTCACGGCCGAGCCGATCGAGCCGTCGCGCTGGGCAGGCTGGCCGACCTGGCTGCCGTTGTCGCCGGTCACGTAGGACACGCCGGGGAAGCCGCGCATCAGGCACGGCGTCGATCCGGTGTTGGTGAACACGATCGGCACGTAGACGTGCCCGGCCGCGCCGTTGCCGGTGCCGATGGAGAGTTTGAGACTGGCCGCCTTGCACTCCGCGATGCCCCCGGACCCGCCGCCGGGCTGGGTGGTCGTGGTGGGGGCAGGCGGTGTCGTGGTGGTGGTCGGGGTGGTGGTGCTGGTGACGGCCAGCGATGAGGGCGAACCGCCCGCGCTGGACGAACCCTGGCAGGCGGTGAGCAGCACCGCGGCGACCAGACCAACACCCGCCAACAGGCCGCGCGCGACCGTGCGTTGATTCATTCCCACAGTTTTCGCCTCCACCCGTTTCGCGCCCGCCGGATGACCCAACTGGAGGACGTACTACCCACCGTTGGGGTTGCCTCGACGCAGAGATAGACCCGAACAGGCGAACGGATTCGTCGGCCCACCACGCCGACCAGGACAAACGCCGCCGCGCCCGCATTCCCGATTTCGCCGAGAGCATGAGTGGCGTTCCTCGCGCGGAAATGACCTTGCACAGGGCCGGGCGCATTGCCTAGCGTTCGTGGTACGCGAGAGAGGAGGTGGTCCAAAGTTGTATAACTATCGGACTCGTGAGGTGGCTGTCCGCTAGGACGCCCCGTTGAGCGTTATTCGCCGACACTCAGGTGTGGACCTGTGATGGGCGTTCGGCGAGTTCCAGACAGCTACCCGACCCCCGGAGTTCCCGAGACCAGTCCAGCTCGGGCCCGCGTCATGGACGTGGGAAGCAACTCCGGGGGTCGTTTTACGTTCAGTATCTGGTATCAAGATGGTCTCGATCGAGCGATCACCGCTGGTCAGCGTTGCGCCCCTGGTACGGGCAAGTTCCCATATCCCCCCGTGACCACCCTCCGTGCACTAAGTTGCAGGTACCCCCTGTTCGGCAGTGGACAAG
>DASYBO010000773.1:0-5806 GCA_036500685.1 Pseudonocardiaceae bacterium | reverse complement strand
AGCTGGCCGCTCACCGTCACCACGAAACAGGCATCCCTGATCTTCTTGAAGAACTGAATGAAGTGATCTCAGCAAGATGTGCGTAGTTGGACGTTTTCGATTGTGGTGAGGACGAGGGCGGCTTGGACGATTTGTCCGATTCGGCGGGGGCTGACGGTGATCCGCTGGAGAACCCGCCAGCGACTGGTGAGCAGGGCGAAACCACGCTCGCCGCGGCAGCGTGTGGATTGTCCGCCGCCGCTATATTGTCGAGATCATCACGCCGTACTTGACTGTCGGGTGGCAATCCGAGCTGCCTCACATCTCCACCTCGACGTTCCCGAACGGTCCGGGCAATTTACGATCACCGTGCCCCACGTCGCTGGCGAGGCCTTGATCTCGGCTCGACGCAGCGAATTTTGCCGCCCGGACATTGGGCACTCGCCACTGCGCCTTTGATCGCCTGCCTCGCAATAGGATCGATCGCGGCTCCCAGACGAGGTAACCGATTTCCTCCCCGCGGTGGCGCCACTCGCCTACCGGGCGGTGTTGCATCCGTTGAGACACGGCGCCGCGCCGGACCGCCGGAGGTGCACTGCTCCTCGCGTCGGCCGCTCTGGTTCTGGTCGGCTGACCTGGGAGAAAAGACGCGGACGTGGACAGTCGGTTGGCCCACGTCCGCTTGTCGTACGTGGGCCCGCCTAAGGTGAGTACTCCTCGAGTTGAGCGCGCTCGCCGTCCTCGTTCACGTAGTGCACCTCAGCCCGTCTTCCCTCCAGAGCGATGGCTTGCGCCTCGCGACGGGCCTGGTCGAGGTCGCCAACTGTGACGGTGCCTCGGCGGATCGTTCCATCGCCAAGATCGTCATCGAAGAGAACACGGTACGGTCGCCGTTGACTGCTCACTGCCACTTCCCCCGTTCTGCCTGATCGATCCGCTGCCAGGGGCTAGAGCAGCTTTGCGCACAACAAGAGTAACCGGCGGAGATCGACGCCGCCTAGGCCGGTCTGTCAGATTCAGGCCGAGCGTCCTTGCCGCGCAGTATCAGCGAGCATGCTAACGATCATCGGCCGCGGCTGAGCACTTGGCGCGGCAAATGGCGCAGCGACTAGGCCGAACGGCGGTGTAACAGCTCCACTGGACGCCCTCCGCGGGCCGGTAGCCGCTTGCGGCGGTCCGGGCTCTCAGGCCAGAGCTGATCGAGGAGTCGCCACCTAGTATTTGGGAGATGGCGACGCGGCCGAACGAGATGAGCCGGGTTAGCTGACTACATCGGACCGGCCGAGAGGGAAACCCCGGGTGTCACCCCGAACACCAGGTCAGGCGCGCCGCACAGACCCGCTCGGTGATCATCGCTCCCCGATGGACACACCTGTGGTGCCCGCGCCTCGGTCCTCGCTCGAGACAGCACCCGTACCTGGTACGGACGCGTCCGTACCAGGTGCACCGGCCGGCCGCCGCCGGCATAGAGGGCAGGCCGCCCCCACCGGCAGGCATGCGGTCGCGGCTTTCGCCCAGCAACCGGTCCGCCGCCGGCGCGACAGCCGCGACCCGGCCACGGCACGGACCCGTTGGTGGCGCCAGGTTGCGGGCGCCGCGCTCGCGGTGATTGTGCTCGTTCTGGTGGTCTACGAGTGCACCGTCGCATTGCACGCGTTCACCGCTGCCCGCACCCCTGCCGCGCTGAGCGGGAACACCGCGCACGACCCGGTCCCGCTGCCCGGGCCAGCGCCACTGCCCGCCCCGGCGCCCGAACCGGCTCAACTGCCCGGCCCGGCCGCCGCGCCCACCCGATCGGCACCCGCGCCCGGTCCCACCTCGCCTCCCCGCTCGATGCTGGTCACCCCGGGCAGCCGGGATCCCGGCTGCGGCGCCGGCAACCCGAAGCAGTGCGGCGAGCAGCTGACCCTGCCAGGCGGAGCCAAGTTCCAGGTGTATGACAACTACCCGATGGCCGGCAGCGCCGCGGTGACCCGCGCGGTGGTGGTCGTGCACGGCACCGGGCGCAACGCGGAGGGCTACTTCCAGCGGATGATCTCCGCCGCCAAGTCCGACGGAGCCGGCAAGGTGATGGTGGTGGCACCGTGGTTCGAGGGCGACGGCGAGGGCAAGCCCTCGGCGGGCGAAGCGACCTGGTCCAACGATGCGTGGAAGCAGGGATACCCGGCCCAGCGACCGGCCGGGCTGTCGAGCTTCACCGTGATGGACAACCTGCTGGCCTCGTTGTCCGACCGCAGCCGCTTCCCGAACCTGAAACACATCACGGTGGCCGGGCATTCGGCTGGTGGCCAGTTCACCCAGCGCTACGCCGCGTTCGGCAAGGCCCCAAGCCAGTTGAGCTGGGTCGACTTCAACTTCGCGGTGTTGAACCCGTCCTCGTACATCTATTTCGACAACCAGCGGCCCAACAGCGGCGGGACGTCGTTCGCTGTCCCCTCGAGTTCGAGCTGCTCCGGCTACAGCGACTACAAGTACGGCCTTGGCGACCGGCAGGGCTACCCGGGACAGCTGACCGCGCAACAGGCACAGGCGCAGTACGCCTCCCGGACCGTAACGATCATCAACGGCGGAGCGGACGACTTCGACAACGGGGATCTGGACACCGACTGCGCCGCGATGTTGCAGGGGCCGAACCGCAACACCCGAGGCCAGTACTTCCTCGCGCACTTCCTCGCGCTGCAACCCAACGCCCCGCACAACAGGGTGGTGGTGCCCGGCGTGGCGCACGACTCCGGGGAGATGTTCGCCTCGCCACTGGCCGCACCGGCGCTGTTCGGTACCTCGGCCGCCAAGAAGCCTGCTGGTCCCGGCTGAGACCGGCCCGCTGGTCAGTCCGAATCCGCCGTCGGTTCCCAGGCCGCCATCAGGGCGCCGCGCCCGATCATGACCGCCCGGCGCAGGCGGTCCGGGTCGGTCTCGAATGGGTTGACGGTGTCTGCCCTCTCGGGTGGGCGAATCTCGAACAGATGCGGCCCTTCAGGGTCGGGATGGGTGGTCTGGCGGGCGAGGAACTCGTCGTCTGCCCGACGGTGCTCCAGGCGCGACCCCAGCACCTGCACCAACCCGGGAACCCTCGCCGCGCCCAGCCGGACCACCAGCGCCCGCTCCAACCGGGTTGCGTCTACCGCCTCCTGGTCGGCGCGGCGGGTACGCAGCACCAGAGCGTGGGTTGCGCCTTGCGCCAAGGCGGTGTGGAACGGCAGCGGCTCCGCGACCGCGGCATCGACGTAGTGCCGCCCGCCGATCTCGATCGGCAGGCCCGCCAACAGCGGGACACACGCGCTGGCCCGCAGTGCCATCTGCAGCGACGCCTTGTCGGTGATCGTCGGGTGCAGGTCGACCGCTTCGCCGCTCTCCACGTCGGTGGCCACCGGATGCAGCGCGACCTCCGCATCCAACACGGCCTGCCAGTCGAGCGGCACCATCTCCTCCCCAACGGTCTCGATCAGGTACTCGACATCGACCACCGGCCGGCCGCGCAGCCCTCGGCGAATATTGGTCACCCGCTCCATCAGGCCCGGCTGCCACCAACCGGCGCAGCACTCGGCCGCGCTGCCGCCCACCAGCCAGCTACCCGAGATCGAGCCGGCCGACGCGCCGTATACCGCGTCGAAACACCTGGTCAAGCCGAGCTGCTCCAGGGCAAGGACCATCCCGCTGGAGTAGGTCGCCCGACTTCCGCCACCCTCGACGACGAGCACAACACGATGCCCGTCGCCGCGATCACCGGGCCCGGTTCCCGCGTCGCGGCGTGACCGGAGCAGATCGAGAACGGGATGCGCGCACACCACATCATCATGACCGTTTAGCCGATTTCGAGCCGTGCAGGGCCTGTGCGGCACACAGACTTCATACGGCAAGAGGCTCGGCCCCTACCTGGTGATCACGGCCGGAAGAACGGATCGGCGAGTCAGGGCGCAGCACGACGAACGCGATCACCGCCACGGCCAGGTCGCAACCGGCGGCGGCGAGCATGGTGACCGACTGTGCGCTGCTGAACGCCAGGGCGGCCGCCTCTGCCAGGTTCCCACCGGCGGGTCGGCCGGTCGCGTAGGCCAGTGAGACAGCCGCGGCAGGAGGCAGATGTGCGGGCAGGTTCGCGCGGTAGACGGCGGCGAGCACGCCGCCGAGCCCGGCAATGCCCAGCGCGACATCGAGCTGGGAGTGTGTCGTTCAGCGCTGATCCCATCCCGCGCGCGGTCGTGGAATGGCGCTGAGCACGGTGTTGGTGCCGCCCTCGGTAGCGGCCACAGGACACACCGGCGGAAGAGTCAGACCTCGGCGTCGGCGACTGCGCAACGCTGGACTTCGGCGAACCGGCGCCGGGTCAGCTCACCGGCCAGAGCCGTCGCAGCAGCGGCAGGAGCAGCGCCCGGGGCGCGTAGTGGCCCGACACGGCGGCAACACGGTTCAGCGCGCCCGGCACGACCACCCGTTGCCCGGACTCGAGCCCCTTGACCGCGTCGGCTGCCACCTTGTCGGCGGTGAGCCAGACGAAGGCCGGGATGCGGTCCTCGGCCCCGCCGAACCCACCCTGCTCACCGAACTCCGTTCTGACCGGGCCCGGGCAGACCGCGGTGACAGTGACCCCGCTGCCGTGCAGCTCCCCGTGCACGGACTCGGTGAAGGCGAGCACGAAAGCCTTCGTGGCCGCGTAGGTGCTCTGGAAGGGCACCGGCTGGAACGAGATCAGCGACGCCAGGTTGAGCACCGCGCCGCGGCGCCGCCCGACCATGCCCGCCAGGTAGGCACCGGTGAGACTCACGACCGCCTCGCAGTTCGTGCGGACCATCCCGGCCTCGGTACGCGCGTCGAGCTTGTGGAAGGCGCCGCCGCTGCCGAAGCCGGCGTTGTTGACGAGCACCTCGACGGTGAGACCCCGGTTGGCCACCTCGCCGACGAGGCGCTCGCGCTCGTCGGTGTCCGAGACGTCGCAGGCGACCGTCTCAGCGCGGACTCCGTGCTCGGCGGAGAGCTCCGAGGCGAGTTTCCGCAGCCGGTCCTCACGTCGGGCAACGAGTGTTACCCCGAGACCACGGGCGGCCAGCGCGCGGGCAATCTCCTCGCCGATGCCCGACGAGGCTCCGGTAATCAGGCAGGTGGTGTCGTTGTGGGGCTGGGGCAGCGCCATGAGGTGTCATCGCCTTCCGCGTGGACGGGAGCCCCACGCACTCGTGGAACCCATCCGTGTTCGCCGTGGCCACGCATAGTATTCGAAATGATTCCGCTGACACCATCGGGGTACTCATCTAGTCGCGATTAACCATAGTCGCCGTTGAATAATGAGCCTGCGGCGTGCGTGTCATGACTCTCCGTAGTCAGCTTCACGGAGTTGGTCAGCAGCCTGCCGAGTGGCAGGCCTCTGATCAGCCGGCCTGGGTAAACGACATACCGGACCACCCGAATAAACTCACCCTTTTAGGTGGACCGGAAACTGACTATCCGTTGTTTCGCCTGGTAGCGAGGCCGACCTCGCCCGCCGACACCACTACGCGGTCAATTTGTCGAGCGGCGAAGCTAACGCGGGCGCCCTGGCCACCGATCCAAGAGATGATTGGCTTCTACTTTCGCATTGCTCCCCACAACCGCGGAATAACGCCGTTCCGCAACCTCTGAAGGGCAGGACGTCGATGAAACGGACAAGGGTCCCCGGCAAGTCGGGGGTGCGCATGGCCGCCGCGGCGTCGCTGGTGTTGGTGGTTGTTGGTGTGTCGGCGTGTGGTTCGTCGACCTCGGCGCCGCCGACGTCGCGGGTTGAGCGGGGTGAGGTGTCGACGCGGGTGTCGGCTTCGGGTGCGTTGGCGTCGGTGACGTCGCAGAACCTGGG
>DASYBO010000772.1:0-5303 GCA_036500685.1 Pseudonocardiaceae bacterium | reverse complement strand
GCCGGCATGGTCAGGCCGGCATTCGCGAACAGGTCCTTGCGGTAGACCAGGAACGAGGACTCGCCATAGAACGGCACCGAGTACATCGAGTTCTGATAGGACAGTGACTGGCGGATGCTCGGGATGAAGTCGTTCTCGTCGTAGCCGGGGGTCTTGGCCATGTAGGGCTCGAGGTTGGTCAGCCAACCGTTCTGCGCCCACTGCGGCGTCTCGTAGTTGCTGATCATCACCACGTCGAACTCGCCGCTGCCGGTGGCGACGGCAGCCGTGATCTCGCCGCGGGCCTGGTTTTCCGGCAGGGTCACGAATTTGAGGTGGATGTCCGGGTGATCCTGCTCGAACTGGCTGGAGAGCTTGATCGCGGCGGTCATCTGGGAGTTGGACACGATGGCCACGACCAGGGTCTGGCCGTTGTCGCCCAGCGCGCCGGCACCGGCGCAACCGGCCAGGGTGAGCGCGACGGTCGCGACGACGGCGGCGAGGCGCCATGGCGGCGTGATTCGGCGGAACATGCCTCAGCCCTCCTGTTCGGCGTTGGGCAGCACCTGAACCTTCAGCCCGGCTCCGCTGCGCATCAGTTCCAACGCCTGCGGGAACTGCCCGAGCGGCAGGGTGTCGGTGAGCAGCGCTGCGGTGTCGATCGCTCCGTTGGCGACCAGGTTCAGCGCGGCGCCGTAGCTGTGCAGCACGGCCATGGAGCCGACGATGGTCAACTCGTCGTTGTAGATGCGGAACGGGGAGAAGTCGACGTGCGCGTCGCCGGGTGCGACGCCGAAGATCAGCAGCCGCCCGCCCCGGCGGATCGAGTGGAACGCGGCCTCCATGGCGGCGGGCACGCCGGTGCAGTCGACCGCGGCGTCGAACCGCTCACCGCTCAGCTGAGCGGTGTCGGTGGCCACCGCGTCCGCGCCGAGGGCGGTCGCGCGGGGGAGCCTTGCCGCGTTGCGGTCGACCATGGTCACCGAGGCGCCGCCGCGTTGCAGCAGCTGTTGCATGAGCAGGCCCATGGTGCCGGCCCCGACGACAAGGAACCGTTCGCCCGCCTCGACGCCGATCCGACGCACGCCGTGCACGGCGCAGGACACCGGTTCGACCAGCGCGCCCTGCTGCCAGTCCAGCGAATCGGGCAGCCGGTAGGCGTTGGCCGCAGGCACCGCGACGTACTCGGCGAACGCGCCGTCCACCGTGTCACCGGTGGCATTCCAGTTCTCGCACAGGTTCCCGTGCCCGGACCTACACGGTCCACAGTGGCCGCAGAACAGCGATGGATCGACCGCGACCCGGTCGCCGACCTGCCATTCCGCCGGCGCGTTCTTGCCGATTTCCACGATCTCGCCAGCGAACTCGTGGCCGGGCACGATCGGGTAGGGAGTGGGCGGGAACTCGCCGTCGGCGATGTGCAGGTCGGTGCCGCAGATGCCGCAGGCACCCACTCGGATCACCAGTTGGCCATCGCCGGCAATGGGATCTGGTACCTCGCCGACTCGGATCGAGCCGGGCTTGTCCACGATCGCCGCACGCATCAAACCACCCGTTCGCTTCATCTGATGCTCATCGGAGCGTCACAAGGTCTTCACATCGGGGCTGACAGCAAGTAATTACAGGACTTCACCTCGAAAGCGTCAACACTAGAGGGTGAAGTGCGGTAGCATTTGCTCATATGAGCGACGAATCGGTCGAGACTCCAGCGAGTTGGGGCCCGGCGCAGAACATGCTGGCCGCGTCCATCGCCCGCCGCTTCCACCTGGACGGGCGGACCAAGGTGCAGATCGCCGACGAGTTCGGCATCAGCCGGTTCAAGGTGGCCCGGCTGCTGGATGCCGCTCTCGAACGCGGCCTCATCGAGGTGCGGATCACCCTGCCCGACCCGTTCGACCTGGACCTTTCCGGTGAGCTGCGGCGCGCGTACGGGCTCAACCGCGCCTTGGTGCTGCAACGGCTGCCCGAGAAGGCCGGACCCGATCCTGTGCTCGCGCTGCGCCGCAGGCTCGGTGCGATGGCGGCCGAACTGCTCACCGAGACGATCACCGCCGACGACGTGCTCGGCCTGGCCTGGGGGCGCACGGTGAACGCGATGGTCGAATCGCTGCGCAGGCTCGCGCCCTGCTCAATTGTGCAGCTCTGCGGCGTCTATTCGCGGATGGACCTGCACGACAGCTCGGTGGAGACGGTCAGCAGGGCGGCCAGGCTCGCCGGTGGCAGCGGCTATCCGATCTACGCGCCGCTCGTCCTCCCGGACCGGCGCACGGCCGAGACGCTGCGCAGACAGCCGGGCGTTGCCGACGCGTTCGAGCACTTCGATCGGATCACCACCGCCGTTGTCGCGATCGGCGGCTGGCAACCGGGACTGTCAACGGTTTATGACGTGCTCGATCCGAAAGCCCGTGACGGGCTCGGCCAACACGGGGTCACCGCCGAGATGGCAGCCCGGCTCTTCGACGCGAATGGACGCGCGCTCAGCACCGGCCTCGCGCACTACGTGCTGGCCATCGAGACCGAGCAGTTGCGACGAGTGCCCGAGGTGATCGCGCTGGCCGGCGGACCGGCCAAGGCCGACGCGATCGACGCTGTGCTTCGGTCGGGCCTGGTCACGACCCTGGTGATCGACGCGGACACGGCCGAGTTGCTGATCGAGTTGGCCCGGGTCCGCCCACCGAACCAGCCGGCGACCGCGCGCGCGGCACCCGTGTAGAAATCTTGGTATGGAGAAGGTGGGGGTGGTGGTCGGCGCCGGCATCGGGGGATTGGCCGCGGCGATCGCGTTGCGCCGCGCCGGTTGGCGGCCGATCGTGCTGGAGCGCGCCGAACGGTTCGAGCCGGTGGGCGCCGGTCTCTCGGTGATGCCCAATGCCGTGCGCAGCCTGCGTGAACTCGGTCTTGCCGAACGGATCGAGGCCGTGCCGGCGATGCGGTCGGTCGGCAACGTGCGCACCTGGCGCGGTGACCTGCTCACCTCGGTCGACGCCGGTCTGCTCGAAGCGCGGTTCGGCGCGCCGTTGCTGGGACTGCACCGCGCCGCCCTGCACGAACTGCTGCTGGGCGCGTTGGAACCGGACGATGTCCGGCTCGGCGCCGAGGTCGTCGGGTTCGATCAGGATGCGGACCGGGTGACCGTGCGGCTCGCCGATGGCGGTGCCGAACGTGGGGCGCTGCTGATCGGGGCGGACGGGCTCCGCTCGACGATTCGCGCCTCGGTCATCGGGGACGGCGCGCCGCGCTACGCGGGATATCTGGCCTGGCGCGGCATTGCCGAACGCGAGGCGGGCGAATCGCCGGTCGGGGAGTTCTGGGGGCCGGGCGCTTTGTTCGGGGTGCTGCCCTTGGCCGGCGGGCTGACCTACTGGTTCGGCACGAAACGCGTGCCGGCCGATGGGCGCGATACTCCCGAGCAGCGCAAGGCCGAGGCGTTGGCGACGTTCGCGGACTGGCACCCGAGCATCCCGTCCCTCATCGAGGTGACACCGGCCGAAGCCCTCTTGCGCAACGACATCTGCGACCGCCCGCCGCACCGAGGGTGGAGTCGCGGCAGGGCCACGCTGCTCGGAGATGCGGCACATCCGATGACCCCACATCTGGGCCAGGGCGCCTGCCAGGCCATCGAGGATGCCGCCGTCCTCGGCGAGTGTCTGTCCGAACAGGACTCCGTGGCATCCGCGCTTGCGGATTACGAGCGCCGTCGCTATCCCCGCACCACGACATTGGTCCGGCGATCGCGGCTGGCCGGACGGGTCTCGCAGGCGCGGAATCCGTTGGTGCGCATGAGCCGGGACGCGGTGCTGCGCCGGGTTTCGGTTGAGGGGCAGTTGCGGCAGATGGCGTCGGTGTTGGCGCCGGTTAGTCGAGCTTCGGGTTGAGCCAGCTCTTGCTGGTGCCGTAGCTGGTGTTGGCCACGACCGCGGTCAGGAACGGCGGCAGGGCACCGATGATCGCGGAGCCGGAGGAGTTGGTGTGGGCCAGGAAGTCCAGCACCAGGATCAGCACGATCACCACCAGCGCCGAGACCACCACCGCGATCCACCACATCCGCAAGCCGGGGCGAAGCTGCTCGACCTTGTCCAGTTCGAGGCGATCGCCGTCAAGGCAGCCCCGGACGCGCAGCATGTGTAGGGCCAGCACCACCATCAGCAGCGCGGGCAGCACGCCGAAGTAGATCACCCAGGACCGGTTCGGGCCCGGACTGCTCAGGTTGATGCTGGCTTCCACGATCGAGCCGCCGCCCAGGATGACGGCGGCCACGATCAGGTTGATGCTCATCGCCACCGAGCCACGCCGGATGCGCTGGGCGAAGCCAGGTGGCAGGTCGAGTGAGCCGGCTGAGGAAGGTGTTTCGGGTGCCATGTCGGGCCTTTCTCGCCGGTTCGATGATCTCAGCGGCCGAAGCCGGCGCGGCGCAGTGCGTCGGCCATGCTGCCGCTGGCCGGTGGGCTGTTGCGCTGACCGCCCTGGCTGTTGCCGCCCTGACGGCTGCCCTGCCGGTTGCCGCCGGTGTTGCGGTCCTTGGGCTTGCCGCCGCCGTCGCGCCGGTTGTCCTGGCGCTGGCCCTGCTGCTGCGGGGCAGCGTCGTCCTCGAGCCGCAAGGTTAGCGAGATCCGTTTGCGCGGCACGTCCACGTCCAGGACTTTCACCCGCACGATATCGCCGGACTTCGCCACTTCCCGAGGGTCCTTGACGAAGTTGCGGGACATCGCCGAGACGTGCACGAGGCCGTCGCAGTGCACGCCGATGTCCACGAACGCGCCGAACGCGGCCACGTTGGTGACAACGCCCTCCAGCACCATGCCGGCCTTGAGATCGCCGATCTTCTCGACGCCGTCCGCGAACGTCGCGGTCTTGAACTCGGGGCGCGGGTCGCGGCCGGGCTTGTCGAGTTCGCTCAGGATGTCGGTGATGGTGGGCAGACCGAACGTGTCGGTCACGAATGTCGCGGGCTGGACCGTGGTCAGGATCTTCTTGTTGCCGATCAGCTCGCGGATGTCGGTCTTGGTCGCGGACACGATCTCCCGCACGACCGGGTACGCCTCGGGGTGCACGCTGGACGCGTCGAGCGGGTCGTCGCCGTCCGGGATGCGCAGGAAGCCCGCGCACTGCTCGAACGCCTTGGGCCCGAGCCGAGGCACCTCCTTGAGCGCGGCGCGCGACCGGAACGAGCCGTGCGAGTCGCGGTGCAGCACGATGTTCTCGGCAAGACCCTCGCTGATGCCCGACACCCGGCGCAGCAGCGGCGCGGACGCGGTGTTCAGGTCGACGCCGACCGAGTTCACGCAGTCCTCGACCACCGCGTCCAGCGAGCGGGACAGCTTCAC
>DASYBO010000771.1:0-2710 GCA_036500685.1 Pseudonocardiaceae bacterium | reverse complement strand
GGACGACCTGGAAGTTCGCGCTGTCCGACGGCTTGATCTCCACAAAGTAGCCCTGCGCGTCGCTGTCGTGGTCGGTCCAGGTGAGCCGGATGCCGTTGGGGTCCTCGATGGCGGCCCGCAGGTTGGTCGGCGCGCCTGCGGCGGTGTGGACGGAGGCGCGGGTGGTGGGGTCGCCGGGGAGAGTGGCCGGGGTGGCCCAGGGGTCCGGGTTGGCGGCGTTGTCGTTGTAGGCGCCGGGCGGGAGATCGACCGTGACCTCGTTGGTGGTCGGGCCGAAGTAGGGCACGACGCGGTAGTAGAACGAGGTTTGCGGGATCAGTTTCTGGTGCGCGTAGCTGGTTTGCTCGGGCGGTACGAAATCCAGCGGAGTGAATGCGCCGTTGGCCGTGTTCGAGTACTCCACGACCTCACCCGCCGGTTTTGGGCCGGCGTCGTGCCAGGACAGGTTGACGTTGTCGCCGTTGACCAGCGTCGTGGTCAGCGCCTCGCCGGTGGGGGCAGGGGTGCTTGCGCATGCGGTCAGGGTCAGCAGCAGAGCGGCGGGAATCAGGATGCGGAGGTTCATCGGCACGCCTTGCGTCAGTGGGCGCCGGGCCCGGTGTCGGGGTACACCGGGCCCGACATGTCGATCAACTGTGGTAGAAGGCCAGGTTGCTCCATTGGACGGTGATCGGTCCGCTGCCGCTGGAAGTGCGGTAGGCGCCGAACTTGTCGTAGAACTTGCCCGACGAGCTGGATGTCGTGTAATCCAGCGATCCGTTGATGTAGACCTGCAATTTGCTACCGACGGTGTGGATGGTCTCCACGTTGACCGATGTGCCGACGGTCGCGCCGCTGGCGATGGTCGCGCCGCCCTCGACCGAGTACAGCCGGCCGCCGTTTTCCACGGCGAGCAGGAAGTACGGGCCGACAGTGTCGTCGAACGTCTGCTTGAGACTGATCCGCGATCCGCCCATGCTGGTGATCTTGAAGGTGCCGTCGAACCGGTGCGAACCGCTTGAGTAATCCACGTAGCGGCGTTCGGCCCTGTCGTAGCCCGAGCCGCTCTTGGTACAGGTCAGTTGGAAGGTGGAACCGCTGACCTTGCCGCAGCCCTGCTGCTGCACGGTGAAGGAGGGGTTGTACTGGATCCAGGTGATCGCCGGGCTCGCCGGTGCGGCGGACACCGCGGGAGCCGCGGCCAGGGTGAGGCCGAGGATCAGGGCGGACGCCAGGGCGAGCCGGTGTATGAGGTACATCGTTGAACCTCCGACCATGTCACATATATGAACGTGTTCAGGAGTGTGAACATGGGAATGCTACTGTGAGCCGGGCCATAAATCAATCTTGAGCGGCCACAACGGCATTCACGGTTTTCGGTAAATGTGGATCGCTACCGAAAAGCCGGATGGCCGCATCCATTGTGGGGGCGGCCATCCGGCTTTGTGCGTAGTTCAGCGATGCAAGGTGTAGATGGTGATGTCGGTGTTGCACGGGCTCGGCGCGTCCACCTCGACCCGTAGGTTGCCGGTGACGGTGTCGTAGTCGACGCCCTCCACCGTGTACGTGCCGACGCACGAACTGGCCAGCGGGATCTGGCCGAGCGAAGTCACCTTCGCGGTGACGTCCTTGCCGTTGAGGGCGTGCTTGAGATCGATCTGGAGCAACGGCTTGCTGGTCGGGTAGATGTCGTTGTTGGAGTCGTCGGACGCGCAGATGAGCCGCGTCGCGGTGACGAAGTCGCAGCCCTGGAGGTTGCGCACCATGTGGTTGAGCAGAATCCGCGACGCCACCTGGATGTTCCCCCCGGTCGGCGCGGTCTGCTTGTTGATCAGCGGCGTCGGGAAGACCAGGAACCGGGTGACCGGAGCCAGTTCGGCCGACACCATCCACTGGCCGTCCGGCGAAACCGTGTCGAACGCGGCGGCGTTCGGGCCGATCTCGTCGTCGGAGAGCTGGTGGGTGTACTCGTACTGGGCGCCGCTTGGCGTGGTGACCATGAACATCTTCTTGGTCACCGGCGTGACGCTCGCCGGCTGCTGGTAGGGGTCGAAGATGTAGCCGCGCCACGAGTCGGGATCGCCGATGTGGCCCCAGCCCTGGCTGATGATGGACGCGGGAATGGTCGCGCCGTCGGTGTAGTCGATCCACATGGGCTTGCCGGGCGCGCGCACGGTGGTGACGCCTTCGCCCGCGATGTTGTCCGGCACGGACGTCTGGCCGATGACGTGCCAGCCGTTAACCGTGAATTGTGGCGCGGCCACTGCCGCCGGGGCGGCGAATCCGGTGAGAGCCGTCGCCAGCGAGAGCGCCAACGCACCGGAACGGACCCGGTTACCGAGTATGGTCAAGGTTCTTCCTTTGTGGACAGTCATGGTCAGCTTGCCGGTGGGATGCAGCCGGGGGTGAGGATCGCTATTTGCGTGCCGGCCAACAGGAAGGCGCCGACGCCGTAGGCCGCGGTGTCGGTCGCGGTCACCGGCTGCGCGTCCTTCGGGCCCTTGGCCGGGCCCTGGACGTAGCCGAGCAGGCCGCTGGGTTGCAGCGCCTTGGCGGTCAGGCCGTTCCAGGCGCGTTGCACCGCGGGCTGGAACAGTGTCGCCGGCAGCACGCCGTTGTTGACGCCCCAGGCCATGCCGTAGGTGAACAGCGAGGTGCCGCTGGCCTCAGGACCGGGGTGGTCGAACGGGTTGAGCAGGTCGACGTTCCAGAACCCGTCCGGCCGTTGCAG
>DASYBO010000770.1:0-3135 GCA_036500685.1 Pseudonocardiaceae bacterium | reverse complement strand
CCGACTCGTCCGAACAAACCGACGACGGCCAGGCGTTTCTGCCCCCTTCGCGTGATCTCCTGCGCGTCGAGGGGCGGGCCGCCGCCTCCGGCATCCCGGCCGCCGCGCGCCACGTGTGGACGTGATCGGCCGCCAACTTGCGCCAGCCGGGCTGCTGCGCGTCTTCCACCGTGCGCATCCCGCACACCGCGCTCACCACACTCCGTCCTCACCTCCGCTCCGCACAGCCCGACCACGGCGACGCCGAGACCTGGATGCCGGCCCGAGCGCCGCCGCATCGATCTAGCGGCAACAACGCCATGAGCCGCGACATCCAGCGGTTCTCCCTGGACAGCCGAAGCGCCCTGACCACCAGGGTCCAGGGGCACTTCGCGTGGTGCGGCCGGTCAGGTGCTAGTCGGTGGTGTCCTTCGGTCGGCCGACCAGCTCGCGGTCGTCCTCGGATCGAGAATCGCCGTGTCCGAAGGAACCTCGGCCGTTCGAGTGTTGCCCGTTGCCGCTCTGCCCGTTCGTGCCAT
The DNA here is from genome assembly GCA_036500685.1 of Pseudonocardiaceae bacterium. Classification (GTDB taxonomy): domain Bacteria; phylum Actinomycetota; class Actinomycetes; order Mycobacteriales; family Pseudonocardiaceae; genus CAJCJE01. Next base: position 2,617 of record DASYBO010000770.1, on the reverse strand, counting down.
GACCGTTGGTCGACGCGAGCTCCTCGGCGCGGGCACGTTCCAACGCGGCGGTCTCCTCGGGCGGGTCCGGCCGCAGCAGGGTGCCGGCCACCGGGTGACCCGAGGTGCCCAGCTGGTTCATCCGCTTGGGCACCGGTGCGCCCTGGTACTCCAGGGCGATCGCGTGGCCGTGCGAGTCGACACCCGCCAGCGGCTGGTGCACCTCGATGAACTCACCGTGCGGCAGCCGCTTGATGATGCCGGTCTCGATGCCGTGTTCGAGCACCGCGCGGTCGCCGCGCTGCAGGCCGATGCAGAACCGGTAGGTGACCCAGTAGGAAAGCGGCGGCAGCAGCAGGATGCCGATCCGGCCGGCCCAGGTAGTCGCGTTCAGCGAGATGTTGAGCTTGTCGGCGATGACGTCGTTGCTGCCGCACAGCACCAGCCAGGCGTAGAACGTGATCGCCATGACGCCAAGCGAGGTGCGCACCGGCACGTCCCTGGGCCGCTGCAACAGGTTGTGCAGCGCGTTGTCCCCGGTGAACTTCCGCTCGATGGCCGGGTAGGCGGCCGCGAGGCCGTGGATCAGCGGCAGGAACAGCGGACTCGCCCAGAACGCCGGCGGGATCAGGTAGCGGTGCCCGATGTTGATCTCCCACGGCGGGAAGATACGCAGCATGCCCTCGGTGAACAGCACGTACCAGTCCGGCTGCGACCCGGACGAGATGTGTGCCGGGTCGTAGGGACCGAAGTTCCAGATCGGGTTGATCTGGAACAGCCCGGCCATGAGGCAGATGACGCCGATGACCAGCATGGTGTACGCGCCGCCCTTGGCGGCGAACGTCGGCAGGATGCGCACGCCGACGACGTTCTTCTCGGTGCGTCCCGGCCCCGGGAACTGGGTGTGCTTCTGGTACCAGACCAGGCCAACGTGCACCGCGATCAGCGCGAGCAATATGCCGGGGACCAGCAGGACGTGCACGATGTAGAGCCGAGGGATCAGCTCGTTACCGGGGAACTCCGAACCGAAGAGCAGCCATTGCACCCAGGTGCCGACCACCGGTACGGAGAGCACGAAGCCGGACATGATCCGCAGGCCGGTACCGGAGAGCAGGTCGTCCGGCAGCGAGTAGCCGGTGAAGCCCTCCATGAAGCCCATGAAGATCAGCAGGATGCCGATGACCCAGTTGGTCTCACGCGGCTTGCGGAACGCACCGGTGAAGTAGGTCCGGAACATGTGCACGAACATGGAGGCGACGAACAGCAGCGCGGCCCAGTGGTGCACCTGCCGGACGAACAGACCGCCACGCACGTCGAACGAGATGTTCAACGAACTCTCGTAGGCGCGGGACATCTCGATGCCGCGCAGGTTGTCGAACACCCCGTTGTAGGTGACCTCCTGCATGGAGGGGTCGAAGAACAGGGCCAGGTAGGTGCCCGACACCAGCAGCACGATGAAGCTGTACAGCGCGATCTCGCCGAGCATGAACGACCAGTGTGTCGGGAACACCTTGTTGAACTGGCGACGCATGCCGGCCGCGGGGTGATATCGCTGGTCGAGCTCATCCAGCGCCTCGGCGGCCTTGGCCTGCAGCCCCCCGGAGGTGGTGGTCGGGGTGGTAATCGAACTCACGATGATCTCCGCTCCCAGAAGCCTGGTCCTACAGCCTCGTCGAAGTCGCCGGTTGCCACGAAGTATCCCTCGGTGTCCACAGTAATGGGAAGTTGCGGCAATGCGCGGGTGGCAGGTCCGAAAACGGGCTTGGCGTACTCAGTCGCCAGGAACTGCGACTGGTGGCACGGACAGAGGATCCGGTTGGTCTGCGCCTCGAACAGCGAGGTCGGGCAGCCCAGGTGGGTGCAGACCTTCGAGTAGGCGTAGTAGTCGCCGAAGTGGAAGTTCTCCTGGCCAGCCCGCTGGGTGACCTTCGTGCCCGGCCGGAGCCGGATCAGCATCACCGGAGCGTCCGAGGCGCGCAGGTTCTCGCTCATCTTCTCGGCGTCGTGCAGGTCGGAGAGCCGGAACGGGAACACGGTCTCGATGGAGGCCGCGTCGAGGTCCTCGGGCCGCACCCGGATCTCGATGTTGTTGCTGATGATCTCCTCGGAGGAGATGCCCAGGTCACGGCGCAGGTAGGTCTTCTCGCCGTTGGCCGGTGCCCACGGGGTGACCCACAGGTCGGCCTTGTCGCGGCCCTTCCACGGGTTGTGGATCAGGCCGCCGAGGGCTGCGACGCCGACCCCGAGGCCGAAGATGCCGCCGGCCAGGCCCATCGTGCGCACGATCAGCTTGCGCCGGCCGATGCCGGTGTCGTTGCCCGCGGCCGCCAGCTGGGCGATCACGGTCTTGCGGGCCAGCTCATCGGACCGGCCGTCGTGGCGCTGCTGCACCGAGACCTCGTCGGGGAAGAACTGCTTGACGTAGGCGATCAGGCCGACGCCGAGGGCGAGCACCGCGACGCCGAAGCTCACGCCGATGACAGGGGTGTACAGCGAATAGAGCAGGTGACCCGGCTGACCCGGGGCCACGTAGTGGTACGGCCAGAACAGGTAGGCCAGCACGAACACCAGCGCGGCCAGCGCGGCCAGCAGGAACCACTTGGCCACCGAGCGCTCGGCCCGCTTCTCGGCCCGGGTG
>DASYBO010000769.1:0-3014 GCA_036500685.1 Pseudonocardiaceae bacterium | reverse complement strand
CGCCAGGGAGTTCCTTGTCCCAGTAGGCGCGCATCTCCGCTGCCGACTTCAGGTAGTAGCCGTCGCCGTCGAACTTGAACCGGTTCGGGTCGTTGAGGGTCTTGCCGGACTGCACGCACAACAGCGCGGAGTGCGCCTCGGCCTGGTCCTTGGTGACGTAGTGGCTGTCGTTCGTGGCGATGGGCCGCAGTTCGAGCTTGCGCTGGATGTCCAACAGGCCCTCGCGAACCGATCGCTCGATCGGCAGGCCGTGGTCCATCAGTTCGAGGAAGAAGTTGTCCTTGCCGAAGATGTCGCGGTAGTCGCTGGCCGCCTGGAGTGCCTCGGCGGGCTGGCCGAGACGGAGCCGGGTCTGCACCTCACCGGAGGGGCAGCCGGTGGTCGCGATGATGCCTTCGGCGTTCTCCGCGATCAGCTCGCGGTCCATCCTGCCCTTGCGGTAATAGCCTTCGATGCTGGCCAGCGAGGACAGTTTGAACAGGTGACGCAGGCCGGTGGTGTTCGCGGCGAGCATGGTCATGTGCGTGTACGCACCGGCGCCGGAGACGTCGCCGCCTTCGCCGCTCTCGTCGGACGAACGCTGGCTCTGCTGCCCCCAGAACACCGGCTTCTTGTGGAAGCGGGAGGTCGGCGCGATGTAGGCCTCGATGCCGATGATCGGCTTGATGCCGGTCTTCTGCGCCTGCTGATAGAACTCGTCAGCCCCGTACATGTTGCCGTGGTCGGTCAGGCCGACCGCCGGCATGCCGAGTCGCTGAGCCTCGGCGAACAGCGGGGCCATCTTGGCCGCGCCGTCGAGCATCGAGTACTCAGAGTGCACATGCAGATGGACGAAGGAGTCGTCAGACACCGACCGCAACCTCCCCGGGGCGTTCACAAGCGGAGGTCCCAACCCTAGTCCCGCCCACTGACGCTTTTCACGGCCCCACGCCGCGACGGACCCAGGTCACACCGATGTCGATCATGCCGATTCCGGCTGTGTCCACTTGGGATCAAGTTGTCCACAGGCTGGTGATCAACAGGGATTGAGTTGAGCAGCGCGGACGTTGCGCTCAGCCCATGTGCGGGTAGTTCGGGTCGGTCGCGGGGACGAAGGTCTCTTTGATCGTTCGCGGGCTGGCCCAGCGGAGCAGGTTCAGGGCGGAGCCGGCCTTGTCGTTGGTGCCGGAGGCGCGGGAGCCGCCGAAGGGCTGGCGGGACACGACCGCGCCGGTTGGCTTGTCGTTGACGTAGAAGTTGCCGGCGGCGAAGCGCAGCGCCTTGGCCGCCGCGTCGATGGCGGCGCGGTCGGTGGCGAAGACCGAGCCGGTCAGCGCGTACGGGGTGGAGGTGTCGACCAGGTCGAGCACCTGGGGGTAGTCCTCGTCCGGGTAGACATACACGGACAGGATGGGGCCGAAGTACTCGGTGGTGAAGATGTCGTGGTGCGGGTCGTCACCGACGAGGATGGTCGGCGTGACGAAGAAGCCGATCTTGTCGTCGGCGACGCCGCCGGTCAGGATGTCGACCAGTTTCTCGTTGCGGATCCGCTCGAACAGCTCGCTGTGCTTGGTGAACGCGCGGGCGTCGATCACGGCGCCGCCGAAGTTGCTGAAGTCGGCTACGTCGCCGTAGGTGATCTGTTCGGTCAGGGCCACCAGTTGATCGCGCAGGCCGCCTTCCCACAGGGAGCGCGGGAGGTAGGCGCGGGAGGCGGCTGAGCATTTCTGGCCCTGGTACTCGAAGGCGCCTCGGACCAGGGCGACGGCGAGCGTTGCCGGGTCGGCCGACGGGTGGGCCAGTACGAAGTCCTTGCCGCCGGTCTCGCCGACGATGCGCGGGTAGCTGCGGTAGTGGTCCAGGTTGTCGGCGATGGTGCGCCAGAGCAGCTTGAACGTCCTCGTGGACCCGGTGAAGTGCAGGCCCGCGAAGTCCTGGTCGGACAGGGCGACCGAGCTGACCGCGGCGCCGTCGCCGGTGACCAGGTTGATCACGCCGGGCGGCAGGCCTGCTGCCTCAAGCAGGCGCATGGTGTGGTGCGCGGCCAACTGCTGCGACGGGGTCGGCTTCCACACCACGGTGTTGCCCATCAGCGCGGGCGCGGTCGGCAGGTTGCCGGCGATGGCGGTGAAGTTGAACGGGGTGATCGCGGTGACGAACCCGTCCAGCGGCCGGTACTCCATCCGGTTCCACTCGCCCGGCGCGGACGCGGGCTGGTCGGCCATGATCCGCCGCGCGAAGCCCACGTTGAACCGCAGGAAGTCGATGAGTTCGCAGGCCGCGTCGATCTCGGCCTGCTGGGCCGACTTGGACTGACCGAGGATCGTCGCCGCGTTGAGGGTGTCGCGCCAGGGTCCGGAGAGCAGGTCGGCGGCGCGCAGGATGACGGCGGCGCGCTCGTCGAAGGGCAGGTCGCGCCAGGCCGGGGCGGCCTGCTTGGCCGCACGGACCGCGTCGGCGACGTCGGATTCGGTGGCCTGCGCGGAGACGCCGAGCACGTGTGCGTGGTCGTGCGGGGCGACGACGGTGAACGAGTCGCCGCCTGCCATCCGCTCGGTGCCGCCGATGGTCATGGTCAGGTCGGGCTGCTCAGCGGCCAGCTCGGCGATCCTGCGCTGTAGCGATTCGCGTTCACCGGTGCCGGGCGCGTAAGCGTGCACCGGCTCGTTGGCGGGGACGGGAGTGGACGTGATGGCGTCCATGACTCGGTTGCCTCCTGGTGTGTCGGCGGTTGTGCTGCGGCTTGTGGCCGTTACATCAGTTCGATCAGGAACGACAGTTCCTGTGGCGCGTACCAGGCCAGTTCGTGATCTTCGGCGTCGCCGAGGGTGAACTCGGCGTCCGAGTCGCCCATGTCGGCGGCGTCGATCACGGCGGCCGCGCGGCGCACCGCTTCCTCGGCGGCCTCGTTGTCCACGTGCACGGCGGCGATCTGCCTCATGGTGACCGGCGCGGAGAGCCGCACCACCGCGTAGTCGAGGTCGGGACGCAGCGTGACGTCGTCGAGGTCGGCGGCGATCACCGTACGGCGCGGC
>DASYBO010000768.1:0-3325 GCA_036500685.1 Pseudonocardiaceae bacterium | reverse complement strand
GTCCTTGGCCTGCACCGAGATCTTCGGGCCGTAGTAGGCTGCGCCGCCGGGGTCGGGCACCAGGGTCAGCCCGGACGCCTCGGCCGCGGCGCGCAGCGCCTCGGTGGCCTCGGCCCACTCCTCGGGTTCACCGATGAACTTCGGCGAGTCGTCGCGTGTGGACAGTTCGAGGTAGAAGTCGTCGAGGCCGTAGTCGCGCAGCAGGTTGAGCACGAAGGTGAGCAGGTCGCCAAGCTCGCCCGCCATCTGCTCCTTGGTGCAGTAGATGTGCGAGTCGTCCTGGGTCATGCCGCGTACCCTGGTCAGGCCGTGCACGACACCGGACTTCTCGTACCGGTACACCGAGCCGAACTCGAACAGCCGCAGCGGCAGCTCCCGGTAGGACCGCCCGCGCGACTTGAAGATCAGGTTGTGCATCGGGCAGTTCATGGCTTTGAGGTAGTAGTCCTCGCCCTCAAGCTCCATGGGCGGAAACATGCCCTCGGCGTAGTGCGGAAGGTGCCCTGAGGTGTGGAAAAGGCCGCCCTTGCTGATGTGCGGCGTGTTCACGAACTCGTAGTTGGCCGCCTCGTGCCGCTGCCGCGAGTAGTTCTCCAGCTCACGCCGGATGATGCCGCCCTTGGGGTGGAACACGGCAAGGCCGGAGCCGAGTTCGTCGGGGAAGCTGAACAGGTCCAGTTCGATGCCGAGCTTGCGGTGGTCGCGCCGCTCCGCCTCGGCCAGCAGTTCCAGGTGTGCGTCCAGCGCCTCCTGCGACTCCCACGCGGTGCCGTAGATGCGCTGAAGCTGCGGGTTCTTCTCGCTCCCCCGCCAGTACGCCGCCGCGACCCTGGTCAGCTTGACGGCCGGGATGTGCTTGGTGGTCGGCAGGTGCGGGCCTCGGCACAGGTCGCTCCAGACGCGGTCGCCGGAGCGCGGGTCGAGGTTGTCGTAGATGGTCAGCTCGCCGGTGGTGTCGACCTCCATCACCTCGGTGGCGTCCACATCGGACTTGAGGTCGACCAGTTCCAGCTTGTACGGCTCGCTCGCCAGTTCTTCCTTGGCCTGGTCGACCGAGTCGAAGACGCGCCGGGAGAAGCGCTGGGAGCCCTTGATGATCTGCTTCATCCGCTTCTCCAACGCGGTCAGATCCTCCGGGGTGAACGGCTCCTTGACGTCGAAGTCGTAGTAGAAGCCGTCGGTGATGGGCGGGCCGATGCCCAGCTTGGCCTCGGGGAACTGCTGCTGCACGGCCTGAGCAAGCACGTGCGCCGCGGAGTGCCGGATGACGCTTCGGCCGTCGTCGGTGTCGGCGGCGACCGCCTCGACCTCGACGTCCTCCTCCGGCGTCCAGGCGAGGTCGCGGAGTTTGCCGCGCGGGTCGCGGACCACGATGATCGCGTCCGGTCCCTTGCCGGGCAGACCGGCCTCCCGTACCGCGGCACCGGCGGTAGTGCCGGCGGTGACCACCACGCGAGCGGCGGGGGCAGCGACGGCACTGGGCGGCTGGGACACGACGGACTCCTCAAGTTGACACCGGTCTCGGCAGAATCGCCGATCCTGATGTTATCGGCCTCCGTCACACGGCTACCTGCGGGTTTCTCGGCACGGCGAGCTGAGCGCGATCCGGGGCGGCCGGTGAGCCACCCCGGATCGGCGGCTCACTCGGGGATGACCTGCACGTAGAGGAAGTCGACGAACAGGCTCGGGTAGCCGTCGCCCGCACCGTTCTGGTCGTCCTCACCAGCGGCGGCGATCCGCTGCAACACGTCAAGGCCGCCGATCACGGTGCCGAACGGGGTGTAGGCCGGCGAGAGCTTGGTGTCCTTCCAGGTGAAGAAGAACTGCGAGCCGTTGGTGTTCGGGCCCGCGTTTGCCATGGCCACGGTGCCGGCCTGGTAGGTGGCGCCGGCCAGGTTCTCGTCCGGGAACTGGTAGCCGGGGCCGCCGCTGCCGGTGCCGGTCGGGTCGCCGCACTGGAGCACGAAGATCCCCTGGGTGGTCAGCCGGTGGCAGTGGGTCTGGTCGTAGTAGTCGCGCTGAGCCAGGAAGCGGAAGGAGTTGGTGGTGCACGGTGCCTTGTCGGTCAACGCGCGGAAGGTGATCACGCCCTGGGTCGTGAAGAGCTTGACGATGTAGGGCCTTGCCGCGGTGACCGGGTTGAACGGCGGCAGGCCCTTGAAACTGTCGGCAGGCTTGATCGGGGTGTAGACGCAGCCGGAGGTCGCCGCGGCGGCCTGCGGGTGCTGGGTGCTGCCGAGCCCGACGGTGTTGTTGGCGGCGCCCGCCGGCACGGCGAACACGAGACCGAGGGTGATCGCGGCGGCGGCGATGGCGAAGATCCGGCGTTGACGCATGGCGTTGGGACCCTTTCTGTCGGTAACCGGCGGTCAGCCTAACCACGTTCACGCGGTTTTCACGCCGTTCCGATGACATCGCCTACCCTGCACGGTCGGCCTCGTGTTCTACAGTGACCTGACACGTTTCAGTCGCACCCGATCCACCGCTAGGAGGCACCTGTGTCGGCAGCGGTGAGCATTCGGGAGGTCGCCACGCTCGCCGGGGTGTCCGTCGGCACCGTGTCCAACGTGCTCAACCGCCCGGATGTGGTGGCCACCGCGACCCGCGAACGCGTGCAGGCCGCGATCAGCGAACTCGGCTTCGTGCGCAACGAATCCGCGCGCCAGTTGCGTTCCGGCACCGCACGCGCGATCGGCCTCGTCGTGCTCGACGTGTCCAACCCGTTCTTCACCGACGTCGCGCGCGGCGCCGAGGAGGCCGCGACCGAGGCCGGGCACGCGGTGATCCTGTGCAACACCGACGAATCCATCCAGAAGGAGGCAAGGCACCTGGAACTGCTGGCCGAGCAGCGGGTGCACAGCGTGCTGATCACGCCGGCCGATCCGAGCCTTGAACCGGTGCACAAACTGCGCCAGCGCGGCGTTTCCGTTGTGCTGCTGGACCATCCGGCCCAACTGGCCGACGCCTGTTCGGTGTCGGTGGACGATCACACCGGCGGTTTTCTCGCGGTTGAGCACTTGATCGCGATGGGCCATCAGGACATCGTGATGGTCAACGGCAACGTCAACCGGCTCTACCAGGCGCGCGAGCGGCATGCTGGGGCGACGAAGGCGATGACCGACGCGGGCCGCAAGGCCGACGAACTCGGCGTTGTCGAGGTGCGGGCGTTCACGGTCGCGGCCGGCCTTGCCGCGGGCCAGCAGATCCTGGCCACCAGGCCGAGGCCGACCGCGGTCTTCTGCGCCAACGACCTGCTCGCGCTGGGCGTGCTGCAGTCGATGGTGCGGGCCGGCGTGCGGGTGCCGGATGACGTGGCCATCGTCGG
>DASYBO010000767.1:0-10186 GCA_036500685.1 Pseudonocardiaceae bacterium | reverse complement strand
TGTCGCTGCCGCGCAGGATGCGCGGCAGCAGGCACAGTTCCTGCAAGGCACTCTCGTTGGCGCGCATGGTGATCTCGTCGCGCGCGGCACCGGCGAAGAAGTCGTAGTAGACGGGTTCGACGATGGTGCTGGCGGCAGCCTGGTAGTCGGCGACCTTGAGCAGTCGCGGCCGGGTGGTGGTCACGGTCAGCTCCGGTCCGCGGCGGCGAGCGAGGCGCCGGTCTGGCGGGCGATGAACGCGGCCAGTGGTTCCTGGTGCACGGTGGCGTTGGTCCACTCGTTGTCCAGGTTCTCGGTCACATGGTGAACGCCGGCAAGTTCGCCGTCGCGGTAGTGCCGGATGATCGGGTGCAGGTAATGGCCCTCGTCGGCGTGTTCGGTCTCGCTCTGGCTGATTCGCTGCCGCGCGGTGCTGTCGAACGGGTCGTACTTGTCGTGGTCCGGGCCGTAGTCGAGGGTGACGACGAAGTAGCTGGTTGCGGCCCCGAGATCGCCGGCCGCGACATAGTCGACCGGGACTTCCTGGTAGTAGCGAGCGGTACCCGCTTTTTCGTCGACGGTGACGAGGTCGCCGATGAAGCCGAACTGCTGGAACAGCGCGGACGAGCGGTTCACCCGCTCGAGCACGGCCGCCATCAGTTCGCTCGGCTGCGCGGACACTTCCCGGCTCGGCCACGGCACGCCCTCGTAGCGCGTGTCCAGGATGTGTTGGAGGGCGCGGGTGCAGTAGCGGAAACCGTGGATGAAGGCGCTGGTGCTCTTCTTGAAGTCGCGCATCTGCGAGAGGGTGCCGGCGAAGTAGAGGTCGGGGACGTTCACCGACTCCCATTCGGCGGTCTGCGCCGGGAAGCGGCCGTCGATGACCAGTTCGGGTTTGAGGTCGTCGGCGAAAATGGAGGCGTCGAAACGGAAACCGGTGCACACGATGACGCGGTCGTAGTGGATGTCCTTGAGGATCTCCTCGGCGCGGGTGAAGCCGAAGGTGACCCGGTAACCGTCATCGGTGCGCTCGATGTTGCGGACGTGCCCGTCCAGCAGCGCGTTCTGCAACTTCAACTGGTAGGTGTCCAGCAGGTTGTTGTTGGCGGCGCGCAGATGGCCGACGAAGTGCGTGCGCCAGGCCAGTTTCAGCGGATTCGGACCGGCGACGTGGATGACCGCCGCCGTCTCGATCAGGTTGTCCGCGGTCTCGAAGGCCGAGTTGGCCTTGCCGATGATCAGCACCTTCTGGTCGGTGAAGTCATCGGGATCGACCGAGACGTCCGCGTACTGCTCGGCGTTTTCGATACCGGGAATGTCCGGGATGTTGGGCAGCGACACCCCGGTCGCCACGATCACCCGCTTGGCGATGATCTCGTCGCCGGAGTCGAGTTCGACGCGGAAGTCGCCGGGACGGCTGATCCGGGTCACCCTGGTGTTGAACCGGATCTTCACGCCGGTCGCCTCGACGAAGTCGGCGAGGTAGCGGAGCAACGATTCGGCCGGCGGCAGGAACTTCTTGCTGTAACGGGTGAACAGCAGGTCCGGGTCTTCGGTGAGCAGTGAGTTCCAGTCCATGCGCATGCGCAGTTCGGGGTCGTCGTACCCGGTGTGCACCTTGTTGATGGAGATCAGCGTCCGGTGGCGGGGGTAGGTGCTGAAGAACGTGCCCGGCGCGGAGCCGGCCTCCACGACCACATACTCGCGTCCTGCGCGATCGAGGTCGTGCGCCAATTGCAGCCCGGCCGGACCCGCGCCGACGACAAGGTAGTCAAGGACTTCGCTGGACACAGAGAAACCTCCACCGGCAACGAACGGCACCGTTCGATCACGCGGTACCAATCGAAACCGCGCGTATCGATGACGTCGCTGAGCGTTGCCGATGGATCTCAGAAAATCATCAGAGCCGACTGCGCCGTTCGCGCAGTAACGACTACCGTTTCCAGAAGGGCTTGCCCGTGTCCTGGTCCGCGGTCTCGCCGAGCAGACGTTCCAGCAGGTCAAGGGCTTCCTGCCAACGCCGCTCCAGTTCGGCCTGATCCGCGATGACTTGTGCCCGCGCGGCAGTGAAAGTGGTCAGCAGCACGATTTCCCGAGTGCCGAGACCGGCCGTGACGAATTCCGGCAGCGCGTTGCCAATTGATTCGGCCAGTTCGCCCAATGCGTTGATCCGTTCGGACAATCCCAGGGAAGCTGATTCCAACAGCTTCTTTTTCGCCCGCTCCGCGAATTCACGCACCAAGTCGGGAATGGGCCCGTGCACGAAACTCAGCTTGAGCTCCCGAGCCACCTTGGTGCGCTTGGCCCTGGCACGACCGCGGCCCGGCTGCGCCGGTCCCGCCAAACGGGGTGCACGCATCGGGCCGAAGGACGCAAGCATCTCCTCGTTGCCGGCCGCCCCGGACAGGGCCATCGGGACCGGCGCTTGCGGAACCCAGCCGGCGGGCAGGTCGACGGGTTGGGTGACCTGGCGCGGCTTGTCGCCCTCGTTGACCACGCGGGAGTCCACCGCGACGAACGCGGTGAAGCGGGACAGCACACCGAATTCCAGCGAGGTGGCGACGATCCGCCGTTCCAGCCCGTCCAACTGGTCCGTGGCGCCGATGGCGTAGCGGTCCTCGAGATCGCGGATGCGCGCGCGAGCCCAGATCGCGCCGAGCGCCGAATTGTCGCTGGGATGCGCGGCGAGGGTCTGTCGCCACTCGCTGCCGTCGGCCGCCGTCCCCGTGACAGTAACTGTCATGTCAACATGCTGCATGTTGCCGGTGTCGAACATCGGCATGTTGCCGGTGAGGAACATCGGCGCGCCGGGGAACAGGTCGGGGATCGGTTGTGGCGCGACGGACTCCTCGTCGACGCCGTGCACGCGCAGGTCGGTGACCAACGGCGTGGCGATGCGGTGGTGGATGGCGCGCAGCGCCGCGTCCAGCCGGTCTTCGGATTCGACGAGCTCGGATCGGCCGCCGGCCAGGGCGGCGAGCCTGGTCAGGAACGCGCCGTTGACGGCGGTGTCGATGCCGACGGTGTGCACCCGGATACCGGTCAGCTCCGGGGCGATCGCCTTGAGGATCTGGTCCTCGTTGCCGACCTGTCCGTCGGTGACCAGCACCAGTACGCGGTCGCGGTCCGGGCGGTCGGCGAGCAGTGTCGCGCCGGAGCGCAGCGGTTCGAGCATTTCGGTGCCGCCGCGAGCGGTCAGGCCCGCGAGGTATTCGACGGCGCGGAAGCGGTTGCGGTCGTTGGCCGGAACCAATTGATGCGGCCGTTCGATGATGTGGTCGAAGGCGAGCACGGCGAAGGAGTCAGCGTCGGTGAGGCTGTCCACGATCCGAGCGGCGGCCCGGCGCGCGGCCACCATCTTCCAGCCGCCCATGCTGCCGGAGCGGTCGAGCACCAGCACCACGTCGCGCGGGCGCGACGTACCAACCTCGGTCGGCGGCACGAGAGTCAGCGCGAACGTGCGGCCGTGCACTGCGAACGACGAGGCCGATTCGGCCAGGCGCAGTCGGACGATGAAGTCCTGGTTGGCCCGCTCCCCCGGTTCCAGCCGCAACCGCAGGCCTTCCGATTCGGTACGCACCGGGAGGCTGGTGGCGATCTCGCCGATGATGAGGCCTGCCGGATCGATGTCGACGGTGGCGGAGAGCGTGATCGGGTTGGGGAAGCCGGGCAGCAGGACCGGCGGGGTGATCCGGGATGCGTCCGGCACCGCGTCGGTGTCGAGGCTGGTGCCGGTGCCGACCGGTGCGCCGGCCAACGGTTGACCGGGGATGTAGCGCGGCGCGACCACCAGCGGGAAGCGGAAGGTGGCCTCGCCGTCGTCGAACGGCAGCAGACCGGCCAGCACCACCCGAACGCTCACCTGCTCGTGCGGCGCGATGTTGCCGACCCGCATGGTGAACACGCCTGGCCGTTCCTCCTCAACGATCGCGGCGCGCTGGCCGGCGTCGATGGCCTGTTCGTAATCGGCGCGGGCTTGGCCCCGTTCGCGCAGCACGCCGTCGACGACGCGACCGTCCGCGCGCAGCGACAGCGCGGTGAGGGCGGCGCGGTCGGGCAGCGGGAAGATGTAGGTGGCTTCGAGCGGCTCGTCGAACGGATTGTGGAAACCCTGGGTCAGCTCCGTGCGCACGGCGAGGCCGGTGATCTGCGCGGCGATGTCGATGCTGTGCAGCGGAAGGTTGCCACGTTCGGTGTGCAGCGCGCCGCAGCCCGCCTCGGCGTCGGGTTCGGGCAGTTCGGTGGTGGTCAGGTGCCGGACTCGAATCATGGTTGGCCCCCTTCGATTGACGCGGTCAGGCCGCGGTCGTGCAACAGGTCGAGCAGTGCGGTCGCGGCCTCGGTGATCGCGGTGAGGTCGGCGGCCTCCAGTGGGCGGACTGTGCCGTCGAGGACGAGCGTCACTCCGTCGGCAAGGCGGACGCTGGGCACCAGTGCGGTGCGCGCCGGTTTCGGCGGCGCGGGGCGGGTGGCCCAGAACCGCGCGGGAGGCAGTTCGGGGACGCGGGCGAGGTCGTCAAGGGTGGTGTCGTCGGCACCGAGCAGCGCGGTCTGCACCTCCGCGATGGTGCGGCCGTCGGCCTGGAGGCGTTTGACCGCGACCAGTTGCAGCAGGTGCCGGCGGCCGTAGAGCGCGGTCCGGCCGCGCATGGCTGCGGGCCGGTCGAGCAGGCCGATCGTGGTGTACCAGCGGATGGTCCGCCGGTCCGGCACCTCGCGGACCCGGCCGTTGCTCTGGCCCGGGTAGCCGACCGCCAACGCCTCGCCGACGAGCTGGGTGAGCTCGTCGATGGTCCAGTGCGCGTCGGTCGTCATACCTCCATCGTGACACTGTCATATGACAGTGTCAATGTCGCATACATAGTCGGGTTCGCATACGGTGTCACTGCTGATACACCGCTGTATCGTCTGGAGGTCGCTGTGCCGCAACAGGTTCGTGGCGTCATCGCCCGTGCCAAGGGTGAACCGGTCGAGGTCGCCGATGTGCTCGTCCCCGATCCCGGCCCCGGCGAGGCCGTCGTGCGGGTGCAGGCGTGCGGCGTGTGCCATACCGACCTGCACTACCGGGAGGGCGGGATCAACGACGAGTTCCCGTTCCTGCTCGGCCACGAGGCCGCCGGCATCGTCGAGGAGATCGGCGAGGGCGTCACCGACGTCAAACCGGGCGATTTCGTGGTGCTGAACTGGCGCGCGGTGTGCGGCGAATGCCGAGCCTGCCGACGCGGTCGCCCCTGGTACTGCTTCAACACGCACAACGCCAAGCAGCCGATGACCCTGACCGACGGCACCAAGCTCTCCCCCGCGCTGGGCATCGGCGCGTTCATCGAGAAGACGCTCGTCCACTCGGGCCAGTGCACGAAGGTCGATCCGAGCGCGCGACCGGCGGCCGTCGGGCTGCTCGGCTGCGGCGTGATGGCCGGCATCGGCGCGGCCATCAACACCGGCGGGGTCACCCGTGGCGACTCGGTCGCGGTGATCGGCTGCGGCGGGGTCGGCGACGGCGCGATCGCCGGGTCAGCCCTGGCCGGCGCGACCACGGTGATCGCCATCGACACCGACGTGCGCAAACTGGAGAAGGCACGCGGCTTCGGCGCGACGCACGTGATCAACGCCAAGGAGGCCGACGTCGTCGAGGCGGTCAAGGAGCTGACCAACGGCTTCGGCGCCGACGTGGTGATCGACGCGGTCGGCAGGCCGGAAACCTGGAAGCAGGCGTTCTACGCCCGCGACCTGGCCGGCATCGTCGTGCTGGTCGGCGTGCCGACCCCGGACATGCGCGTCGAGATGCCGCTGATCGACCTGTTCAGTCACGGCGGCGCGCTCAAGTCCTCCTGGTACGGCGACTGCCTGCCGACCCGCGACTTCCCCATGCTCACCGAGCTCTATCAGCAGGGCCGGCTCGACCTCGACGCGTTCGTGACCGAGGAGATCGGCCTCGGCGACGTGGAATCCGCGTTCACCAAGATGCACGGCGGCGACGTGCTGCGCTCAGTCGTGCTGTTCGACTGACTCGGTTTCCGGGACCGGGTTCTTGGCCCGGTCCCGCACCGCGTCCAGGAATTGGCCGATCGCGTGTTCGGTCGCCCTGGTCCGCGCGGACGAGACCAGGTCGAAGGCGTGGTGCGCGTAGGGCAGTTCCGCGTAGCCGAAGCGGGACAGCGGCCGGGCGGCCTCGATGAACTGGCGGGCCTGACCGACGCTGACGACCTCGTCCCGATCGCCGTGCACCACGAACATGGGCGGCGCGTCGGCGTGCAGCCGCCATACCGGGGAGGCGGCGCGCCAGGTCGCGGTGTCGTCGGTGAAGTCCGCGTCGAACAACACGCGGCGCAGGTAGTCGCGCAGCCGGGTCGAGCCGTCGTCGTTGCGCGCGGTCAGGTCGTAGACGCCGTAGAGCAGGGCCGCTGCCTGTACCGAGGTGTCGGCGTCGGTGAAGCCGGGCTGGAACGTGGGGTCATTGCCGGTCAACGCGGCCAGCGCGGCGAGGTGACCGCCGGCCGAGCCACCCGCGACCGCGATGAACGAGGGGTCGCCGCCGTGTTCGGCGATGTTCGCACGCACCCAGGCGATCGCCTTCTTCACGTCGACGATCGGGCTGGGCCAGCGATGGCGCGGACCGAGCCGGTAGTCGATGGACACGCAGACCCAACCGCGTTCGGCCAGTGCGGCGAGCAGGCCGGGACTGGCCATCCGCCTGCCGCCGCCGGTCCATGAACCGCCGTGCACCATGACCAGCACACCGGCGCCGGCATCGGCGGGCAGATCCGGGCGGCGCCAGATGTCCAGTACCTGGGCGGGTGAATCCGCGCCGTAGGCGAGGTTCTGCTCAGCGAGATACGAGCGATGCGCGGAACGCGAGCGTCGCGGCACCTCGATCGGGGCGCGGGCGAAGCCGAGGACGTCGGCCAGCGCGCCGTTGAGTTCGGCCACCGACGTCTGGGTGGCGACGCGGTGCAACCGGAGCAGGCCGCTTGCCGTACCTCCGGTCAGCGCGAGCCCGGCGATGCCCAGCCTGCTGCGGTGCGCGCCGAGCCCTGCCGCGACCGCACCCGCGACGACCTGCGCGCCGGCCACCGGTATGCCCACCTCGCTGCCGGCGATGCCGATGCCGAGCCCCGGCAGGTACCAGGGGTAGCGGCGCCACGGCGCGCGGCGCGCGAACAGGTGTACGGCCAACCCGCCGAGGCCCACGAGGACCGCGAGCACTGTGCCGAGGCGTCTCACCGGGACAACCAATCGATGCGCATGCCTCCATCCTGCCAAGACACGTGCCCTACTTGACGCTCCCCGCCGTCAGACCACCCACCAGGTACCGCTCGATCAGCGCGAACAGGATGACCACCGGCACGACCGCGAAGATCGAACCGGCGAACAGGAATTGCCAGTCGATGTGGTAGGCGCCGATGAACCGGTCGAGGGTGACCGTGAGCGGCTGGTGGTCCGGGGTGGTGGTCAGGGTCAACGCGACCACGAACTCGTTCCAGGCCGCGATGAAGGTGAAGATCACCGCGGTGACGATGCCGGGCGCGGCCAGCGGGAGGGTCACCCGCATCATCGAGCCGAACCGGCCGAGCCCGTCGAGCATGGCGGCCTCCTCCAGTTCGACCGGGATCGAGGTGAAGTAGCCCTGCAGGATCCAGATGGAGAAGGCCAGGTTGAAGCCTGCGTTGACCAGGATCAGCGCGAGGTAGCTGTTCACCAGGTTCAGTTGCAGGAACTCACGGTAGAGCCCGACCACCAGCGCGGTAGGCGCGAACATCTGGGTGACCAGGACCAGCAGCAGGAACGGGGTGCGGCCACGGAACTGGTGCCGCGCGGTGTAGTAGGCGGCCGGAATGGACACCAGCACCACGATCAGCGTTGACGCACCGGCGATGACCAGCGTGACCCGGAGGCTGGTCAGCACGGCGCGGCCCTGCCAGGCCCAGACGTCGACGAAGTTGGCCCAGTCCCAATTGCCGGGAAGGAACGTGGCCGGCGACGCGCCGAGTTCGGTGGCGGGTTTGAGCGCGGTGGTGAACATGACCAGATACGGCGCGAGGAAGAACACGCCGATCAGCCAGGCCAGCCCGGTCAGCAGCACCTTGCCGAGCGGGAGCCGGCGCGGCGCGGGCTTTCGCCGCACCGGTTTGGTCCGTTGTGGATGATGCGTCATGGTCGCGGTCATTTCTTGGCCACCGCCTCGTTCCAGCGGGTCGCTTTCAGGTAGAACAGCACGAACACGATGACCAGCACGAAGTTGACGACCGCGGCAGCGGCCGATTCGCCGATGTCGGTGTCCTTGAGCTTGTACATGAACGTGGTCGTGGTGTCCGCGTCGTAGCCCGCGCCGCTGTACATGGTGTAGATGATCGGGAAGGAGTTGAAGACGTTGATGATGTTGATCACCGATCCGACCAGCAGGGCCGGGCGCAGCAGTGGAAGCGTGATGCGCCAGTAGGTGTTGGCCGTCGATGAACCGTCCACTTCGGCCGCTTCGTACACGTCGGCCGGGATGGTCTGTAAACCGGCGAGACACACGTAGGTGGTGAAGGGGACGGACACGAAAACGGCGACGCCGACCATCCACCAGAACGCGGAACTCGGTGTGCCGAGCCAGTCGACGGGCTTGTTGATCAGGTGCAGGTCCAGCAGGAGCGTGTTGAACACGCCGTGCGACCAGTCCAGGATCCACTTGAAGATGATCGAGGACATCACGACCGACGCCGCCCACGGCACGATCAGCGCCCAGCGAACAACTGTCCGACCGGGAAACCGGCGGTTGAGCAACTGTGCCAGCAGCAGCGAGATGACCACGGTGGCCGCGACCACCACGACGACCCATTCCAGCGTGCGCAGCAGGACATGCGGGAAAGCCGGTTCGCTGAACAGTTCGGTGTAGCGCGACCAGCCGGCGGAGCCGCGCACGTAGCCGGAGGTGCCGATGCGCAGGAACGAGGTGCGCACCATCTCCACCACCGGCCACAGCACCACGCCGCCGATCAGCACCAGCGCCGGCAGCAGCCACGGAATCGGCGCGAGCGCCCGCATCGCACGGGCGCCGCGCCGATTCCGGGCAGGGATCAGTTGGTCAGCCACCGTTCTGCTCGGCCTTGTCCGCGGTCTGCTGCAACGTGCCCAGCACGCCGGCCGGGGACGAACCCTGCACCGCCGTGCCGATCTGGTGCTTGATCGCGTCCTCGACGGTCGGCCAGGCCGGGTCGGTCTGCGGGTAGAACACCGCGCTGGGCAGCACGTTCAGGAACGGCTTGAGGTTGGCGTCGGCCGGGTTGGTGTTCATCGCGGTCAGCGCGGACTGGGTGACCGGCAGGAACTTCTCGTTGGTCAAGAACTTCGCGTAGTTCTGCTGCTGGAACACGAAGTTCAGCCACTTGGACACCGCGTCCTTGTTGGCGCCGTTGCCGTTGTTGAAGGCCATGATGAAATCGCCGACGCCCAGGGTGGAAGTGACCGGGCCGCTCTTGCCGGCCATCGGCGCCAGGCCGTAGTTGACCGGCAGCTTCTTGGTGGCGATATCCTCCATCGGCGTCATGTGGCCGAGCATCATGCCGACCCGGCCCGCCTCGAAGTCGGCCCAGGTGCCGGCGGTGCGGTCGACCGAGCCGGGGTTCGGTTCGGTCAGTCCGGCCGAGACGAGGCTCGACATCTCGGTGACCGCGGCGACGTTCCTCGGGCTGTTGATCGCCCACTTGCCTTGCGTGTCAACGTATCCGCCGCCGTTGCCGAGCATCCACTGCATGGTCTCGGCCTGCGCTTCCTCGGAGCCGAGCGGCATGCCGTAGGGCTCGGGGCAGCCGGCCTGCTTGAGCTTCTGTGCGTCGGCGGTGAGTTCGGCCCAGGTGGTCGGCGGCTTGTTCGGGTCGAGGCCGGCCTTGGTGAACCAGTCCTTGCTGTAGTACATCAGCCGCGTGGAGAGGATGAACGGGATGCCGTACTGGGTGCCCTGGTAGGTGCCGATCTTCTTCGGGTTGGGCAGCATGTCCGACATCGTCTGGCTGGAGAGCACGTCGGATGCCTTGTACAGTAGGTTGTCCTGGGCGAAGTCGATCCAGTGGTCGATGTTGAGGACGTCGGGCTGCTGGTGGTTCTGCACCAGATTCTTTGTGTAGTCCTCGATGTTGTTCCAGTTCTGCACGTTCACGTTGACCGTGTAGCCCGGGTTCTTCTGTTCGAACGCCTTGGCCAGGTTCTGCCAGTACGGGGCGGT
>DASYBO010000766.1:0-7744 GCA_036500685.1 Pseudonocardiaceae bacterium | reverse complement strand
GGGCCGGTCGAAGACCTGCGCGATGCCTTGTCTGCCCTCGACCTCGATCAGCAGCACCCGACGGCCACCGGTGGCCAGGCTCAGGGCCAGCGCGGCGGCGACGGTCGTCTTGCCGGTGCCGCCCTTGCCGGTGACCACGTGCAACCGGACCCTGGTCAGCTCGTCCGGCCAATGGGTGGTCCCGGTGGCAGGTGATGTCACTACCCCAGCGTAAAGGCCGGGTCGGCGGACAGTCCTGATCGGTCGCGGCCCGGTAAAGATCCGCTAGTGCGCGTGCAGGAGGGTGATGATGGCCATGGCCAGCAGAAACGCCACGCCCCAGCCGGCGAGCACGGGCAGCACGGTGGCAACCGCGACGGTGAGGCACGCCACCACCAGCAGGGTGAGCAGGCCGGTCAGCGCGACCTTCGCGTTGGTGGGATGGCGCCGGTCCCGCGCGGCGGCCATGGCGACCAGCACCGCGAGGATCCCGCCCGCGCCGACCAGCGCGGCCGGAATGATCCGGGCCAGCTCCATGCCTCCACGGTAGCCGCGAACCGGCCCTCCCCTAACCCCTTAGGGGCCGCGCGGGTTGATCATCGTCACCGGCTACGCTGCCGGGCATGACGAAGTGGGAGTACGCGACCGTCCCGCTGTTGAGCCATGCCACCAAGCAGATCCTGGACAACTGGGGCGAGGACGGCTGGGAACTCGTGACGGTGCTGCCCGGCCCGACCGGCGAACAGCTCGTCGCCTACTTCAAGCGGGCGAAGTAGATTCACGCCATGGCTTGGACAGACCGGCTCGCCGGACTCGGTATCGAACTCCCAGCGGTAGCCGCACCGGTCGCCGCGTACGTGCCCGCTGTGCGTACCGGAGTCCACGTCTTCACCTCGGGCCAGCTGCCCTTTGTGGACGGCAGGCTCGGCGCGACCGGCAAGGTCGGTGCGGAGATCAGCCCGGACGAAGCCAAGGCGCAGGCCCGCACGTGTGCCCTGAACGCGTTGGCCGCCGTGCACGCGCTGGTCGGCATCGACAGCGTGGTGCGGGTGGTCAAACTGGTCGGGTTCGTGGCCTCCGCGGACGGTTTCACCGGCCAGCCCGGCGTGATCAACGGCGCCTCCGAACTCATGCGCGAGGTCTTCGGCGACGCGGGCCAGCACGCGCGTTCCGCCGTCGGGGTCGCGGAGCTGCCGCTCGGTTCCCCGGTGGAGTTGGAGCTGATCGTCGAGGTCAGCTGACCGAAGACACCGCCAGTAGCGTTGCGGTGACCTGACGCGGCCACGATTACTCCCGGCCTACTTTCCGGGACTCCGATGAACACCGTTCGTCACCGTGGCACACTCGGGTTCACCCACCCGAGGGACGGTGATCTGATGGGAGACGCTGCCGAGTCGGCGTGTCACGAGTTGCTGCTCCGACTGGCCGGACGTCTGCCGGATCGGCAACTCTGGCGATTCCGTGACTGGCTTGCCGCCGGTGCGCTGGCCGAGCTCAGTCAAGCCCTGCCGCTCACGCTCCTGCGCGAGCGGATCGGCCTCACCACGATGGAGATCCGCTTCCTCGACGCGTCGCTGCGCCCGTTCGGCGCCGACGCCGGACTGCTCAGCTCGGTCCGCGAGATCGACGACGTGCCCGAGCTGGACTTCGTCTTCACCCCCACCTCGCCCTACCCGATGAACCTCGGCGACCAGCGCGCCGTGCTGTTCGACGCGGTACTGCGCGGTCGGTCCAGCGTCGGCGAGGTGCGGGCCTGCTGGCGGCAGAGCCGCACCGACGGCAACCCGCCCAAGCGGGTGCTGGTGGTGTCCGCCGCAGCGGACTGGATCAACCTGACCGGCGAGCTGCAGCGCATGCAGCGCGCCCTCGGCGAGCACGACCCGTGCGTTGAAGTGCTGCCCGTCGACATGGAACCGCCCCCGTACCACTGGGCGGCCATCGAGGCCAGCGAACTGCTGTGCACCGGAGCCGCCGCGGCTTCGGGCGCACTGGTCCACAGCTGATGCCGGGCCACAAGCGCCACAAGGTGGAAGGAGTCGGGGGATGGCCGACGTGAGCGACCGGGTTGCCCTGCCCATTCAGGTGCACGAGTTCCTGCTGACCTGTGCGGGCCGGATCGACGACGACGCGCTGACCGACACTCGCGAGCTACTCGCCGTCGCCGAGCTGGACCGGGCGGTCGAACTGCTCGCGGGCAGCCTCGTCGCGGGCCGGATCGCGATGACGTCGTCCGAACGCGACACGCTGGCCCGGCTGATCGGGGCGGTGCGCGCGTCGACGGCGCTGCTGGACCGGATCGTCGTCGACGACAGTGCCCGGCTGCCCCGGCACCGGTTCACCGTCGGCGCGGAGAGCGACCCGAACCCCGAGGACGGTGTCGCGGAAGCGGTCGGCCACGTTGTCGAGGTGCTGCCGGACATCCGCTCGGTGTCCTGTGTATGGCGGACCACCCCGGCGGGCGCGACGTCCGGCCCGGTGCCGCAGCGGATGGTGCTGGTGGAGACCGGCCCGGACGGGTTCGCCCCGTCCACCGCGTACCGGGTCGAGCAGGCGCTGCGCCGGTCCGGCATCAACGCCACCGTCGAGGTCGTGCAGGGCGGCGGTGAACTCACCGACTACCACCGGGGCGCGCTGACCGCGGCCCGGCGGGTCAACCTGCGTCAGCCCACCGCGCCGCCGAGGGCGCCGGAGTCGGTGGAACCGCTGTTCAGCGAGTCACCCTCGCCGCGTCCGGTCACCTCGACCCGCAGGCGCGGCGCGAGCGTGCCGGTGGAGACCAAGCGGCCGCCTGCCGGCGAAACGGCCAGCGGACGGTGGCAGCAGCGGATCGCCGCGGCCAAGGCCGAGGAGACCACCCTGGCCGACTCCACAACGGCGGCGGCGCCGAGCATGTCCGCGGACGCGGTCATGGCTTCCTCGCCCGCCCCGACCCCGCCGGCCGAGACCTCGCGGCCCGCGATGACCCCGGTGGCAGAGGTGAGCGCGACGACCGCGCGCAACCCGCACACGCCACATACCCCGCACGTCGGCGCGTCGATGTCCGCCTCGACCGAGCTGTCCGACCACCGGCCTGCCATCGCCGACGAGGAGACCACCGCGGCCACCGCGAAACCGCCGGCCACCGACGCCGAACTCAGCCAGCGCGAGCAGGAGTTGCTGCGCCAGCTGCACGAGGAACTGGCCAAGCGGGAAGCACCGGAGGCCTCGGCCGTCTCGGAGCTGCCCGGTGTTGCCGAGCGGCCCGCCTGGCAGGTGGATCGCTCCGGTCAGCGGCACAGCACGTTCCCGAGCGTCGACTACGGTGCGGGCTCGTGGCAGCCGGGGCAGGACCAGGCCGTGAACGGCCACCCGCCCTACGGTGGCGCCCCCGGCGGCACCGGCCGCTAGGCCCGCGCCTGCTCGTAGGCCAGGTCGATGATCCGCTGCAGGTGTACGCCCCTGCGCACGTCGCAGGCGTGCTGGGTGATGCCGGTGGCGATCATGGTCAGCAGGTCGTCGAGCAGCGCGGCGAAACAGTCCGTCGCGCTGGAGTTGCGGCCGGAGAGCATCAGCAGGCCGTGCTCGCCGTAGATCGACGTCTCCACGACCGGCGGGTTGATCGGCAGCCGCAGCGACAGCGATGCCGTGCTGGTCGCGCCGTTCTCGTGGCCGAGCACCAGGTGCCACAGGTCGGCCGGGCTGCGGTGCGCGGCGAGCACGTCGGTGATCTTGCCCAGCGCCGCGTCGAGCAGGTCCAGCACGTGCGGGCCGACGTCCATCAGCGCGCCCTGCTCCTGCCGCCACGCCGACCCCGCGTACTGCCCGGCCCGCAGCGCGCTCGCGTACCAGCGCGCGTCGCCGCCGGTCCAGTCGCCGCGCTGCCGCGCCGAGGCCAGCCACTCGATGGTCTCCGGCGCGAAGCGGCGGGTCAGCATGACCAGCGAGGCCACACCCGCGTCGGTCACCGCGTCGGCAAGTCGACGCGCGTCGTCCACGTTCGGGGCGACCGGCTTCTCCAGGATCAGGTGCTTGCCGGCCTTGGCCGCCAGCAGCGCGTACTCGGCCTGCACCGCGGGCGGCACCGCGAACGCGACCGCGTCGACCTGCGTGATCAGTTCGGCCGGGTCGGCCGCGACCCGCGCGCGGTGCTGTTCGGCCAGTTCGGCGGCTGCCCCCGCCCTGCGGCTGTACACCGAGACGAGCCGGGTACCCGGATGCCTGGCTATACCCGGTGCGTGCACCTGGCACGCCCACGGTCCAGCGCCGATCAACCCGACGCGCAGTTCGGTCTCCACCACCCCATCCTGCCGCGTTTCGGCCAGTAAACGACCACCGGTCGAGCTGTGACATGGCCGCCATCCGGCTCCGATGATCGGTTCGCGGTCGTAGGCTCGGCCAGTGCGTGAGCTGCCCAACGATTTCGTGCTGCCCAAAGGGATGCCGCTGAGCAAGCCGACCGCGACACCGCTGCCGATCCGGGACGCGGCAACGGTCGTGCTGGTCCGCGACGGTTCGGCCGGCGTCGAGGTGTTCCTGCTGCGCAGAGTGCTCGGCATGGCCTTCGCGGGCGGAATGACCGTGTTCCCCGGCGGCGGGGTCGACCCACGCGACGCCGAAGCCTCGCCCGCCTGGGCAGGCCCGGACGTGGACTGGTGGGCGCAGCGCTACGCGGTCGTCCCGGAACTGGCCCGCGCCCTGGTCTGCGCGGCCGTCCGGGAGACGTTCGAGGAGTCCGGCGTGTTGCTGGCCGGGCCGGACGCGAACAGCGTCGTCGCCGACACCCGCCCCTACGCGGACGCGCGCACGGCCCTCGTCGACCGGTCGCTGTCCTTCGCCGGCTTCCTGGCCGAGGCCGGGCTGGTGCTGCGGGCCGACCTGCTCCGACCGTGGGCGAACTGGCTCACCCCGGCCGAGGAGCCGCGCCGCTACGACACCCGCTTCTTCCTGGCCGAACTGCCCGAGGGCCAACGCGCCGACGGCGACACCTCCGAAGCCGACAAGGCCGGTTGGCAGACCCCGGCCGGAGCCATCGAGGACTGGAAGGCCGGCCGCTGCGGCCTGCTCCCGCCGACCTGGATGACCCTCGCCGACCTGGCCGAACTCGACACCGTGGCCGCCGCGATGGCCGCACCCCGGCTGATCGACAAGATCATGCCGAAGGTGATCCGCGACGGCGCCGTGCTGCGCATCGTGCTCCCCGGCGACCCCCGGTTCGACGCGGCCGCCGGCCACCTCGACGCCCGCCCCGGCGACCGCCTGGAACAGCCGTGAGCCACCCCGCCTACGGCGTTCTGCGCCCGGTCACCGCCTCCGCGTCCGTGCTGCTCGCGGACAACCCGTCGATCATGACCCTGGAGGGCACCAACACCTGGCTGCTGCGCGCCCCGGACTCGTCGAGCTGCGTGGTGATCGACCCCGGCCCCGACGACGAGGCGCACCTGCGTCGGGTCGCCGCACACGGCCCTGTCGCCAAGGTCCTGCTCACCCACGGCCACCCCGACCACGCCGAAGGCGCCCGCCGGTTCGGCGAACTCGTCGGTGCCGGAGTCCGCGCCCTCGACCCGACCCTGCGCCTCGGTGCCGAGGGCCTCGCCGACGGCGACGTGATCGCCGCGGCCGGCCTGGAGATCCGGGTGCTCGGCACCCCCGGCCACACCGCCGACTCGCTGTGCTTCCTCGTCGAGGACGAGACCGGCCCGGCCGTGCTCACCGGCGACACCGTGCTCGGGCGAGGCACCACCGTGGTCGCGCACCCGGACGGCACCCTCGGCGACTACCTCACCTCGCTGCACCGGCTCGCCGCACTGGCCCCCGGCACCACCGTGCTACCCGGCCACGGCCCCGAACTCCCGGACGCGCCCACCGTGGCCAACGCCTACCTCGCACACCGCGAACAGCGCCTTGACCAGGTCCGCGCCGCCCTGGACCGACTCGGTCCGGACGCGACCGCGCGCCAGGTCGTCGAGGCCGTATACGTCGACGTCGACAAGGTGCTCTGGCCGGCCGCGACGCTGTCGGTCCGGGCTCAACTGGACTACCTGCGCGGCGTCTAACGCGGCAGGATCGGCATCACCAGGTAGCGCAGCATCGTGCCGTCGCCCGGCTCGGCGCTGAACACGGTCGACTTCATCCCGGCTTGGATGTCCAATCGAACCTCGTCAGCGCCGAACGCGCGCAGCGCGTCGAGCAGGTAGCGCGACCGGTAGGTCTGTGCGAGCCGGCCGGTGACGCTCGCCTTCACCGACTCCTCGGCCTCGCCGAGCTCGGGGCTGTCGGTGCGCACCCGCACCTCGCCGTCGCCGAGTTCGATGCCGATCGAGCCACGCTCGCCCGCGTACAGGCCGACCCGGTGCACGGCCGCCGAGAGTTCGGCGGGCGAGAGCACGACGCTCGCGTCGCCGGGCCTGCCAAGGTAGCGGTTCTCGTCCGGGAACGGCGATGCCAGCAGCGCCGTGCTGACCACCCGGTCACCCCAGGCGAACGCCACGCGATCGGCGTCGGCGTGCAGCGCGATCTCGGTCGCGCCCGCGGCCTGGCGGACGATCTCGGTGATCAGCCCGGCCGGCACGAGCACGTCGAACTCGCCGACGCCGTGCCAGGGCAGCTCGGCAAGGGCGAGGCGGTAGCGGTCGGTCGCGACCAGCCGCAGGGCCTCGCCGCTGGCGCGCATCCGCACCCCGGTGAACAGCGGCAGCGCACCGTCCTTGGATGCCGCGCCGGCGACCGAGACCAGGGCCGGCAGCGCGAGATCCGCGGCAACCCGGCCGACCAGCGGCGGCGGTGCGGCAACTCCGGGGTGTACGTCGACATCCAGCAGCGGTAACGCGAACCGGGCCCGCGCGGTGCGAACGGCCAGCCGCGAACCCTCGACCGCGACGTGCACCAGTTCGTCGTCGAGTGCGCGCAGCGTTTCGGCCAGCGGGCGGCCGGGGACGAGCACCGTCCCGTCGACGTGCACGGTCGCGGGGCAGGACAGTCGCACCGCGCGCTCCCGATCGGTGCCCGCGAGCACCAGGCCTTCCGCGCCAGCGGTCAGCAGCACACCGGTGAGCACCGGGTCGATCGGGCGGGCCGGCAGGAAACGGGCGACCGCCTGCATGGCGCCGGCCAGATCGGCCGTTGTCGCGGAAAAACCAACCGAGGGTTGCATGGCAGGCACGGTAGCGAGCACGTCGGACAGTTCGGCAGACTGCAAGATCGTGACCGACGAACTCGTCCTGTCCGGCCTTGCCTTCGAACCCGAGGAAGGCACGGTCACCCGAACGATCACCGGCCGGATCGAGGCGGACGCGCCGGACTGGTGCTACCTGCCGATCGAGGTCCCGCCCGGCGTCGCCGAACTCGCGGTCAGCTACGACTACGACACCCCGGCCCCACCGGCAGGCCTGCCCGGCAACCACTGCGACATCGGCATCTTCGGCCCGGCCGGGTACGAACTGGGCAACGAGCGCGGCTTCCGTGGCTGGTCCGGCGGAGCCCGTCGCTCGTTCCGGCTCGGCCCTGCCGACACCACCCCCGGCTACCTGCCGGGCCCGATCGACGCTGGCACCTGGCATCTGCTGCTCGGCCCGTACACGGTCGCGCCGCAGGGCCTCACCTACCAGGTCGAGGTCACCCTCACCTTCGGCGAACGCCAACCGACCCGTCCAGCCAACCCGGCCCCGGCCAGCGCGCCGGCCAGGGCCCGAGGCCGAGCCGAGTATCGCGGCGACTGCCACCTGCACACCGTCTACTCCGATGGCAAACGCACCCAGGCCGAACTGGTCGCGGCCGCCCGCGCGGCGGG
>DASYBO010000765.1:0-12012 GCA_036500685.1 Pseudonocardiaceae bacterium | reverse complement strand
GACATCCTGGCCGCGCCGGTCGTTGCCGGCGCGGCACTGGTCCTCGCGACGGGCGTTGGTTGTCGGGGATCGGGTTTGGGGCGGTTGGTTGAGCGAGGGTCGGCCGCGCCGTTGAACCCGCCGGACGGTCAGTTCGGGTCGACGACGGTAGCGATCAGTCCGGTCTTCAGGTCGTAGGCGTAGCCGCCGATCTTGATATTTCCGATGCTGCCGGCCAACTCCGGCGCGGCGCGAAGCCGTTCGACGTCGACGCGCACGGTTTCGACCGGGTCGAGTACGGCCATGGCGGCTGCGGTCTGTTCGTCGTAGCCGCCGCGGGCGGCGTAACTGTGTCGGAGTTGTTCGTCGGCGAACAGGGCGGAGCCGCAGTCGGTGTGGTGGATGATCGCGACCTCGAACCAGTCGGCGTCCGGGGTCTTGTTCTCGTGCAGGTGACAGATCCAGGCGAGGTCCTTCACCACCGACGGCGTGATCCGGCCGCCGATATTGCGGGTGACGATGGCCTCGCCGAGCCGCACGCCGAGGATGGCCGCCGGCTCAGCGCGCGGGTCGAGGCAGGTGATCACGTAGACCTGCTCGAACGGGATGAAGGGGATCGCCGGGATTTTGGCCTTGGCGTCGGTGGCCGCGAACTCCGCGTTGCGTTCGACGTAGGTGGCGAAATGCGACATGGACAGACAGCTCCGAATCAGTCGGAAAGGACGTGGGTCGACGAATTGATCGAGTGGGCGGCGGCAAGGATCACGTCGGTGACGGCCTCGGGGTGAGCCAGCGGGACCGCGTGTGAGGAGTCGACCTCGACGATGTGCGACCCGGCACGCTCGGCCATGAAGCGCAGGATCTCCGGTGGGAGCGAGCGGTCACGGGTGGAGATCAGCGCCCATGACGCGACGGTGCGCCAACTGGGCTCGCCAGGCAGGGTCTCATCGAGGGCGGCGGGATCGATCGGGCGTTGGCTCGCCGCCAGCACCGCGGCTCTGGCCGGCTCGACATCGGCGGCATAGACCTCCGCGAAGTGCTGCGGCAGGAGCGTCAGGTCGTTGCCGCCGAGGGGATTCGTTGTGACATTGAGGTTGTTGAGGATCAGCAGGCTGCCGGGGAACTTCTCGTTGAGTTCGCCTGCGCTCTCGCCGGCGTCCGGCTGGAACGCCGCGACGTAGACCAGTGCTTCGACGGCTGTCGAGGCGGTGACGGCGGGGTGGGAGATCACCGCACCGGCGTAGGAGTGTCCGACGAGGACCACCGGACCGGGCACGCGGTCGAGCAACCCGGCCAGGTAAGTGGCGTCCTGTTCCAGGCTGCGCATCGGTAGGGCCGGAGCGAACACTGTGACCCCTACCGATTGCAGGTCCGCATCACCTTGTGCCATACCGAGGCGTCGGTCAGGGCGCCGTGCACGAGCACGACCGTCGGACCTTTAGTAGACAGAACGTTCGTTCTTCCCATGGTCGAGACCATACGGTTCGGACGTCATCGCGTCAACAGAACGTTCTGTCTAGGCTGGTGACATGGTGAGTGCCGCGTCGAGTCCACGGGATCGGCTGCTGGAGACAGCGCGCAGGCTGTTCTACGCCGAGGGCATCCACACCGTGCCGGTGGACCGCCTGATCACGGAGGCCGGGGTGACCAGGGCGACCTTCTATCGACACTTCCCCGCCAAGGAAGACCTCGTTGAGGCGTACCTGCGCGCCACGGACGCGGACCTGCGCGCGGCCGTCGCCGTCGCGCTGGATCGACCGAGCCCGCAGGACAGCGCCGCCGCGCTGCTTGAGCTCATTGGGCAGGTCACCTGCTCGGCAGGCTTTCGTGGCTGCCATTTCATCAATGCATCGGCCGAATACCCCGATCCGGCCGACCCGGTGCGCGTCGCGGTCGCCGACCACCGCGCCTGGTTCCAGGAAATGGTGACCCGCCTCGCCGGCCAGGCCGGGCACCCGGATCCCGACTACGCGGGCCGCGTGCTGGTGCTGCTGCACGACGGCGCGCTCGCGGCAGCAGACCTAGACGACCCGCAGCAGGTGCGGGACACCGTTGTCCGCGCTGGCAAAGAACTACTCGGGCTCACCGTGTGACGATGCGCAGTCCCAGATGGTGGGCGACGCGGAGCCGTGCTGGTTGGGCGGCGGTGTGGCTGTCACGATCGGCGTATGTCCTCGGCCACGCAGGGGTCGCGCGCGTCCGGCGCGGCGATCGTGTTGCGGGCCGTGCTGGAGCGGGGGCCGGTGGCCCGGAGCACGATCGCGCGGTCGACCGGGCTCAGTCCGGCGGCGGTGACCCGGCACACGGCCGACCTCGCGGCGGGCGGATTCATTCGACAGCTGCCGCAGCAGGTTTCCTCGGGCGGCATCGGACGACCGCACCTGCCCGTGGACATCGACCTTGATCGGCAGGTCGTGGCAGGCGTGCACATCGCGGTCGGGTACAGCACGCTCGGGCTGCTCGATCTGCGCGGCAACGTGCTCGCGCAGGAAAGCCTGCCGCACGCCGAGAGCACCCCGCGCTCGGTGCTGAACGCGGCCGCGCAGCGGCTGTCCGGGTTCGTCGGCCGACACAGCGGCAGGCGGATGCTGCTCGGGGTCGGCGTGGCGATCGGCGGCTGGGTTGATCCCGGCCGGGGTGTCGTGGTCGAGCACGCGCCGTTGGCGTGGCACGAGGTCGGCGTCCGGGAGGTGTTCGCTCGCCATACCCGGGCGCCGATCGTGGTCGACAATCATGCGCGGGCACTGGCCACCGCCGAGCAGTTGTTCGGTCAGGCGCGAGCCGCCGCCAGCGCGGTGCACGTCTTTGTCGGCAACGTGGTGGACGCGGCGATCGTCACCGGTGGCACCGTGCATCGGGGGCCGGGTTCGGCCGCGGGCGATATCGCGCATCAGCCGCTGGGGGATCCGGCCATCGTGTGCGCGTGCGGGCGGCACGGCTGTTTGCAGGCGACAGTGTCCAGTGCGGCGATCGCGGCGCGCGCCGCCGAGGACGGCATCATCGCGCAACCGTCCTTTTCGGTCTTGTTGGCGGCGGCGAAGGCCGGTGATCCCGCCGCACTGCGGGTTTTCCGGCGTCGGGCGGAAGTGGTCGGCGGTGCGGTCGCGCTGTTGTTGGACGTGGTGAACCCGGACGTGCTGGTGATCACCGAGGGCGGGATCCTGTTCCTCCCGGAATGTCTGGCCACGGTGCGTGCCGTGGTTCGGGCTCGGTCGCATGTCCGGGTCGACTCGGTGGCGCAGGTGGTGGCGTCGAGCTTCGCCGCGACCGAACTGCTCGCGGTCGCGGCGGGCACGGTGGCCCTGGACGCGGTATATCGGGATCCGACTTCTCCGGCTCTTGAAAAGGTTCGCTGACCGCGCTTTTCTCAGTCCGTGGTTGGACTTATTTTCAATTCTCGCAAAGTTGACCCCGCTCTCGGCGCGCCGCATGCTCATGGAATGAAACGCGCTCTGTTGGGACTTTTCTTGATCGCCGTACTCGGCGGCACCACGGCCTGTGCGACGTCGAGCGCGGCGACCCAGTTCGGCGCGGGCTCGGTGACGTTGCGAATTGGTGACCAGCAGGAGTTCATCGAATTACCGCTCAAATTGTCCGGACAACTCGACAATCTCCCGTACCAGGTTCAGTTCGACGAATTCGGCAGCGGACCGCTGGTGAACCAGGCGTTCGGCGCGGGCGCGATCAACGTCGGCTTCATGGGCGACACGCCTGCCATGTTCGCGCAGGCCAGCAATCTGCCGCTGGAGGTGATCGCGGTCAGCAGCACGAACGGTCCTGGCACCACGCTGCTGGCTCGGCCGGGCAGCGGGATACACGGGCTCGGCGACCTGCGCGGCAAGAAGATCGCGACGACGCGCAACACCGCGCCGGACGGCTTCCTGTTGCGGGCCTTGGCCTCGCAAGGGCTGACGGTGAACGACATCACGCTTGTCGACGTGCCGCTGTTGAATCTGGGCAACATCCTGGAGTCGGGCACGGTGGACGCGGCGACGGTGTCGCAGCAGCAGTTGGTCGACTACGAGCAGGCTCATCCGGGCGCGGTCGCGCTGACCAACAGCAAGGACTTCAACGCAAGCTACAGCTTCACCCTGGCCAGTCGATCGGCGCTGGGCGACCAGGCGACCCGGACTGCGCTGCTGGACTTCGTGCAACGGTTGGTGCGGGCGAACAACTGGGTCAACGCGCACCCGGAGCAGTGGATCAGCCAGTACTACGTGCAGAGCCTGAAACAGACTCCGGCGAATGGGAAAATCATCTTCAACGGGTCAGGTTCGAGTACTTACGTGCCGATCGACGGGCAGGTCAAATCAAATCAGCAGGAGCAGGCTGATTTGTGGGTCAAGAACGGGATCATTCAGAATCATGTCGATATTTCTCCGCAGTTCGACAATTCAACCATTGGTGACTTCAACCGGGCTGTCTCGGCAGCCGGCAAATAGAAAGGGCATAGTGTTATGACGGCAGTTGCGGATGCGGGAGCACGTACCGCGATCACGGTGCGGCCGGTGGCCGGTCACATCGGTGCGGACATCTCCGACGTCGACATTTCCCGGCCGTTGTCCGAGCGGACGGTCGCCGAGATCCGGGCGGCGCTGCACAAGTACAAGGTGATCTTCTTCCGGGACCAGCAGCTCGATCACGCCAGCCAGATCGCGTTCGGCCAGCAGTTCGGCAACCTGACCTACGCGCACCCGCACGACGACGCGCCGCCGACCGAGTTCCCGCAGATCTTCACCATCGACCCGCGCCGCTACGAAGACCGCTACGGCAAGGACTTCCGCAAGCAGGTGCGGCGCCAGTACAGCTACTTCAACGGCTGGCACACGGATGTGACGGCAGCGGTGAACCCGCCCGCCGCGTCGATCCTGCGGGCCGAGGTGGTGCCGAGCATCGGCGGTGACACGCAGTGGACCAACCTGGTGGCCGCGTACGAGGGCCTTTCCGAGCCGGTCAAGGCGTTCGTCGACGGACTGCGGGCGGAGCACCGCTACGGCGGGGCGAGCAAGCCGACCGACAGCAATTCCGAGTACGCCAAGCGGATCAATGACAACCTGCTGGTCGCGGTGCACCCGGTGGTGCGCGTGCATCCGGTGACGGGCGAGAAGGGGTTGTTCGTGAACCCCGGCTTCACCAGCCACATCGTGGACGTCTCCCCCGCCGAGAGCCGGGCGATCCTCGAACTGCTCTATGGGGAGCTGACCCGGCCGGAGTACACGGTGCGGTTCCGCTGGGAGGCGGGCAGCGTCGCGTTCTGGGACAACCGGGCGACCTCGCACCTCGCGCCGCGCGACATCGAACACCTCGACGTGGTGCGCACGCTGCACCGGATCACGTTGATCGGGGACGTGCCGAAGGGACCGGACGGTCGTGAGTCGGAGTTGGTCGCCGGCCGCCCGTTCACCGACGAACACCAAGTGGTCGTCAACTAGCGATCGTTCAAGGGAAGGGATCACCATGTCGACCACTGACATCGCGGTGCAGGGGCGGCTGAGACCGGCCACCGCCGCCGAGCCGGAACTGGTCGAGGCGGCCTCGTTCAGCGATCGGCACCGATCGCGGATCCGGCTGCCGAGGACCGTGCGCCGACTTGGTGGGCCGCTGCTGTTGTTGGTGGTCTGGCAGTTGGCCGGTTCGCTCGGTTTGGCCTCGTCCCAAGTGCTCGCGCCGCCCAGTGCGGTGGCGCGGGCGGCCTGGGACCTGGCCAGCACCGGCGAGCTCGGCACGAACCTGCTGGCCTCGCTGATCAGGGCCGGCGAGGGGCTTGCGGTCGGCGTTCCGCTGGGCGTGCTGCTCGCGCTGGTGGCCGGGCTGTTCCGGCTCGGCGACGATCTCGTCGACTCCAGCATGCAGATATTGCGCGGACTTCCGGTGCTTGGCCTGCTGCCGTTGGTGATCATCTGGTTCGGGGTCGGCGAGCCGCCGAAGGTCGCGTTGGTGGCGTTCGGCGCGTTGTTCCCGGTCTACGTGAACACCTACGCCGGGATTCGCGGCGTGGACAACCGGCTGGTCGAGTCGGGGCGGGCGTTCGGGTTGGGCCGGGCCGGACTGATCCGGTACGTGATCCTGCCCGGCGCGGTGCCCGGTTTCCTGGTCGGGCTGCGGTTCGCGCTGACCGCGAGCTGGCTGATCCTGGTCATCGCCGAACAGCTCAATGCCACGACCGGCATCGGCTACCTGATGAACCAGGCGCAGAGCTGGTACCGGACCGACATCATCGTGCTCGGCCTGCTGATCTACGGCCTGCTCGGACTGGCTTCGGACGGCGTGGTGCGGGTGCTGGAGCGGCGGTTGTTGGTGTGGCGCCGTGGGTTCGGGGGTTGACGTGACGACGACCCAGACCTCGGTCGCGGTGCGGGTACGCGACATGGCGCGCTCGTTCGGAACCACCACCGTTCTGTCCGGAGTGGACCTGGAGATCGGCAGGGGCGAGTTCGTGGCGCTGCTGGGTCGCAGCGGATCGGGCAAGAGCACGTTGTTGCGTGCGCTGGCCGGTCTCGATCCGGACTACACCGGCAGTGTGGCGGTGCCGGCGCGCCGGGCGGTGGTGTTCCAGGATCCTCGCCTGCAACCGTGGTTGCGGGTGCTGGCGAACGTGCTGATCGGCCTGCCCCGGAGCACCGCGCGCGATCTCGGTGTGCTGGCATTGCGCGAGGTGGAACTGGCCGGGCACGAGCGGGACTGGCCCGTGACGCTGTCCGGCGGTGAGGCGCAACGGGTCGCGCTGGCCAGGGCGTTGGTGCGCGAACCGGAACTGCTGCTGTTGGACGAACCCTTCGGCGCGCTGGACGCGTTGACCAGGATCAGAATGCACGCGCTGCTGCGCACGCTGTGTGCCCGGCACACGCCCGCGGTGCTGCTGGTCACCCACGACGTCGACGAGGC
Source organism: Pseudonocardiaceae bacterium (assembly GCA_036500685.1). GTDB lineage: Bacteria > Actinomycetota > Actinomycetes > Mycobacteriales > Pseudonocardiaceae > CAJCJE01. The sequence continues at coordinate 5,148 of DASYBO010000765.1, read as the reverse complement.
GATCCTGCTGGCCGACCGGATCGTGGTGCTCGGACCGGACGGTCGACTCGGCGCATCGACCACAGTGGACCTTCAGCAATCCGGCAAGCAGGACACCGCCGAATTCGGCGCGCTGCGGCGCGCGTTGCTGGCCGAACTCGGCGTCCCCGAACAGAACTGGAGCACGTGATGACCCGGCAGTTGCATCTCAACGCTTTTCTGATGGGCGTCGGCCATCACGAGGCGGCCTGGCGACACCCGAGCAGCGATCCGCGCCTTGTCGGTGACGTCCGGCATTTCCAGAACCTGGCGCGGATCGCCGAACGTGGCCGGTTCGACTCGGTTTTCCTCGCCGACGGCGTGCAGGTCTGGGGCGACGTCGAGCACAGCATCGCGGGCACGTTCGAGCCCTTGACGCTGCTGACGGCGCTGGCGACGGTGACCGAGCGGATCGGGCTGATCGCCACGGCGTCGACCGGGTTCAGCGAGCCGTACAACCTGGCCCGCTACTTCGCATCGCTCGACCACATCAGCGGCGGCCGGGCCGGCTGGAACATCGTGACGACTGCCGGTGACCGGTCCGCGCAGAACTTCAACCGCGACGTCAATCAAGAGCACGCGGTGCGCTACCAGCGAGCGGCCGAGTTCGTCGAGGTCGCGGTGGGGTTGTGGGAGAGCTGGGACGCGGACGCGCTGGTGCGGGACAAGGCATCCGGCCGGTTCGCCGAACCGAACCGGGTGCACGAGCTGAACCATCGGGGCGAGTTCTTCGGCGTGCGCGGCCCGTTGAACATCACCCGCAGCCCGCAGGGCAGGCCGCTACTGGTGCAGGCCGGATCCTCGGAGGACGGCCGCGCGTTCGCGGCGCGGCATGCCGAGGCGGTGTTCACCGCTCAGCAGACTTTCGCCGAGGGACAGTCGTTCTACGTGGACCTCAAGGCGCGAGCGGCTGACATCGGCCGCGATCCGGACGGGATCAAGATCCTGCCCGGCATCGTGCCGGTGCTCGGCGGGACCGAGGCGGAGGCGAACCGGCTGGCCGAGGAGCTCGACGAGCTGATCATCCCGGTGCGCGCGCTGAGCCAGCTCTCCGAGCTGATCGGCGTCGACCTGACCGGCCATCCGCTGCACGAGCCGCTGCCGCCGTTGCCGCCGGTAGCCGCGATCAACGGTGCCAAGAGCCGCTTCGAGCTGGTCAAGGACCTGGCCGAACGGGAGCGACTGACGTTGCGTCAACTGATCGGCAGGCTCGGCGGCGGACGCGGCCACCAGGTCATCGCGGGCACGCCGGAGCAGATCGCCAACCACATCCAGTTCTGGTTCGACAACGGCGCCGCGGACGGGTTCAACGTGATGCCACCGCTGCTGCCGAGTGGGCTCACCGACTTCGTCGAGCAGGTGGTGCCGTTGTTGACAGCGAGCGGTTTGTTCCGCAGCGAGTACACCGGGCGGACGTTGCGCGAGCACTACGGCCTGCCGCTCGCGGCCGAGCCGAGGGAACTGGCCGCGAGCCGATAGATCAGCGGATACTTATCGTTCTGGTCAATAATCGGCGTCATGGAGACGCGCCAGCTCGAGTACTTCGTCGCGGTCGCCGAGGAGCTGAGCTTCACCAGGCCGGCGCAGCGGCTGTTCGCGGTGCAGTCCTCGGTGTCCTCGGCGATCCGCGCGCTGGAGACCGAGCTGCACACCACGCTGTTCGAGCGTTCCACCCGCCGGGTCGCGCTGTCCCCGGCGGGTGCTGCGTTCCTGCCGGAGGCCAAGGCCGCGCTGGAGGCGCTGGGACGGGCCAAATCCGTGGTGCAGGAGGCCACCGACGGGCTGCGCGGCAGCATCAGGATCGGCATCCTCACCAGTATCGGCGTGCTGGACCTGCCCGGCCTGCTCGGCGCGTTCCACCGCCGCTACCCGCTCGTCGACATCCGGGTCACGGTGTCGGGCAGCGGGTCGACCGGGCACGCCGACGACGTGCGGCACGGTCGGCTGGACGTGGCGCTGGTCGGTCTGCCCCCTGCCGACCTGGTGGGACTGCACACCACGGTGCTGGCTACCCGACCGTTCGTCGCCCTGCTCCCGGCCGGTCACCGGCTCACCGAACGCGCGCAGCTCTCGCTGGCCGATCTGGCCGACGAGCAGTTCGTGGACACCCTGCGCGGGTTCGGCAACCGAGTGATGACCGATCGGGCCTTCGACGCGATCGGCGCGCCGCGGCGCATCGTGGTCGAGGTGTCGGACATGACGACGGTGCCCGAGTACGTGCAGGCCGGGCTCGGGGTCGCCGTGATACCTGCGCTGTGTCTCGCGGCGAACCCGGCCATGGCGATCCGGCCGCTGGCCGACATGCCATCGCGGTGGCAGTTCAGCATCGCGACTCTCGCCGACCGCGAACCGAGCCGCGCGGTGCGCACCCTGCTCGAGCTGATCGAGGAGTACCGCACGGCAGCGGCGACGGTCGACAAGTAGCGGCCGTTTCTGTTGACAGTTCGGCTGGCGCGGGCCTACCGTCGAATCGCTACTTAGCGAGCGATAAGTAAAGTCGATTCTGGCGATCGCGAGGAGCGGTATGGACAGCGCGGCAACGGAGCCGACCACCGAACCGGCAGCGACCCTGACCAGGCACGGTCACGTCGCGCTGATCACCCTGAACCGTCCGGCCGCGCTCAACGCGGTGAACAGCGCGCTCAGCGACGCGCTCGGCAGCGCACTGGAGACGATCGCGGCCGACCCGGACCTGCGGGTCGGCGTGATCACCGGCGCCGGGCGGGCGTTCAGCGCGGGCGCGGACCTGAAAGAAGTCGCGGCCGGCCGGTCGATCGCGCCGAGCGAACATCCCGAATGGGGCTTCGCGGGCATCGTGCGGCACTTCATCGACAAGCCGGTCATCGCGGCGGTGAACGGCTTCGCCCTGGGCGGCGGCACCGAGATCGCCCTGGCCTGCGACCTGATCGTGGCAGGCGAAGCAGCCAAGTTCGGCTTCCCCGAAGTGAAACGCGGGCTGATGGCGGCAGCGGGCGGTGTCATCCGCACACCACGCCAGATTCCGATCAAGCTCGCGACCGAACTCGCCTTCACCGGTGAACCGATCGACGCGGCGACCGCGCTGCGTTGGGGCCTGATCAACCGCGCGGTGCCGACCGATGAGGTCGTGCCGGCCGCGTTGGCCCTTGCCGAGACGATCGCCGCGAACGCGCCGCTGTCGGTCGCGGCCAGCAAACGCTTGCTGCACCGAGGTTTCGAGTTCGGCTCCGACCTCGACCCGGAGCTGTGGCAGCTCAACGACGCGGAGATGCTCACGTTGATCAGGAGCGCGGACGCGGCCGAAGGCACTCGAGCTTTTGTGGAAAAGCGAGCACCGAACTGGACCGGACGCTGAAGAGAGGTTCATCATGGCTGACGCCGTCATCGTCGACGTGCTGCGCACCCCCTCCGGGAAGGGCAAACCCGGCGGAGCACTGTCCACTGTGCACCCGGCCGACCTGCTGGCCACCGTGCTGCGCGCGATCGTCGAACGCAACGATCTCGACCCCGCGCTGGTCGATGACGTGATCGCCGGCTGCGTGACCCAGGCCGGGGAACAGGCCGGCAACATCGCGCGCACCGCGCTGCTCGGCGCGGGCTTCCCCGAATCGGTGCCGGGCACGTCGATCGACCGGCAGTGCGGGTCGAGCCAGCAGGCCGCGCACTTCGCCGCGCAGGGCGTACTGGCCGGCGTCTACGACGTGGTCATCGCATGCGGGGTCGAGTCGATGAGCCGGGCGCCGATGGGCAGCGGACTGCTCGGCAAGGACCGCAAGGGCGTGCGGTTCGCCGCCCGCTACCCCGATGGCCTGGTCAACCAGGGTATCTCGGCCGAGATCATCGCCGGCCGGTGGAAGCTGGACCGGTTGCAACTGGACGAGTTCGCGGCCGAATCGCATCGGCGCGCCGCGGTGGCCGGCGCGTCCGGTGGCTTCGACAACGAGATCCTGCCGATCACCGTGACCGACCCGGACGGCACCGAACGCGCCGTGCGCACCGACGAAACCGTGCGCGCGAGTACCACGACGGAAAGCCTGGCCGGCCTCAAGCCCGCGTTCTACCAGGAGGACATCGGCCGACGCTTCCCCGAGATCGGCTGGCGGATCACGCCGGGCAACTCCTCACCGCTGACCGATGGCGCGTCGGCCGCGTTGATCATGAGCGCGGAGAGGGCGGACGCGCTCGGGCTGCGGCCGAGGGCTCGCTTCCACGGTTTCGCGGTGACCGGCAGCGATCCGCTGCTGATGCTGACCGGCGTCGTCCCGGCCACCGAGAAGGTGTTGGCAAGGACCGGTCTGTCCATTGGCGACATCGCGGCCTACGAGGTGAACGAGGCGTTCGCACCGGTGCCGCTGGTCTGGCAGTCGCACTTCGACGCCGACCCGGCCCGGCTCAACCCGCGCGGCGGCGCGATCGCGCTCGGCCATCCGCTCGGCGGCTCTGGCACGAAGCTGCTCAGCACGCTGGTCAACCAGTTGGAGGCCGGCGGCGGGCGGTACGGCCTGCAGACCATGTGCGAAGGCGGCGGCATGGCCAACGCCACGGTCATCGAACGACTCTGATCCGGCAAGGAGAACGATGCGCATCGACAACTCGGTCGCCCTGGTCACCGGCGGCGCGTCCGGCCTCGGCCTGGCCACGGTCAAGCGTTTGCGCGACGAGGGCGCGCGGGTGGTGATCGTCGACCTGCCCTCCTCGCAGGGCAAGGCCATCGCGGCCGACCTCGGCGACGGCGTGCTCTTCGCGCCGGCCGACGTGACCGACGAGGACCAGGTCAGCGCGGCGGTCGAAGCCAGTCGGGCGCTCGGTGACCTGCGGATCACGGTCAACTGCGCCGGCATCGGCAACGCCAACCGGACGGTGGGCAAGAACGGCCCGTTTCCGCTGGCCGCGTTCACCAAGGTGGTGCAGGTCAACCTGATCGGCACGTTCAACGTGATCCGGCTGGCGGCGCAGCGGATCAGCGAGACCGAGGAGGTCGACGGCGAGCGCGGCGTCATCGTGAACACCGCGTCGGTGGCCGCGTTCGACGGGCAGATCGGCCAGGCCGCGTACTCGGCGTCCAAGGGCGGCATCGTCGGCATGACCCTGCCGATCGCGCGCGACCTGGCCGGCCTGAAGATCAGGGTGAACACGATCGCGCCGGGCCTG
>DASYBO010000764.1:0-2356 GCA_036500685.1 Pseudonocardiaceae bacterium | reverse complement strand
CACGGCCGGGGAACCTAATCAGCACGCACGGACAAATTCGGCGATCTGCGCGTCGCAGGCTCCTACTCGTCCGCCGTGGCCGCGTCACTTGCTCATCGATGCTGTGGATCTACTGGCCACTCGGCCTGCTCCGGGTGCCTGGGGAACCGCTTATCGTCCGCTTGCCTTGTTGGCCGAAAACTGAGACGAAGCGAGGCCGGCAAGTCCAGATTCCGGTACCCATCCGGGCATCTTGCCTGTTCAGAGGGGGTGGTCAGGGGCGGGGTCGAACCGCCGACCTTCCGCTTTTCAGGATTAAGGACGACCGTCCACCAGCGTCCATCACCGGCCATCTATGCTGCTCGCGAACGGTCCCTGGACGTACGCAGACGGCCCTGGACGTAGATAAACGAGACCCAAACTGAGACCCTCCGCCAAGACAACAGTCCCTCGATCCAGGCAACGTTGGCTGTCAGGTGCCTTCAGTTGCATGCGCCGGAACGAGCGATCTGTTGAGCCGTTGATGTGCGCGTCCGCGTACGCCTTAAGAGATCGTTTCATGTGGTGTGGCCGGGTAGCAGTGGAGGCGGCGAGTGGATTTCAGTCCGGCGGGGCGGGCAGGGTGCGCAGGAAGCCGGTAAGGATTCGGCGGAAGGCGTCCGGTCGTTCCATGTTGGGATAGTGCGCGGTGCCCTTGATGGTGGTCGCGTGGCCGTGGGCGACGGTGCGGGCGAGTTGTTCGGCCATGCCGATGTGATCGGCTGAGTCGAGGTCGCCGTTGATGGCCAGCAGGGGGACAGTGATCTTGGCTGCGCGGCCCCAGGTGTCCGGCACCGGGACGAGCCAGTTTCGTTCACCGCTGGTGTGCTTGGTCATCGTGCGCCTGGCCATCTCCCGGATCTGCCGTACCACGTCCGGGGAGACCTCGTCGAGGGTGCGGTGCGGGCCTGCGGCGAACAACGTGAACTCGTCGATCGAGCCTTCGAGGTCGCCGGCGGCCATGGCGGAGGTCCATCTGCCCAGCACGTTGAGGGTCCAGGGATCAGTGAATTCCGGTTCGCTGGTCCCGGCGCCGCTGACGACCAGCGCGCGCACCAGGTCAGGGTGCTCCAGTGCGGTGTCGACCGCAGTGCTCGCGCCCATCGATACGCCGACGAGGACCGCGGGCCCGGTATTGAGATGGCGCAGCAGTGCGGCGAGATCGTCGGTGTGGCGGAAGGGACGGCTCGCGTTGTCGGAGGCGCCGTGCCCGCGGGCGTCGGGCGCGACCATGCGGTACAGCGGTGCGAGAACCGCGATCTGCTCGTCCCACATGTGGTGGTCCAGGAAGCCGCCGTGCAGCAGGACCAGCGGGTGACCGACGCCAGTGTCGTGGTAGGCGAGGCGACCGTCTTCGGTCTCGAACCAGGCTACGTCAGCGATCATGACAACCAAGGTGTCATAATAGGAGAAGTTTGACAACCCAGATGTCATTATTGTCGGGTGACTGACACCGATCCACCGCTCAGCCCCGGCGACCTGCCCGACCGGCTCGCCGAGGTGTTCGACGTGGTGGGTCCGCTGTACCGGCGGGCGCAGCGCAAGGTGGAGCAGGACGCACCGGTCCACGGCCTGTCCGTCGGCGTGCGAGCCGTCATGAACCTGCTCCGCGAGCACGGGCCCATGACCGTGCCGCAGATGGGCCGCGCTCAGGCACTGAGCCGGCAGTTCGTGCAGCGGATGGTCAACGAGGCAGCGGCGCGCGGACTGGTCGAGACGACCGCAAACCCCGTGCACAAGCGGTCACCGCTGATCCGGCTGACCGACGAGGGCGCGGCCGCCATCACCGCCCTCATCGCCCACGAGCGCGCTTTGCTGCGCCAGGCCGGCGGCGACCTGACCGACGCCGACATCACGGCATGCCTGCGGGTGCTGACGCGACTGCTTGACTTCCTCGACGACGTCGACGCGAGCTGACCGAACCCGCGATCGTTCAGTAGGCGTGCCCGGCCAAGGCCAGGGCGGACAGCCGCGGGGTCCGATCCAGCGCCAGCAACGCGCCGCCCAGCACCTGCACGGCACAGCCGATCTGGAGGCGGCTGAATGCATGGGCATTGGCTATGGCCCTGGCGAGTGATGGCGCACGGCACCCGGCTGCCAGCGGCCCGAGGTCCAGTCCTTGCCCGAATTGAAGGACGGCGCGCGGAAACGGCGGTGCCGATACGGCTACGTATTCGTCCCACGCGCATTGCGCAGTGTGGTCGGCTTGCCCTGGCAACCCGCGCGTGTAACCGCCGATCTGAGCGCTTTTCATTCAGGCTCGGACAGGCCCGACAGCCGTGCATATCTGGGTTGTCTGGGACCCGACTGCTGCGGGCTTCGTTCAGGTAACTGCCGT
>DASYBO010000763.1:0-3347 GCA_036500685.1 Pseudonocardiaceae bacterium | reverse complement strand
CCGGTACAAGTTGCATGATCTGCTGCGCGTCTATGCGGGTTCCCTGGCCGCCGACGACGAGACAGGGGCCGAACAAGCCATGCGCCAGGTCCTGGACTACTACCTGTACACCGCTGCCACCGCCGATGCCCACATGACCGTCTGGGCCGCCCCCACCCTGACGGTAACTCTCCACACACCCACCCACCGCCCGGATCTGGACACACCGCGGCGGGCCCGAGCCTGGGCGGATGCCGAACTGACGACCCTGGCAACCTGTCTCGACCACGCCACCGCCCATCCCGAACTGGTCGTCGCGCTGTCCGCGACCCTGCACAACTACCTGCGCGGCAGCGACTCCTGGGACCAAGCCCTGCACATCCACCACACAGCCCTGGCGGCCGCCGAACGCACCGACGACCGACCCGGGCAAGCCACCGCACTCGCCAACCTCGGCCGCATCTACTACCTGCGGGGAGACTGGGAAAACGCGCAGCGTGTACTCGACCGAGCCGTCCAGTTGTTCACCGATCTCGGTAGCCGGTCCGGGCAGGCCACCGCCCTCAGCGACCTCGGCAACGTGTATCGCCTGCCGGGCGACTACGAACGAGCGCAGGAGATAACTGACCGAGCTCTCGACTTGTTCATCGACGTCGGTGACCGGCATGGGCAGGCCAACGCCATCGCGGGCCTCGGCCGCCTGTACTACCTGCGCGGGGACTGGGAGCGCGCGGAGCACACGCTCGACCATGCCCTCCAACTGGTCAACGACCTCGGTGACCGGCGCGGACAAGCCAACACGTTTCAGTTTCTGGGCCACCTGTACTACCTGCGGCGAGACTGGGAACGCGCGCAGCACGCGCTCGGCCGAGCCCTCCAGTTGTGGACGGACTTCGGCAGCCGGCGCGGGCAAGCCCTTGCTTTAGTCGATCTCGGCCGGGTGTGTCACCAGCAAGGCGCGTACGACCAGGCGCTGTACCTACTCACCCAGGCACACGCCCTGTTCACCGCCATCGGTGACGGTGACGGGCAGCTCGACACGCTCAACAGCATCGGCGATCTCGCCCTGGATCACCCTCCAGCAGGCGACCCGCACGCCTTGTTCGACCAGGCCCACACCCTCGCCCGCACCGTCGGCGCAGCCGTGCACGAGGCACACGCGCTGGCGGGCCTGGGACGCTGCGCGCAGCGCGTACACGACGTCCCCACAGCCACCGCAGCGTTCACCCAGGCGCTGACGATCTGCCAACGGCTCGGCAGCCCCGAAATCGCTTCCATCAACGGCTACCTGGCCGACCTCCGCCACGACGCCGATCAACACGCCGAGCCAAAGTAGTCAGGCAGAAACACGGGCTGGTCCTTGAGGCGGTCCGCATCGGGTCGGATGGTCGGGTTCCGGGCAGGATAGAGGCAGGACAGCTCCACCACATGCGAGGTGTCGTGTGGCCCTGCTACGGTCCGCTGCGTACATAGGAGGGACTCCATGACCCATCCGTCCTGGTCAGGGACCTATCTGGAACATCTTAGGAAATTCGTGGTTGTCGCCGAGGAACTGAACTTCTCGCAGGCCGCGCGCAAGCTGCACATCGCCGCATCCCCGCTCAGCCAGCGCATCAAAGACCTCGAACACGAACTGAAACAACAACTGTTCGAGCGCAGCACGCACCGGGTCTCACTCACGCCCGCCGGAACGGCGCTGCTGCCTCTCGCCCGTGACGTACTGGAACGGTTCAACGCGATCCCGTGGAAGGTCCGCGAGGCCAGCACCGGTCGGCTCGCGCCGCTGCTGTTCGGCATGCCGGCCGGGGTGCACCCGCTGCTACGCGAACGCGTCATCGCGCTGTCCGCCGCGGTCGAGGACCGCTACGACCTCAAACGCTGGCCCGGCGCGTCGGCCGACCTGATCGCCGCCGCCGTGGACGGCCGACTCGCCCTCACCCTGGCCCGCCTCCCCATCACCGACCCAGCTCTGGAAGTCATCCCGGTGATGACCGAACGCCTCGGCGTCGCCGTGCCCGCCGACCAGTTCGCCGGCATCGAGGACGTGGCATTGGCCCAGTTGACCGAACTGTCCTACCTGCCACCGCCCGGCGACGGAAACACCAGCTATTTCACCGAACTCGATTCCCGGCTCGACGCCGCCGGAATCAAAAAGCGAATTCGACTGAACACCACCGACTACACCGGTATCACCGAATTGATCGCCAGCGGAATAGCATTCTCACTCACGATGCTCGACTCGCGTAGTCCCATGCACCGCTACGCGGTCGACAACGTGATCGTGCTGCCCGTCACAGAGCTGGATCCTGCCCTGATCACCGGCCTGACCTGGCGAAAGGACCGGGCTGCCCAGGGCGGCGACCTTGCCGACCTTGTGAAAGAGGCCCGCGCCGTCTTCGCGAAGCCAATCGCGGTTTAAATGGTATGACCGCTGCGGTCATACCATTGTCCTTTTCTTGATCGTTCCCTTTTCCCTGGCCCGTTACTAACGTCGTTGGTGAAGGCACGAGGGAAAGAGGGAAACAATGACGCAGCACACAGCAGAAGCCGCGACCGGCCCACTGGCCGGAGTCCGGGTGATCGACCTCTCCACAGTGGTCATGGGCCCGTACGCGGCGCAGATCATGGGTGACCTCGGCGCGGACGTGATCAAGATCGAGTCGCCGTCGGACACCGTGCGGGTCGGCCAGTACCGCAACACGCCCGGCATGACCCCACTGAACCTGACGGTCAACCGCAACAAGCGCAGCGTCGCCCTCAACCTCAAGGACCCCGCCCACCGCGAGCAGGCATTGGCCCTGATCGACACCGCCGACGTGCTGATCACCAACATGCGCCCCGGCGCCCTCGACCGCCTCGGCCTGAGCTACGCCGACATCAAGGCCAGCAACCCCAAGCTGGTCTACGCCCACGCCCAGGGCTTCCGCAGCGACTCCGCGCAGGCCGGCAACGCCGCCTACGACGAGACCGTGCAGGCCGCGTCCGGCCTTGTCGACATCGCGAATCGGGCGCTGGGTCAGCCGGTGTACCTGCCGACGATCCTCGGCGACAAGGTGTCCTCGCTGACCATCGCCTACTCGGTGCTGGCCGCCCTGCTGCACCAGCAGCGCACCGGCGAGGGCCAGTACATCGAGATCCCGATGACCGACACGCTGATCGCGTTCAACCTGGTCGAGCACCTCTCCGGCCACGTGTACGAGCCGCCGCAGGGCCACACCGGGTTCCCGCTGTCGATGTTGCAGGGGCACCGCGCCGTGCCGACCAAGGACGGTCTGGCCTGCGTGATTCCCTACAACCCGGCCAACTTCCGCGACTTCTTCGCCGCAGCGGGCCGCGCCGACCTGGTCGCCGACCCGCGCGTCAACGGC
>DASYBO010000762.1:0-7129 GCA_036500685.1 Pseudonocardiaceae bacterium | reverse complement strand
CCATCGGGGTGCGGGAGCCGTAACCGTAGGGAGTAACCGTCGGCGGCGACACGTGATCCCAGAAGCCGCCGCCCTCGTCGTAGGTCACGAAGATCGCGGTGGAATCCCAGTACTTGCTGGTGGCGACCGCGTGGACCAGTTGACCGAGCCAGGCGTCACCCTCGGCGATGTCCTCGGCCGGTTCCTCGCTGTAGCCGACACCGGGCCGGACGAAGGAAAAGTCCGGCAGCGTGCCGTTGGCGAGGTCGACGTAGAACTGGTCGGCGGTGGACAGATCGGCGAGCCCGGGTGGGACGATCTTGTCCCAGATCGTGCCGTTGAGGATCGAGGGCGGCAGCGCGTAGTACACCTTTCCCGTGCGGTTCCGCCCAGCCAGTTCGTCGAAGATCGAATTCCACGGCTGGGTGTCGGCGGGGTTGAGGTTGTTGTACATCCAGTCGTGCGCGGTGCCGTTCAGGGCGTACATCACGTTGGGCTGGGTCGGGGAGATGGCCGGCTGGAAGTTGCGATCAGCGAGTTCGTAGGTGTTCGCGAGATATTGCAGATTCGGGTCGAATTGCGGGCCGAACTCGGTCACGGAGGACATCCCGTCCTGGGGAAACACCGTGTAGTGATCCATCTGGTAGCCCGAGTGCGGCTGGTAGTCCATGGCCATCTGCTCGCCGGCCCGACTGTTGTTGATGCCGCCCTGGACGTCGCCCTCGTTGGCGGACGCCCACACCGGTGTCACGTTCGGCGCCGAGTCGTAGTACGCGTTCGGGTTGAGGAACGACGCGTTCGCCGGGATCCCGTTGGCGCCGGGGAACGTGCCGAACAGGTTGTCGAAGGTGTGGTTCTCCAACATGATCTCGATGACATGCTTGATCGGCGAGCCGGTCGACGCGGGATTTGGGGCGGCGGCGGTCGAGGTCTGCGTGCCGAAGGCGGCTGCCGCCACCAGGCCGCCGACCAGCACGACCGCACACTTACGTGGCTTTCCGCTCATTGATCACTCCGTCGGTGGAGATTGGCCAGACTGACAGGAGTACCAGTTAATACCTAACGAATACGGCGGCGGGTGAGCAGTGAAGGAACGCGGGCTGAACCACAACGGTCCGCGCCAGGAACGGTCGAGTGTGCCGTCCCAATCAGGGTTTTTCGGTGTTTTCCCTACCGCCGCTCGCCGACCACACCGCCATCGCCAGGGTCACCCGGATCCCTCCGCTGACCCAGAGCATCATCGCGAGAATCGCGACCACGATCCCGTACGGATTGCTCAGGATGAGCGGAAGCAGGAACGCCGCGATCGCGGCCAGGGTAGCCAGGCACAGTCCGGCGACCAGCGCGGCCAGCTTGACGTCCCTGGTCGGCCGGGCATGGCCGAGCCATCGGTAGGCCACGTAGCAGACCAAGGTGGCCCAGAGGACCGTCAATGCCAGCGCGCCACCCTCCAGTGGAAAGCGCCACAGCAGCGGAATCCGCAGGCCGCTGTCGGACAGCAGCCGATAGGGGCTGCGGCTGATGAAGATCGCCAGCCCCAGCACCATGATCAAACTGGGCAGCGTGACCAGCAGGGTCGCCCACTGGCCGAGGTAGCGCCGCAACCACGAGCCCGATTCGGCATCCGTGACCCACACCGACCGCAGGCCCTGGCGAAAGGTCTCCATCCAGACCAGGCCGGCGTAGGCCAGCCCGACGGCGCCCAGCAGGATCAGGAAGGCATGCAGCGACGCGGCGCCCTCCGCGCTGTAGATCTTGGCGATCACGTTGGCGCTCAGGCCGAGGCTGGTCTGTAGCGCTTCGCGGCTTCCGCGGAGGAATTTCGGATCGGCCTGCGCCAACTGGGCGAGCAGCAGATACAGCAGCCCAAGGAAGGGAAAAAGGGTCAACACCGCGAAGTAGGTGGCCGCGCTCGCCGTGCGATGTAGGCCCGCCGCGTAGTAACGACGATGGGTCACCAGCACCCGCCGGGTTGCCGGCCTGCGTTCCAGCACCTGCTGATAGTGGTTCACCAGCCGGGTCAGCATTCGGCCCTCACGGCGCTGCCGAAGGCTGACCGGAGGACCGTCCCGGCGCTGCGCAGGCGCATGCCGGTCTCCTTCCGTCGTGGATCGGCCGACCCGGCAAGCCTCTCAACTCGGCCCGGCCGACCGCGACCCGCAGCGCCGATTCACAGCGAGGTTTCAGCGACCTGATCTGTCAGGGGCGATCTCGCAAGACGGCCACGCCGTCTCCCGACAGGGCTTCCAGCGCCTGCTTGCGCCCGGACATGGCAAGGAGCAACGCCGACAATGGGCCACGGACGGCAGGTCCGCTCCCGGTCGACCAGCCATGATCGGTCGCGGTCAGCTCAAGTCCCATGATCCGCTTACGGCATCCGACCAGCGGCTGCGCGGTTTTGGCGAAGTCGGCGGCGCCGACGAGACCGTCGTCGGAATGCTCGATCTTGCGGCCGAGCGCGAAGGCGATGTCCTCACCGTGTACGACGATCTCCATCAACATCGAAGCCACTGGGCCGGGCGGATGCCGACGGCTTGTTGCCGAGTTCGTGAGCCGGACCAGCAGCTCGTCGGTGCCGGTCGAGCCGACCCTGTCGATGTCGTTGGCCACCATGCGGTCGAACCGGAATCCGTTGCGGATCATGCCGCCGAGGAAGCCCCCGGTGCCGATCTCGGCGGTTGCCACGAGGTGCGCGAGTACGTCCTGTGCGCGCCAGCCCGCACATAGTGACGGCGTGTCCCAGTCCTGAGCGGTCAATGCTCGCAGCGCGTCGACGGTTCGTAGTCGCTCGACTTCGACGAGTTTCCAGATATCAGGCATGGCTGCTCCGTCCGTCCACTGTGGTTATCGTCACCGTCGCCGATGTCGTAACCGAGAGCGAACGTCACAGGAAAACGCGAGCGATATCCAGCCACTTCCGCGCGTCCTCGCCGACCGCGGTCAGGTCGGTCTCGGCTCGGGACCGGCGTTGGGTGACTCGAAGACAGAAGTCGAGGGCACTGCCCTGAACCCGTTGCGTGGCGTCTTCCGGGCCCCATGTCCAGGTTTGGCCGTCGGGACCGGTCAGCTCGACCCGGAACGGCTCTGCCGGACCAGGCAACTGGGCCGCATAGAACGAAAGCTCTCGTCCTACCACTCCCAACGAGGCGACGTGCCGGAGCCGACCAGTCGGACGGCGTGACACACCCAGTGCGTCGAAAACGTCCTGCCCGTGAGCCCACGTTTCCATCAGTCGAAGCGGCACCATCAGCGCCGCGGTCAACTGCGAGCCGTACCACGGAAACCCATGGTCCAGCGGAACCTCGCCCAGCGCCGCCGCCACCTCGGTTCGGCCGGCCCGCCATCGTCGCAGCAGTGCCGATCGAGGCTCGGCCGCTCCGGCGGCGGCGTCGAGATCGGCGTAGTGGCTGCCGGCGGCTTCAGCCCGCTTCAGCACGGCGTCGAACGCATCCGGGGTCCGGATCGCGATGAGAACGTTCGCGTCAGCCGACGCGAGATGAGCGATCTGGTGCGCGATCGTCCACCCCGCTGCCGGCGTGGGCGTGGACCAGTCGGCCTGCGCTGATACCAGGGCGTCGAGCTCATCGCCTTCGGCCACCAAGTCGGGCAGAGCGAGGTCGCGGTCAACAGCGGACAGGTCAAGGCCGTAGTTCAACACCGGACCAGGTTAGCGGTCCAGTCTTTTGTCGTGTTCCGGCCTGCCCCGCCTGCGCGGGTGACGATCGGCAGCTTCCTTGGTCAAGTAGATTGGCGGTGGAAGCCGATCCGAGCAAGCGGGCAGGTGTGCTGTGGCGCGTAGGGGTGACCTCGATGGCATGGTGGCCCGGTTGCATCGTGAAACCCAGCTGTGGCAGGGTTTTCTGTTCGCGCATCGGCAGTTGGTCGACGCACTGAAGGACCAGATGCTGGCCGACCATCAGCTGGCGCTGGAGTGGTTCGACGTCATGATCCACCTGGCGGACGCGCCGGGAATGCGGCTGCGGCAGCGCGTGCTGTGGGACAAGTTGCTGCTCAGCGAGAGCGCGGTCAGCAGGCTGCTGGTGCGGATGGAGCGGGCCGGCGAGATCAGGCGAATTCCGGCCGACGACGATCGGCGCGGCGTCGACGTCGAGCTGACCGAACACGGTCAGCAGACCCTGCTCGCCGCGATGGAATCACACCTGCAACTCGTGGCTGAGCTGTTCACGGACCGCCTGACCACGACGGATCGCGCCGCGCTGCAACGGATCGTCTCGAAGCTCGCCTAGCATGCTTGCGCGTGCAAGAATGTGGAGGTCTAGGTATTGTGTCGGCGGAACTCGGAAGGGGTCTGCTGTGTACGTTGCCGGAAGAACTTCGCGAACACCGTGGCTCCACGGAAACCCAGCCGCTGACCGATCGAGGCCGCCGTTAGGTCGGTGTGGATGAGCAGGCGTTTGGCTTCGAGCAGGACGCGCTCGTCGATGAAGCGCTTGGCGCCGAGGCCGACCGCCGCTTGGCTGGCCCTGGTGAGGGTACGCACGCAGTAGCCGAGTCGGTCGGCGTAGTCCTCCACCCGGTGGGTGTGGGCGAAGCCCTCCTCGAGGGCTTCCTGGAAGCGCGGGAAGGCCTCTCCGCCGATCGAGTCCTGGTTGGTGCCATGAACGGCGGCCAACTGCAATATGAGCACCGCCAGCAGGTGTCGCAGGAGTTCCACCTGCATATCCGAGGGCTGCTCGCCCCATTGTGCATACGCTCCGTCCAGCAGGTCCAGCACCTGCCACAGGCGCTCGCGTTCGCTGCCGGTCGAGATCGAGGTGGGCTGCCACGTGCCCCGGTCGACGCCGGCCAGTTCGGCGGTGGTGCTGCCGAGAAAACCGGACAGGAACAACACGACGCGTCCGTGGGCGCCGCCGAGTTCCGAGTCGTACCGATGCAACTGTCCCGGTCTGGCCCACAGCCAACTGCCGGGGCCGAGTTCGTGGTCGGTGAAGTCCAGCGAGCAACGCAAGGTGCCCGATCGCACCGCGATCAGCTTGTGGAACTCGGGCCGTTGCAAGCCGTACGGATCGACGCCGTGTCCGGCTGCCCGCGCCGCCAACCCGGGAAAGTCGAGCACCTCGACCCCTGGTGGTGCTCCGATGCCCGCTCGGTAGGGCAGCTGGGTGATCTTAAGCTGTCCGTTTCTGACCATTCCCTGTCTCCAATTGGCCCTTTGGCTGGGCCAATAACACCATAGCCTCGACTTGATTCGACCGAAAACGTCAAGGAGTCGACAGTGCGACTTGTTGTGGGCATCACGGGAGCGACCGGCGCCATGATCGCCGTGCGCGTTCTGGCGCACCTGAGTGCGATGCCGCAGGTGGAAACGCATTTGGTGATCTCCCGCTGGGCGCGCTCCACCATCGAACTGGAGACCGACCTGTCGGTGCGCGAGGTCGGCGCGCTGGCCGACGTCGTGCACGCACCCGAGGATCAGGGCGCGTCGATCTCCTCCGGCTCCTTTCGGGTCGACGGCATGATCATCGCGCCGTGCTCGATGAAGACGCTGGCCGGTATCCGGGCCGGGTATGCGAATACGTTGATCGGCCGGGCCGCGGACGTGATGCTCAAGGAGCGCAGGCCGCTGGTGCTGGTGCCGAGGGAGACTCCGCTGAGCGAGATCCACCTCGAGAACATGCTCGCCCTGGCCAGAATGGGCGTGCGCATCGTGCCACCGATGCCTGCCTTCTACCATCGTCCGTCCAATGTGGATGATATCGTGGACCACATCGCCGCCCGCGTGCTCGACCAACTCGACCTGCCGGTGCCGGAAGCCAAGCGCTGGCATGGCATGCACGCCGCCCGCGTCTCGACTCCGTAGATCCCGAGGACATCACATGCCTTACGACGACCTGCGCGGCTTCTTGCACGCCCTCGACGACCAGGGCCAACTGCTGCGCATCACCGAAGAAGTGCGGCCCGAACCGGACGTTGCCGCCGCGGCCAACGCGGCGGCCCGGCTCGGCGACGCGTCGCCCGCGCTGTACTTCGACAACATCGCCGGTTTCACCAGCGCGCGGATCGCCATGAACGTACACGGCTCGTGGGCCAACCACGCGCTGGCGCTGGACATGCCCAAGGAAACCGGCACCGAGGAACAGGTCCGCGAGTTCATCCGACGCTGGGACCGCTTTCCCGTGGCTCCACAATGGCGGGACGATCCGCCGTGGGCACAGAACACGCTGACCGGCGAGGACGTCGACATCTTCACGGTGCTGCCACTGGTCCGGCTCAACGAGGGCGACGCGGGCTTCTACATCGACAAGGCCGCCGTCGTGTCCAAGGATCCCGACGACCCGGACGACAGCGGCAAGCAGAACGTCGGCATCTATCGGATCCAGGTCAAGGGCCGAGCGCGGCTGGCGCTGCAACCGGTGCCGGTGCACGACATCGCGCTGCACCTGGTCAAGGCCGAGGAGCGCGGGGAGGACCTGCCGGTCGCCATCACCATCGGGAACGATCCGGTGATCTGCATCGTGGCCGCGACCCCGATGCGCTACGACGAGAACGAGTACGAGTTGGCCGGTGCCCTGCGCGGCGCGCCCGCGCCGATCACCGAGGCGCCGCAGACCGGTCTGCCGGTCCCGTGGGGCAGCGAGGTGGTGATCGAAGGGGTGATCGAGGGCCGCAAGCGGGAGATCGAGGGACCGTTCGGCGAGTTCACCGGTCACTATTCCGGCGGAAGGCGGATGCCGGTGATCCGGGTCGACCGGATCTCCTACCGCACGAACCCGATCTTCGAACACCTGTACCTCGGCATGCCGCCCACCGAGATCGACTACCTGATCGCCGCCAACACCTGCGCACCGATCTACCGCCAGCTCAAGGCGGATTTCCCCGAGGTGCGCGCGGTCAACGCGCTCTACACCCATGGACTCGTGGTGATCGTGTCCACGGCCAAGCGCTACGGCGGCTTCGCCCGGTCGGTCGGCCTGCGCGTGCTGACCACGCCGCACGGTCTCGGCTACGCGGCCACCGTGATCGTCGTCGACGAGGACGTCGACCCGTTCAACCTGCCGCAGGTGATGTGGGCGCTGTCGACGAAGATGAACCCCGCGCACGACCTGATCACCATTCCCCGGTCGCCGGTGATGGAACTCGCGCCCCAGGCCGACGTTCCCGGCCTCGTCGACAAGCTGATCATCGATGC
>DASYBO010000761.1:0-11253 GCA_036500685.1 Pseudonocardiaceae bacterium | reverse complement strand
GGCGATCGACATGTACGTGCCCGCGCTGCCCGCCGTCGGTTCCGGACTCCACGTCGGAGAGAGCCTCGCACAGTTGACCCTCGCGGTGAACGTCGTCGGACTGGCGGCCGGCCAACTGCTCATCGGATCGTTCTCCGACATTGTCGGTCGGCGCAGGCTGTTGTTGGTCGGGCTGGCCGTCTTCGTACTGACCTCCGTCGGCTGCCTCGCCGCGAACTCCCTGCCTCTGCTGCTGGTGATGCGGCTGATGCAGGGTTTCTCCGGCGCGTGCGGTCCGGTGCTCGCCAGGGCCGTGGTTCGAGATCTGTGGTCAGGCCCGGCGATGGCCAGATTGTTCTCCCTGCTGACGCTCGGAACCACGCTCGCCCCGGTGGTGGCCCCGCTCATCGGAGCGGCCGTGCTGCGGATCGGCTCCTGGCGCGACATCTTCGCCGTGCTCGCCGCGCTGGGCCTGGTTCTGCTGGTGGCCAGCGCGCTGTTGCTGCCCGAGACGCTGCCGGCGGAGCGCCGGCACCGGGGTGGGCTCGGACAGGCGGTCGGCAACTACCGAACTCTGTTGGGCGACCGGGTCTACCGTGGCTACGCGCTGACCGCGGGCATGTTGTTCGCCACGTTGTTCGCCTACATCGCCGGTGCCGCGTTCGTACTGGAGACGGTGTATTCGCTCTCGCCCACCACATTCAGTCTGATCTTCGGGGTGAACGCGCTGGGGATGGCGGTGCTCGGCCAGGTCAACGCCCGTCTGGTCCGGCGGTTTCCGTCCCGTGTGCTCTTGCGGTCGGTCATGGTGGCGGCCACGGTGGCCGACGTGCTGCTGTTGATGGCCGGGCTCCTGCACGCGCCACTCGTCTTGCTGCTGGTCCCGTTGTTCGTCGCCGTCGCGGTACTGGGCATGGGGCTGCCCAACTGCACGACGCTCGCGATGGCGAACTACCGCTCGATGGCCGGATCCGCGTCGGCGCTGTTGGGTACCCTCCAGTTCACTGTGGCGGGTGTGATCACCCCGCTGGTCGGTCTGGGCGGCCGTGGCACCGTCCTGACGATGATGACCGCGATCATGGCGGTCGCCGCGGTCGCCGGGCTCCTGGCGTTCTCCTCGGCCGCGGCGGCCGATCGGCGGACCGACCGCTCCTGACCGGAACCGGCACCGGTGTCCCCAGTCCAACGGCACGTGATCGTGCGATTACCCGCCGTCGATCGAGGTCTTTTCAACCTGGTTTCAAGCCGGCGCTGCGAATCTTGTGCTCAGCGCGATCCGCCTCAGCGGCAGGGCGCCTGGTCCTAGCTCGAGGAGTGGCTGATGTCTGTGCCGATGGGCTTACGCAAGAGGATCGTCCTGGCCGGTGTCATCGTGCTCAGCGTGAGCGCGGCAACGCCGATGACCGCCGCGGCAGCAGTGCCGCTGGCCGCCTCCTTGGCCGGCGCGTGGAACGTTACCGTGGTGGAGTACAGCCAGGGCGGCCCGTTCACCCGGACCGGCGTCTTCACCTACAGCTCGGACGGGACCGGGACGGTGGCCACCTCCGGTGGCTTCACCGGCGCTCTGGACTGGCAGCAGAGCGGCAGCTCGATCACGTTCACCTTCGAGCACAACCTGCCAGCCGGTGGACTGGCCTACGGCACGGAGAACGGCACCATTTCCGCGACCACCTTCACCAGCACCGGCACGATAACCACCTTCGACTCCAACGGGGACCAAACAGACAGCTTCGAGGGCGACTTCAGCAGCACCCTTCAATAACCGGTGCCACGGCGAGACACAGAGCCGGCCACGAGCAGGTGCGGCCCGCCAACTCAACTCCGTCGCAAGGTGAGATTCGGGTTAGCGCCAATGCGCCCGGCGCGGCACGCTGCGATGCTGGCCACATGGTGCGCTGTGTGATCGTCGACGACAGCCCGGGCTTTCTCGCCGCGGCCGATCGGCTACTGCGGCGCGAGGGCGTCACCGTCGCGGGCGTCGCGGGCACCGCCCAGGAAGCGATGCGCCAGGTCGCGCGGCTGCACCCGGACGTGGTGCTGGTCGACATCGATCTCGGTGGCGAGAGCGGCCTGGAACTGACCGAACGGCTGCACCGGCAGGCGACCGGCACGCCGTTGCGCACGATCCTGATCTCGACGCATGCTGAGCAGGACTATCGCGACCTGATCGCGGCCAGCCCGGCCATCGGATTCCTGCCCAAGGCCACCCTCTCCGCGCGGGCGATCAACGACCTGCTCGGGGATGGGGCGGCTGGGTCTCCAGAAACGTGATCACCGCACGCACCCTACGGTGGTCGTCCTCGGTCTCGGGCAGGTTGAGCTTGGCCAGAATGCTGCGGACGTGCTTCTCGACCGTGCCTTCGGTCACCCACAGGCGGTGCGCGATGCCCGCGTTGGACCGGCCCTCCGCCATCAGCGCCAGCACCTCCCGCTCCCTGGCGCTGAGCACGGCGAGCGGGTCCTGCTGCCGCCGGACCGACACCAGCTCCTGGACCAGGGCGGGGTCGATCACGCAGCCGCCTTTGGCGATCCGTTCCAGCGTGTCCAGGAACTCGGCGACGTCCGATATCCGGCTCTTGAGCAGGTAACCGATGCCGCGACCGCTGGCCAGCAGCTCCATCGCGTGTTCGACCTCGGTGTGCGCGGAGAGCACCAGTATGCCGATGCCGGGTAGTTCCCGCCGAATCGTGCGGGCGGCGTCCAGCCCTTCGACGGTGTTCGTCGGCGGCATCCGGATGTCCACGAGCGCCAGGTCCGGCTGGTGTTCTCGGACCAGGTCAAGCAGCGTGGTGGCGTCGCTGGCCTGTCCGACCACCGCGTACCCGGACCGGTCGAGCAGGCTGGCCAGTCCCGCGCGCAACAACATGTCGTCCTCGGCCAGCACCACCCGCACTTCGGTCACGAAGGGAATTATCCGCTTTCCCGGGTAACATCCACCAACGGTGGAGGGCTTCTTCAGCGAGCGGACCGAAGGTGAGCAGGCGGCGCTGCGGCGCGTGGCGACGCTGGTGGCTCGCGCGACCCCACCGGACGACGTGTTCGCCGCCGTCGCCGCCGAGGTCGGCCGGTTGCTCGACGTCGACTTCACCTTCCTGAACCGCTACGACACGGACGTGATGGCGACGGTCGTCGGCTCGTGGAGCAACACCCAGGCCGAGCCCCCGATCGCCGTCGGCACCCACTACGAACTCGGTGGGCACAACGCGCCGACCCTGGTGTTTCAGACGGCGAAACCGGCGCGCATCGACGACTACGACGTGACCTGGGGCGCTTCGACCGAGCGTATTCGCGAACTGGGCATCCACTCGGCCGTCGCAGTGCCGATCAGCGTGAACGGCCGGCTGTGGGGCGGCATCAGCGTCGCGTCCAGCGCCAAGGAGCCGCTGCCCGGCGACATCGAGACGCGGCTCGCGGGTTTCATCGAACTGGTGGCGACCGCGATCGCGAACACGCAGGCGCGGGTGGAGTTGCGTGGGTATGCCGAGGAGCAGGCGGCGTTGCGCCGGATCGCGACACTGGTGGCGAGGGTGGCCGCGCCGGAGGAGATTTTTGCGGCCGTCACCGCGGAGGTCGGCCGAGTGTTCGGCGCCGACATCACCGGTATCTGCCGATTCGACGGGGACGGCACGGCGGTCGCGGTCGGGGAGTGGGCCGGTAGCGCGGACGGCGTCACCTTCCCCGTGGGCACTCGGGTCCGGCTCGGTGGGCACAACGTGCTCACGCTGGTGTTCCGGACCGGCAAGCCGGCCCGGGTCGACGACGTCAACGAGGCCACCGGCGAACTCGCGGCCTTCGCCCACGCGCGCGGATTCGGCTCGGTGGTCGCCGCGCCGATCAGCGTCGAGGGGAGCCTGTGGGGTGTCGTGACCGCGATATCCAAGTCCTGGCGGTCGCTCCCGGACGACGCCGAGGCGCGGCTGGCCGGTTTCACCGAACTGGTCGCCACCGCGCTGGCCAACGCCGAAGCGCACGCCGCGCTCACCGCGTCCCGGGCGCGGATCGTGGCAGCGGCCGACCTGGCCCGGCGGCGTATCGAACGCGATCTGCACGACGGCGCCCAGCAGCGCCTGGTCGCGCTGGCCCTCCAACTCCGCACGGCCCAGCACTCGGTGCCGCCCGGCGCGGGCGACCTCACCGCACAACTGGACGAGGTGGTGGACGGGCTGACCGCGACGCTCGACGAACTCCGCGAGATCGTGCGCGGCATCCACCCCGCGGTCCTCGCTGAAGGCGGGCTCGGTCCGGCCCTCAGGGCGCTGGCCCGTCGGTCCGCCGTTCCGGTCCGGCTGAACATCCCGACCCAGCAGCGGTTTCCCGAGGCGATCGAGATCGCCGCGTACTACGCGGTGTCCGAGGCGCTCACCAACGTGGCCAAACACGCCAACGCCACGGTCGCCGATGTCGAGGTGACCGCCGAGGACGGCATGCTGCGCGTCGGCATCGAGGACGACGGTTGCGGCGGCGCGGATCCCGACCGTGGCTCCGGCCTCGTCGGCTTGACCGACCGGGTCGAGGCGCTGGGCGGACGACTGTGGCTGCACAGCGAGCCCGATTCTGGCACTACCGTCCAACTGGCACTACCGCTCACCGGCTGAGCCGCGCCATTCGCACGACGATCTTGGCGCCTATCGCGGTTGAGGTCGGTCGCGGTGCCGCTGCTCACGTTGACCACGACCGGGGCGGCAACGCTGGTTCTTGGAGCGTGGTCCAGATCAATCGCATTCCAGCTACCGGTAACGACGCTGTCCGGTTAACCGGGTGCGCGCAACTACCGCTGGCGTCGATGAAGCGGGCACCCCGGTCGGCGCATCGTTGCAGCACAGGCAAAGCAATCGCAGGGGAGGACCTTGATGGCTGGGGTTACGACAGCGGAGGGACGGGCCACACCCGCGACGACGGCACCGGCGCAGGCGGTCGGCCGCAAGTACGTCGTCGAGGTGATCGGCACGTTCTTCCTGGTGTTCACGGTCGCGGCGTGCGGATTGAGCGGCAGCAACTTCACGCCGCTCGCCGCGGGCGGCGTACTGATGGTGATGATCTACGCGGGCGGCCACATCTCCGGCGGCCACTACAACCCCGCGGTGACGATGGCGGTGCTGTGCCGGGGCCGGATCCGGTTCGGCGAGGCGGTCGGTTACTGGGTCGCGCAACTGGCAGCCGGGGTGGCTGCCGCTGCGGTCGCACGGGCGTTGATCGCCCCGGCCAGCGTGCGGACGTTGACGTTGCCAGGTCACGCCCTGGCCGTCGCGATGCTGGCGGAGGCGCTGTTCACCTTCGCCCTGTGCTACGTGGTGCTCAACGTCGCCACAAGCAAGGACCAGCCGGACAACCAGTTCTTCGGCCTGGCCATCGGATTCACCGTGGTGGCGGGCGCTTTCGCGGTCGGCGGGATCTCCGGCGCCGCGTTCAACCCGGCGGTGTCGCTCGGCGCCGCGGTCGGCGGCCTGTTCGCGTGGCCGACGGTGTGGATCTACGTCCTTGTCCAAGCCGCGGCGGGTGTCCTGGCCGGGTTGGTGTTCCGGCAGCTCAACCCGACCGACCGCTGACCGTCCACGACCCGAAGGAGAAAATTGTGACCAGCTCGCAGCCCAAGCCAACCACCACCGACGCGGGTATTCCGGTCGAGAGCGACGAGTACTCGCTGACCGTCGGGGCGGGCGGCCCGATCCTGCTCCAGGACAGCTACCTGATCGAGCAGATGGCGCAGTTCAACCGGGAACGCATCCCGGAGCGGCAGCCACATGCCAAGGGCGGCGGCGCGTTCGGCCGCTTCGAGGTCACCGCCGATGTCAGCGCCTACACCAAGGCGGCCGTGTTCCAGCCCGGGACCACAACCCAGATGATGGCCCGGTTCTCCACGGTCGCCGGTGAGCGCGGCAGCGCGGACACCTGGCGCGACCCGCGTGGCTTCGCGCTGAAGTTCTACACCACCGAAGGCAACTACGACCTGGTCGGCAACAACACTCCGGTGTTCTTCATCAAGGACCCGATGAAGTTCCAGCACTTCATCCGGTCGCAGAAACGCCGCGCGGACAACGGGCTGCGCGACAACGACATGCAGTGGGACTTCTGGACGCTCTCGCCCGAGTCGGCGCACCAGGTGACCTGGCTGATGGGCGACCGGGGCATTCCGCGGACCTGGCGGCACATGAACGGGTACGGCTCCCAGACCTACAGCTGGATCAACGCGGAAGGCGGACTGTTCTGGGTCAAGTACCACTTCATCAGCCACCAGGGCGTCGAACACCTCACCCAGGCCGAGGCCGACCACCTGGCCGGGGTCGACGCCGACTACCACCAGCGGGACCTGTACCGGGCGATCGAGCGCGACGAGTTCCCGAGCTGGACGCTGAAGATGCAGATCATGCCCGCCGAGGACGCGAAGACCTACCGGTTCAATCCCTTCGACCTGACCAAGGTCTGGCCGCACGGCGACTACCCGCTGATCGAGGTCGGCCGGATGACCCTGGACCGCAATCCGGCCGATTACCACACCGAGATCGAACAGGCCGCCTTCCAGCCCAGCAACCTGGTTCCCGGCATCGGCGCCAGCCCGGACCGGATGCTGCTGGGCCGCCTGTTCTCCTACGCCGACGCGCACCGCGCCCGCATCGGCGTGAACTACCAGCAGATTCCGGTGAACGCGCCCATCGCACCGGTGCACAGTTACAGCAAGGACGGCGCGATGCGCATCCGCAATGTGTCCGATCCGGTGTACGCGCCGAATTCCAAGGGCGGCCCACGTGCCGACACCGAGCACTACGCCCCGCCGAGCTGGTACTCCGACGGCGAGATCATGCGCAGCGCCTACGTCCTGCACGCCGAGGACGACGACTGGGGCCAGGCCGGCACGCTCGTTCGCGACGTGCTCGACGACGCGGCTCGGGCTCGGCTGGTCGGCAACGTCATCGGTCACCTCCTCGGCGGGGTGACCGAGCAGGTGCTGCAACGAGCCTTCCAGTACTGGCGCAACGTCGACAAGGACCTTGGCGACCGCATCGAGCAGGGCGTCCGCGACGGACGGTCCTGACGAACCTGACGAAACGACGTGGGCCCGGCGCGGACATGGCGCCGGCCCCGTCGTACTGTTGCGTACCTGCGCAAGTAATTGACCACTTGGCAATGACGGAGGACAGCGCAGTGAACGGCAAGACCACAGACGGGACACGGCAGGCGGCGCATCGGGGCGTCGTGGACCGATACCTGCCGTGGCGAGCCCGGCGGCGGCGGCAAACCGATCGCGCCGTCGTCGAGTGCGCCTTCGAGCGACCCGGGCAGGATCACGACGATGCGCTGCCGAGCGCGCTGCTCAAGGGCTTTCCGGGCATTGACCGGGCGGTGTTGTTCACCGCCCGGTCACTTGTTCGTCATGGCTATAGCGCGCGGGACCTGAGCCGCGTCCTTACCCTCACTGATGAGCAGAGCGCGGCCGTGGTGGCGCTTCTGCGGAGCCTCGCGACCGGCACGACCGATGCCGCTGGGGCACCTTCGGAAGGCAAGTCCGCCACCGACACGCAATTCGGCCGCGGCCACCCGTGACATGAAAGGCACAGCCCATGGCTAGTTCCCCGTCGTCCCCGGCGCCGTCTCCGGAGGGGCCTGGTACCGAGCAGGATCGCGGCAGCGATCTGGTCCACCTCTCCGAACTGCTGAAACGACCGGTTGCGGATCGGCACGGGGAAAGCCTCGGGAGGCTGTCCGATGTGATCGTCCGCCTGCGCGGGCACGACTATCCGCTGGTCAGCGGCGTGGTGGTGGCCGTGGGCGGCCGGGAGGTGTTCGTCGGGATCGAGCAGGTCACCTCATTCGACGCCGACCCGATCGTGCTGGCCAGCGCCCGGGTCAGCATGCGCCAGTTCGAGCGCCGCGACGGCGAGGTGCTGCTCCGATCCGACGTGCTCGGACACCGGCTGATCGACGTGGCCAACGCCCGCCTGGTCCGGGCGACCGACGTCGAACTGGTCCGGGTGGACGAGGAGTGGTTGTGCCGCGCCATCGACACCCACCGTCATCGCCGGTTCCTCGGAATCTTCGGTGGCCGGGTCGAGGAACATCCCAGTCAGGACTGGACGGCGTTCGAGCCGCTGATCGGTCACGCCCGCAGCGCCGCGCTGCGCGGTGCGGTCGCCCGGGTGCGCGGCCTGAAGCCCGCTCAGATCGCGGACCTGCTCGAAGAAGCATCCACTGAGGAAGGCGCGGAGATCCTGCACCGGGTCCACCAGGACCCGGAACTGGAAGCGGACGTGTTCGAGGAACTCGACGACGACCTTCAGTCCCGGCTGCTGGGCGCCCGCACCAACGCGGAGATCGCCGACGTGCTGACCCGGATGCGGGCCGACGACGCGGCCGACGCGATCCACGAACTCCCGCAGTCCCGCCGCCAGCCGATCCTCGACCTGCTGCCGGCCGGCGTGCGCACCAAGGTGCTCACGCTGATGGGGTTCAACCCGACCAGCGCCGGTGGCCTGATGGGCGTCGAGTTCGTCACCGTGCCGACCGACGGGACCGCCTCGGTCGGGCTGATCGCGGTCCGCGAGGCCACCGGACTCCAGCCCGAGGCGCTGACCAGCGTCTATCTGGTCAGCAAGAAGGGGCGGCTGAAAGGCGTGGTCCGGTTGGCCACCCTCGTGCAGGCGGATCCGGATGCCGCGCTGCGGGAGTTGGCCGACACCGACCCGATCCGGGTGCATCCGGACGCGGACATCACCGATGTGGCTCTGCTGATGGCCGACTACAACCTGCTCACCCTGCCCGTGGTGGACGATGACGGTCATCCGCTCGGCGTGGTCACCGTCGACGACGTCCTGGAAGCGACTCTCCCGGAGGACTGGTGGCGCCGCGAACCGGCCCAAACGCACGACACCTCCGATACCGGCGATGACGAGAGCGTCGATCTGCAGCCGGGCAGCGATGACAAAGGACCGACACCGTGAGCGAGCACACCGACGCCCACTCGGACGGGACACCCGCCGTCCCGGTCCACAAGGGACCGCAGCGACCGACACCCCGCACCGCTCCGCCGAGCGAGCGGCGCGCGGCGCGCGGCAGCGGGACGGCCGGCAGCGCGGTGCTGGACTCGGCGCATGTCGGCGACATCAAGGGCGCACTGGGTAGCGTCCGCGTCGATGACTCGGACCAGCAGCGGACGCTGCGCCGTCGGCTGCTCACCTTCCTGGCGATCATGGGTCCCGGCCTGATCGTGATGGTCGGCGACAACGACGCCGGCGGGGTTTCCACCTACGCGCAGGCGGGCCAGAACTACGGCTACAGTCTACTGTGGACTTTGTTGCTGCTGATCCCGGTGCTGATCGTCAACCAGGAGATGGTGGTCCGGCTCGGCGCGGTCACCGGGGTCGGGCACGCCCGGCTGATCAACGAGCGGTTCGGCCGATTCTGGGGCTGGTTCTCCGTCGGCGACCTGTTCCTGTTGAACTTCCTGACCATCGTCACCGAGTTCATCGGTGTCTCGCTGGCGTTGAGCTATTTCGGCGTCAGCCGCTACATTTCCGTTCCGGTGACCGCCGTCGTCCTGATCGTGATCACCGCGTCCGGGAGTTTCCGGCGCTGGGAGCGGGCCATGTTCGCGTTCATCGCGGCCAGCCTGCTGATCATCCCGCTGACCGTCCTGTCACACCCGCACTGGAACGAGGTCGGCGCCCATTTCTTCGTGCCCGGCATCCAGGGTGGAGCGTCTTCCAACGCCATTCTGCTCATCATCGCGATCGTGGGCACCACGGTCGCACCGTGGCAGCTGTTCTTCCAGCAGTCCAACATCATCGACAAGCGCATCACACCCCGGTTCATCAAGTACGAGCGCGCGGACACGGTGGTCGGGTCGTTGGTGGTGGTCCTCGCCGCCGCCGCGCTGATCGTGGTCGCCGATTTCGCGGTGCGCGGCACCAAGCTCGTCGGACACTTCACCGACGCGCTCGGGGTGGCCGACGCGCTGGCGAGCCACGCCTACGTCCTTGGCGCGCTGTTCGCGATCGTGCTGCTCGTCGCCTCGATCATCGGCGCCGCCGCGGTCACGCTGGCCACCAGCTATGCCTTCGGTGACATGTTCAACATGCGGCACTCGCTGCATCGCAGCTTCGCCGACGCGAAGGGCTTCTACGCCAGCTACGCCGCGCTGGTGATGGTCGCCGCGGCCGTCGTGCTCATCCCGAACGCTCCGCTCGGTTTGATCACCACCAGCGTGCAGGCCCTCGCCGGGCTGCTGCTGCCCTCGGCGTCGGTGTTCCTGCTGTTGCTGTGCAACGATCGCGAGGTGCTGGGCCCGTGGGTCAACCAGCGCTGGCTGAACATCCTGGCCAGCGTGATCATCGCGGTGCTGTTGATGCTCTCCGGTGTCCTGGTCGCGACCACGCTGTTCCCCTCGGTGAACACCACCCAGGTCACCATCTGGCTGTCCGGCGTCCTGCTGGTCGGCCTGGTCGCGGCCGGGGTGGGACTGCGCATCGCGCGTCTGCGGCGGCGCGAGGCCGCGGAGACCGTGAACGTGCCGGACCGGGAGGATCGGAGTCATTGGCGGATGCCGCCGCTGGCCCTGCTCAAACCGGTGAAATGGTCACCGGGCCTGAAACTCGGCATGAGCCTGCTGCGCGGCTATCTGATCGTCGCGGCGCTCTTGTTGATCGTCAAGGCCATCCAGCTCTCCACCGGCTGAGGTGCGTGGACGACATCTTGACTCGTTCATCTTGGACGACGAGTCCACGCCGACCGTCCACACCGACAGCACCAGCCGAGCGTGGGCGTGGACTTCAGCCTCGATCTTTCCCGACTGTGAGTATGTGATCTCCGTCTTGTCTGCGTGCTCTTGGACAGGGCCGATCGTGGTGAGGGGTACGGGCAAGGGCTGCAAGGCGGATATGCGGTGCGGATCAGCCGGTGTTCGATCTGTGTCTCGGATGTCGCAGAAGTACTCACTTCCCGACGTTGCGCGTGAGACGGCGTGCTCGTCACCGAGGCACTACGCCACCTGGCCTTGGCACGGCTGACGGCGCCGGGCTCGTCGACAGCCGGCGTTGTGCCGGGCGGTCGTCGCGATGACAAGACCTCAGCAGTCCGAACGCGGTTGATGTGCGATGGTGCTGACAGGTCAGTGTTGCCTGCTGCAATAGTTGCAGCAGGCAAGCTGTGATGCGGCTGCCGTCATGAGCATCACACCAGATTCTGTTGTCTACCGAAATAGTTATATAGTGCAAAAGTTGCTCAGTACGAGTGTTGGGCTCCGGGAGGAGCACAGACCCTCCTTGCCGATAGGCCGAGGACGGG
>DASYBO010000760.1:0-3508 GCA_036500685.1 Pseudonocardiaceae bacterium | reverse complement strand
CCGGGCACCGAAACGCCGACCGCGACCACGTCCACCGCGAGTTCCTCGATGAGCAGCTCGCTGGTGTCCACGATCTTGGTGAACACCTCGCGCGGCTCCCTGGTCTTGCGGCGCAGGCTCCAGCTGCACCGCCCGAGGATGTCGCCACCGATGCCGACCAGCGCGGTCGCCACCTGCTCGACCCGGATGTCCACGGCCAGCACCACCGCGGCCTGTGGCTGCGGCAGCACCAGCAGGGACGGCCTGCCGGCACCGCTGCGCTGCGCCGGCAGCCGTTCCTCGACCAGCCCGTCCTCGGCAAGACCGTCCACGAGCGTCTTGATCGTGGAGCGGTTCAGGCCGAGTTCGGAGGCCAGCGTCGCCCTGGTGCACGCACCGGCGATGTGCAGCCTGCGCAGCAGGGCGGCCCGGTTGTGGCGCCGGACCTCGTCCGGCCGGGTGCCGGCAGTAGGTGGTGACGTCACCCTGGCACCCCCACTCGTTGAGTACTTCCCCTAGGACCGCCTGCCGCGCCTGCCCCTAACGTGCCGATGCCCTGCGCCGGGACACCGCGTCCACGGTCGCCGCGACCAGCAGCACAACACCCGTGACGATGTTGACCGTTGCGGCCTGGAAGCCGAGCAGGCCAAGACCGTTGTTCACGGTGGCGAGCACCGCACCACCGATCACCGCGTCCCGGACCCGGCCACGACCACCGAACAACGAGGTACCACCGATGACCGCGGCGCCAACCGCGAACAGCAGTTCGTTGCCGGCACCGGCGCCACCACTGACCGAACCGATCTTCGAGCTGTACACGATCGCGCCGACCGCGGCCAGGCTGGAACAGATCACGAACACGCTCATCCGGATCTTGTCCACGTCCACACCTGCACGGCGGGCCGCTTCCCGGTTGCCGCCGACCGCGTAGATGTGGCGGCCGTAGCGGGTGCGGTCCAGCACGTAGGTGCCCACGATCATCAGCACCAGGATCACCGGGACCACATAGGGCACGCCCTTGATGACCGCGATCGCGTTGGGCGAGCGGTTCAGGGTGAGCAGCCAGGTCGCCACGATCGCGAGCACGAGGACCACCGTGACCTTGATCAGCACCATGGTGGTCGGCTGGGCGACGAGTCCCTTGCGCAGTCGGCTGAAGTGCCGGAACAGCAGGACCGCCGCGTACCCGCCACCCGCGACGATCAGCAGGATCCAGCTGCCCAGCACACTGAGGTTGCCGTTGGCCACGTTGAACAGGGTCGGGCTGTTGCGGATCGGCACGGTGCCGGCGCTACCGACCAACTGGATGGTCACGCCGTTCCAGGCCAGGAACAACGCCAGCGTCACCACGAAGGACGGGATCCGGACCTTGGACACCATCACACCGGTCAGCACACCGATTCCGCCGCCGACGCACACGGCCAGCAGCATCTCCAGCCAGGCGTTCGGCCCGAAGCCGGAGAGCAGCAGAATGACCGCGACCAGGGCGAGCGCGGCGCCCGCCCAGATACGCATCAGCACGGAGAGCACGGCGGCGAGCGCGAGCACGATGATGAACGCGTAGTAGACGGTGCCGCCCATCGCGCCGAGCAGGTTGCCGTTGCTGTTCAGGTGCAACGCCAACACCGCCGCGCACACACCGGACGCGGTACCGGCGGACAGGTCGATCTCGCCGAGCAGCAGCACGAAGACGATGCCGATGGCGATGATCGTCTCGCCCGCGCCCTGGGTGATCAGGTTCGCCAGGTTGTTGATGGTCAGGAAGAACCCGGACAGGCTGCTGAACACGATCAGCAGCACGATCAGGCCGCCGATGGCGGGCAGGGCGCCGAACTCGCCGCCGCGGACCTTGGCGAAGTAGTCGCCGAAGGCCTCGCGGGTGGTTCGGGACGTGGTGTCGATCCCGAAGTCGGAGATCACCGTGTTGCCCGCGGCCGCCTTCTCCGGCGATTCAGTCTGGTTGTCGGTCATGAAATGGTCCTCACAAGATCAGTTGCGACTCGCACGCCTAAACGGTCGCTGCATCGGGGCGGGCAAGGCCGAGGTCGCCGGAACGACCGGCGGTGATCAGCTCGACCACCTGGTTGTTGGTGACGTCCTTGGCATTGACCTCGGCGGCCATCCGGCCCAGGTAGAGCACGGAGATCCGGTCGGCGACCTCGAAGACGTCGTTCATGTTGTGGCTGATCAGCACCACGCCGAGCCCCTGTTCGGCCAGCCTGCGCACCAGGTCGAGCACCTGGCGGGTCTGGGCGACACCGAGGGCGGCGGTCGGCTCGTCGAGCAGCACCACCTTGCTGTTCCACAGCACCGACTTGGCGATGGCCACGGTCTGCCGCTGACCACCGGAGAGCGAGGAGACCGGGGTACGCACCGACTTGACCGTGCGCACCGACAGCGACGCGAGGGTCTTGCGGGCGGCCAGTTCCATCCCGGCCTCGTCCAGCATCCAGGCCGGTCCGCGTTCGCGGCCGAGGAACATGTTCTGCACGATGTCGAGGTTGTCGGCCAGCGCGAGGTCCTGGTACACGACCTCGATGCCGAGCGCCGCGGCGTCGCGCGGACCGTGAATGGACACCGGCTTGCCGTTGAACAGCATCTCGCCGCTGTCCACGGGGTGGATGCCGGCGATGCACTTGATCAGGGTCGACTTGCCGGCACCGTTGTCGCCGACCAGCGCGGCGACTTCGCCGGCCCGCACCACGAAGTCCACGTCATGCAACACGTGAACGGGGCCGAAACTCTTGTTCACGCCGCGTAGCGCCAGAATCGGCTCGTTCACGGGGCGTACCTCCTTGCGGGGAAACGGGTTCAGGGCCAGGGACCTAAAAGGAGTCGAACCCGGAAGTGGTCAACACAGTGGGGTGCCGTGGTGGGGCGCAGTATCGCTACGCCCCACCACGGCCGTCAGTGCCTCGGCGACTGGGTGATCAGTGGATGCCGAGGGTGGTGCAGACCGGAGCTGCCGCGCCGGTGCAGATGTCGGTCGCCTTGACGTAGCCCTGGTCGACGACCTCCTTGACGTTGCTCTTGGTGATGGAAACCGGGGTCTCCAGCACCGAGGCCACGTCGCGGTTGCCTGTCGCGTCATGAGTGGTCTGGCTGGCCAGCTTGTTGGCCGAGGCGGTGTCGTTCTTGACCAGGTCGGCGGCCAGCTGCGCGGACGCCTGAGCCTCCAGCTTGATCGGCTTGAACACCGTGGAGTACTGGTCACCGGCGAGGATCGCCTGCAGACCGGCGGCGCTCGCGTCCTGACCGGTCACCGGGACCGTGCCGGCCAGGTGGTACTTCTGCAGGATGGTGATGACCGAACCGGCCATACCGTCGTTGGCCACCAGCACACCGTCGACCTTGGTGCCGTTGGCGGTCAGCAGCTGGTCAAAGGTGGTGTTGGCGAGCTGGTTGTCCCAGTTGTTGATCTGCTGGAAGCCCTTCTTCACCCACGCGCCGGAGGCGTACAGGGCATTGGCGACCTGGTTCTGGCCGGTGATGACCTGGGTGGCGTTGTTGTCCGTCGGCGAGCCCTCGA
>DASYBO010000759.1:0-24047 GCA_036500685.1 Pseudonocardiaceae bacterium | reverse complement strand
CTCATTCGTGGCGCCGACAGCTCGCGCCCGAGCCTCGATCCCGCGGTGGTCAAACGAGAGTTGGCCATCATCCGCGACGACCTGCACTGCAACGCCGTCCAGATCATCGGCGGCGATCCGGAACGGATCGAGCTCGCCGCCGCCTGCGCCGCCGAGCTCGGGCTGGAGGTCTGGTTCTCGCCCTACCCGCTGGAGCTGACGCCCGAGGAGATCCTGTCGCTGTTCGCCGACTGCGCCCAGCGGGCCGAGCGGCTCCGCGCGACGGGCGCCGAGGTCGTGTTCGTCACCGGAGTCGAGCTGACGATCATGAACCACGGATTCCTGCCCGGCGACAGCCTCGAAGACCGGCTCGGTCGCCTGCTCGGCGAGCCCGATCGCCGGCACGAGCGGCTCGCCGAGGTCAGCGCTCGTCTCGACGAGTTCCTCGGTGACGCCGTGGCTGTCGTCCGCGAGCACTTCCACGGACGGATCACCTACGCGGCCATCCCGTTCGAGCGCATCGACTGGACGCGTTTCGACATCATGTCCGTCGAATTGATCCGGTCCGCCGAGGTCGCTGACCAGTACCAGGACGGCGTACGCACCCTCGTCGCGCAGGGCAAGCCGGTCGCCATCACCGGCTTCGGCGCGTCCACCTATCGCGGCGCGGCCGACCGAGGCGCTCGCGGCATGGAGATCGTCGAGACCGACAAGGACACGGGTGCCCCTGTCCGGCTGAACGGGGACTACCTCCGCGACGAAGCCGGCCAGGCCGCCTACCTGCGCGAGGTGTTGGACATCTTCGACGCCGAGGGTGTCGACAGTGCCTTCGTGTTCCTGTTCGCGCTCGAGACTCATCCGCATCGAGGCGACGGCGACCCCCGTGACGACCTCGATCTGGCCAGCCCCGGCATCGTCAAAGTATTAGAAGACCGCTACGGCGAGACCTACCCGGACATGCGCTGGGAACCCAAGACCGCGTTCACCGCTGTCGCCGACCATTACCGCCGCTGACCGCGATAACAACTCAAACGGGCCAGTCTCATCTCAACTTCATAAACGAAGCGGAGATGAAGCGGTCAGTGAGATAACCGAACCAACTTTGAGAACCTACAAGATTTGCCGGGTCCGTAATAGGGACCTGTCTGCGCGTTCACTCGTGGCGAGTGCTCAGTATTTGAGCGTTGCGGCAACGGCGGGATCAGGATCCGCCGTCGCAGTTCGCACTGCCGTCGTCTGTCCTGCGGCTGCGGCCAGTTCGACTGCGCGCCGGCGTACCGATCTCGAACAGCACGCCATCGACCTGCCGCAACAACTCGACGAACGCGACGAAGACCTGACCGCCGCCCGCGCCACCAATCGCGAACTCATGGCCCGCCTCAACGCCCCGAACCAGCTTCCGCTAGGGGATCGCGTGCCGGTCCAGCACTAACCAGGCCTGGTGTCATAGCTATGCCGGGCCTGGGCGATCTCGTCACGATGCTCCCGGGTCCAGCAAACGAGTGGCTCGATAATGGCGAGCAAGCTGTGGCCGAGCTGCGTCAGCTCGTAGTCGACCCGGGGCGGCACCACGGGGTGCACTGTCCGTCGGACCAGACCATCACGTTCGAGATGACGAAGCGTCAAGGTCAGCATGCGCTGGCTGATCTCGTCGATGTCCCGATGAAGTTCACCGAATCGGCGTTTTCCCGCGCCGAGCAGCTCGACCACCAGCAGCGACCACTTGTCGGCCAGCCGGTCGAGCAGCTCCCGGATCTCACACGAGCCGGTGTCACACACATTCGTGTGCGTAAGTGACATAGGAGTGCCGTCTTCCATCACCGACCAGGATGCCTCAGGATCGTCACGGTTACAAGAAGTAACTGACCCCATCGGAGGTAACCATGGCTGCGGTCGACGTCGGTGTCATGCTCCCAACAATGTCCACCCGAGACCGATCCCCCGGGAACGTGGCGGCCGCCGCCCGGCACGCCGAGGATCTCGGATTCGAGTCGATATGGGTGATCGACCAGCTGATCGCCGGGACCGGAGTGCCCCTGCTGGACAGCATGATCTCACTGGCGGCTGCCGCCGCGGTAACCGAACGGGTCCGACTCGGACTGGGCGTGCTCGTCCTGCCACTACGGCCAGTCGTGTGGACGGCCAAGCAGGTCGCCTCGCTTCAGCACATCTCCGGTGACCGGGTGCTGCTGGGAGTCGGGGTCGGTGGCGACCGTCACGACCTCTCCTGGGCTGCGGCAGGGGTGTCCCGACGGGATCGCGGCAGGCTCACCGACGAGGCGCTGCGACTGCTGCCTGACCTCATCGCCGGCAGACCTACTCGCCTTGGGCAGCAAACAGCCGACACGCAGATCCAACTCAGCCCGGCCGCTACCGTGCCACCAATCATCGTCGGCGGCATGTCAGATGCCGCGGTGCGGCGGGCCGCCTCCTACGGTGATGGATGGTTCATGCTCACCGCGCCCGAGCACGTCGCCACGCAACGGGCACGTCTGGAAAGGCACGCCGCCATCAACGGTCGATCGACGCCGGCGATCACGACCAACGCGATAGTGGTCATCCACGGCGATCCGTCGCTTCCCGACCACACGACAATCATCCGATCGGTGTCCGACCCCGACGGCATGTTCGGCATCCCGGCCGACCAGGCCGAGCAAGCCGTAATTAGCGGCGAACCCGAAACAGTCGCCCGGCACTTGGCGGAACTGGCTGCCAACGGCGCCCAACGAGTCGTGGTGACCCTCGCTGCGGGTGACTGGTTCCACCAGACCGAACTGCTCGCCCAAGCGCTCCAGTCACGGTGACGCCATGGCGATCAACGAAGTGCGCCAATCCCATTGGGGGACATGGGGCTAGGCCACAAACGACGTCCTCGCCTCTGCCTACGCCACCGACCGTGAACCCATTGCACCCTGGACCAAACGTCAACTCCTCGACGGCATCCGTTGGCGAGTCCGCGTCGGCCCGCCCTGGCGTGACATCCCACCCGACTACGGCTACTGGCAAACCGTCTACGGCCTGTTCCGGCGCTGGCAGCGCGCCGGCGTGTCGACGATGATCCTGACCGCGTTACAAACCCGGGCCGACGCTGGCCACGGCGCATAACGCCCCGACTCGGGGCCTGGTTAGCGGTTCCCGGCTGGTCGATGGATGCGTGGTGTGAGATCGCCGGGGAAGCCAAGGCGAGCCTGGCGATCTTCACCTTACGAGATCCGCGGCGCCATCGCCATGGAGGACAGGGTGATCACCCCTCGAGATCACCGCCGATCCGGGCGCCGTCTGCTGAACCCACAAGCGCAGGCCTGCACGAACGACTAGCTCCTCGACGAGGCCGGCGCCGGCGCTTGGGCCCGGCCGCGATCTCTTTGCGCCAGCGCTGCCACGGCTGACCGGACGGATGGTCGTAACGCCTCCGACCGGGCGCGCCGTACCGAATCGGCCACCAGACAACGGCGGAGCGGTAGTTCGGCCGGCCGGCCGAACTACCGCATCAGGCGACGTGATCGCGCGCGAGGTATGCCTGGGTCGCCGCCCAGAGTCGTTGCTGGAGTTGGTGATCGTAGGACACCGGTGGTGAGTCGCATTGGTTGTCCTGGTCGAAGTAGCGGCCGGTGACACCGGCCAGTTCGGGCGCCGTGGCCAGCCGCATGATCGACTCGGCACCCTGCTCCGGGGTCAGCACAAGCTTCCTGAGCGTGCGACGGAACGGCTTCAGGGCGGGCGGTGTGATGGCATCGAAGATGTCGGTGGCCACCAGCCCGGGATGCACCGCGTTCACCGTGACGCCAGTATCCCTAAGTTGGTCGGCCAGGACGTATCCGCTCATGGTGGCGAGGAGCTTCGCCCTGGCGTACGCCTGGAAGGCGACGAAGCCGGCTGCGCCGTTGACCGAACGCAGATCGTCAAGAGTTGCCGGGTCCAGCCGCACCGGTCGAGGCCGGCGGCGGATCTTGAAATGCCGGGTGTCGCTCATCGCGGCCGTGACGACGTTGACCACCCGAGACGGCGCACCGACTCGCAACTGCTCCGACAGCAACGTGGTCAGGGTGAATCCGGCCAGATAGTTGACGGCTACCTGCAACTCGATCCCGTCCGCGGTGACTGCCCGGCGCCCAGAGTACGCGGCGGCGTTGTTGATCAGCAGATGCAGAGCCTGATGGCGGCCGGTGAATTCCTCGGCAATCCGGTGCAGATCAACCTCAGAGGCGAGATCACCGGTCAGCACCTCGATCCGGTCGATACCGATCTCGGCCGCGATCCGCTGTCGCAGTGCCACGCCTTTGGCGTTGTCGCGGCACACGATCACCACCGTCGAACCCAGTCGGGCCAGTTCGGTGGCGATCACCCGACCCATTCCGCCGGTGGCGCCCGTCACCAGACTGACTCGCCCGGTCAGGTCCACCGGCTCCATCTGTAAGTCAACTTGTCTCATAGTTGGAGACTGCCAGGGATCCATCTATGAGTCAAGGTGTCTCGTAGAATCGTGGGCATGGCGCACGACGAAGATCCCCGAGCGACCCGCAGCAGGGAGGCGATCCTCGCCGCGGCCCGCACGCTGCTGGCCACGGAAGGCCCGCCCGCGGTTACCCACCAACGGGTCGCCGCGCAGGCCGGAGTCGGCCGAGCCACCGTCTATCGGCACTGGCCGGTGCCTGAGGAACTGTTGCTCGACGCGATGGTCAGCGTCGACCTGCCGTTCTTCCGCGAACCGACCACCCCGGTCCGGCCCTGGCTGCACCGGGAACTGCGCAAGCTCGCCACCGAGCAGGCGATGGCCGGGGTCATCGCCGTGGCATGGGTCCTGATGCGCGGTGCGGCGCAGGATCCGGAAGTCGCCAGGCGGCGAGACATCATCGTCGCGTCCGGTACCGAACGGCTCGGCGTGGCCCTCGCGCTCGCCGTCGACAGTGGCGAGCTGGACACGACACTGGACTTCTACGACGCCTTCGCGATCGTGCTCGGGCCGTTGCTCTATCGCACCATGTTCCAGGCCGGCATTGTCTCCGACGAGCTGATCGACCAGCTCCTTGACAACGTCGGCAGCTGGTCACCGAGCCGGTAGGTCCGGATCGGTCCACGCCTGACGTGTACGCCAACGACGACGCGCGGGTGGGCAGCACGCGGAGGATGGTGGCATCTTCCGGCGCAGAAACCGGCCGATGCCTTGACTCATGTCCATTACCGACTGAACCGTGTGAGGTGAATTGCGGCGGTCCGCAGCAGACCAGCGCGGCATGTCGGACGTTCGTCTAGCCGGCCAGGATGGTTTCGCCCTTGACCAGCCAGGCAATCCCGAATGCCATCACGGCGGCCGATTCCAGCCACAACACCGCGACATCGGTGCGTATCACGGCCTGGAGAATGCCGATACTGATCAAGCACACCAACATGATCACTCCGCACGCGATGTAGATGCCGTTGCGCACACGCTTACGGCCGGTGGGTTTCGGAGAATCGCTGCGGGTGAACAGGAAGAGGCAGAAGACGACCAGTGCGGCGAAGAAGATCGCGGCGCTGACGATGTGCACGGTCCCGACCGCTCTCGCGGCCGCGCTGGACTGACCGGTGATCGGCGTGGTCGGGAAGAGCGCGACCCCGATCGCGCCGACCGCGGCGACATCGGCGGTGATGTCGTCAATCCGGCCGTAGCCGCGGTAGGAGAACAGGAAAACGCCGATCGCGGCCATGGTGCCGATCAGCACGGCGCGCATGTCGCTGTAGACGTAGTCGCTGATCGAGCCCAGCGGCGGACCGCCTTGCAGCAGGGCCTTACCGATGATCAGTACCGCGGGCAACGCCACACCCAGGATGCCGACGGCTCGTCGCAGAAACAGGTACGAGTGAACCAGTGTGTCTCGTGTCGGAGCCACCGCGTCCCGCGTCACAGCCATCTGAACACTATAACCACGGAGCGTGCTCATCTGAGCGAGCTCAGTGATATCGGTTAGGCAAATTCTCGATCAAGTAGGGGCTGCGGCTCACCTTAGCTCGGTCGGGATACTGGACCGGCAATCGAGCCGGACAAGATCAAGGCAACCCGGTTGGTCATGCACCGTCACACCACCGTGTGATCGTGGTCGACAAGCCCCGGCTGACGCTCAGAACCTCATTCTCACACGTCGTAGGAGATGCCCGAGAGGCCCTTCTGTGCCAGCAGCGCCCGGAGCGACGCCAGCGTCGCACTGTCGGGGGCGAGCGCGTCGGCGACCTGCATCGCGGAGTACACGCAGGCTTCCTGCAGGTCCATGCCGGTCGTGTACTGGCCGCTGAAGTACAGGCCGTTACGGCCCTGCGTGGCATGCAACGCCCGAGTCGCACGGATCACGTCGGGCGTGATCAGCGGGTGTTGGAAGGCGCGGTCGAACACGATCGCGCTCGGCTGGGTGCTCCGATGCTCGGTCCAGGACTTGAAGACGTCGACGGTGTGGCCATTGGCCAGTTTCGGCTCGATGCCGCCCAGCCACACGCTTCCCTCGCAGTCGACGCCGGTGACCTCAGCGTTGTAGACAGCCCACAGGTCGCGGTCGGAGTCCAGGTAGATCGGATCGTCGTGGATCACGATGCGCGAGTCGAAGTACCCGTACTGGCCGAGCAACCCGACGATGTCGGCTGCCCAGGGCAGCCCGCTCAGTATCGAGGTGCTGTTGTGTGGCGGCGCGTTCATCACCACGGCGTCGAACGGATCATGGGTACCGGTCGAGGTGCTGACCGACCAGCGTTGCCCGTCGAAGGCCACGGACTGAACAGGTGAGTTCACCCGCACCTGCACAGTCGGGCTGAGGTCGAGCATGCGATGCAGGTTGCCCTCAAGCCCGATCGTCGAGTTGTAGGTGCTCGCACCGGCCAGCAGGTCCGCCGGGAACGCCAACGCGAAGGATTGCAGGATCGAGCGCACCGACGACCCGGCCGCATTCGCCTGCGTGGTGCCGATCAACGCGGAGATCCAGGGGAGCAGCACCACGTCCTTGAATCCCGGGGTGACTGGCAGGTCGTCGATCCAGTCGTCGACCCGTACCTCCCAGGAGGTGTTGTCCAGTACTGCCTGGCGAGCGGCCTCGGCGTAGATCGCGAAGTCGATCGTGTAGACCGGGGTGAGCAGCGGCTCGGTCGATGAGAACCTCGGCCAGCTCTCGCCTCGGGAGAAGACGCACACGCTGCCCGGTGCCTCTATCGTCGAGTCCCCGTCCGGGTTGTTGGGATCGTAGAGGCCCAGTTGCTCCAGCAGTGTCACATAGATCGGATGGGTGGCTGGGTGGAAGAACTGTGCACCCACATCGACGGTGAGCGGCGTGCCCTGGTAGTCGACCTGCCGCGAGTCGCAATGGCCGCCGATCTTGGACAGCGCCTCGAAGACGGTCACATCACAGCTGCCGGCAAGAAAGTACGCGGCCATGATGCCGCCCGCACCCCCGCCGACGATCGCCACCCGCCGTCGACCGGTAGTGGGGACTGGCGCCGTGCTCGGCATGACCCGACCGAGTAGGCCGGCCGCGCCCAAACCCGCCGCACCTTTGAGGATCTGACGCCGGTTGACGGACAAAGTCATGGTCACCTAATTCCCTGGGACTGCGGGCCGTCCACTACCTGCGATGACGGGACGGCGGACGATGAGACAAGAATCGGCGGAAGGCATCAGGACCGTATTCGGGCTCGACCAACTCTCGTTGCCAACGGACGCAGGCCGAACACTATGGCACGGTTGGACGACGAAGCAGCATCTGGCCACCGAGCAGGGCCAGAAGTCGTTGTCGCTGGCGGTCACCGCGGGCAAGCGTGGTGACTCGCCTCAATTCCAGGTGATGGTGGGACATTCCAGGTGATGGTGGGGACGGATTCGAGTGGGTCGGGTCGGTGGTGGCCGGCCTCGGGCACGACCGGGTCGGGTACTGGCCGACAGGGCCCACGGTTCGCGCGCACACTGGTCGGTTGCTTAGAGCCCGCCGTTGGCGCCGATTCCCCGGAGCAGCGTGTCGACCACGAGCGTGGCGAGCATGTCCGTGTCCGTCTGCTCGGGCTGCTGGGTCGCCTCGTGAATGAGCGCGTAGTAGACACGGCGGGCCCAGTCGAGATCGACGTCGGTTCTGATCACCCCGGCGTCGCGCGCCCTGAGGAAGAGGCGGTCGCACTGTTCGCGTATTCCGGTGTGCACCCCGGCGACCTGGGGGTCGGCCGAGGAGGTACGGCTCATCCCGAACCCCCAGCCGATCTTGACGTCCAGTACGTTCGCGGTCACCTGGTACAGCGCGACCAGGGGTGGCGCGGTCTCCGGGCGAGCGCGCTGCACCGCTTCGTCGAACCGCTGGGCGGCCCAGCCGGTCAACTCGTCGATCAGCGCGTCGCGCGTGGCGAAGCGTCGATGGACGGTGGTCCTGGCCACGCCGGCCGCCGCGGCGATCTGTTCCATGGACGCTGTGGGATCGGCGCTCAGGACACGTTCGGCAGCTTCGAGAATCGCCTGCACGGTGCGCTCAGCGTCCGCCCGCTGCGGACGTCCGGCCGGACGTGCCCTTTCTTGCTGTGTCACCCCTACCTCCTCGCCACGGAAAACACTACAGGGAAGTCCCTTGCTTCTTCTTAGTTGCGACACTACTGTCGCAAGTAGGAAGAAATGAAGGTCTACGTTGATGCGTTTGAGAAGGGTGACGATATGGACGTTCAGCTGGCTGGCAAGACCGCCTTGGTGACCGGTGCCAGCCGTGGCATCGGCTTGGCCATCGTCACGGCGCTGCTCGACGAGGGCATGCGAGTGGTCGCAGGCTCGCGCACGGTCCCGCCGGAGCTGGCCGCGTCCGGGGCGATCGCGATACCGGTCGACCTCGCCGCCGCCGAGGGCCCCCTCCAGCTCGTTGAGCGGGCACTGACGGAGCTGGGGGACATCGACCTACTGGTCAACAACGTCGGTGGCGGCGACAGCGACGGCGGCCAGACCGGCGGCTTCGCCACGTTCGACGACGAACAGTGGCAGCGGACGTTCGAGCTGAACTTCTTCAGCGCGGTCCGCACCACCCGTGCCGCACTGCCCAGCCTGCTGCGGCAGAAGGGCGCGATCGTGAACATCTCGTCCAACGGCGCCCGGATGCCACACGCGGGGCCGATGCCGTACACCACCTCGAAGGCGGCCTTGACCGCGTTCGGCAAAGCTCTCACCGAGGAAGTCGGCCCACTGGGCGTACGAGTGAACACCATTTCCCCCGGCCCGGTGCGCACCTCCATGTGGGAGTCCCCGGACGGCTACGGCGCGGAGCTCGCGCGTTCGATGGGTGTGCCACATGCGCAACTCCTGGCGCAGCTGCCAGCCGGGATGGGGATCACCACCGGCCGATTCGTGGAGCCCGCCGAAGTCGCCGCCCTGGTCGGCTACCTGGCCTCACCCCTGGCCGGCAGCATCACCGGCGCGGACCACATCATCGACGGCGGTGCGATCAAGACGGCTTGACAGCCGCTGGTTATGCGTAGTCCGCGCTCGCCTGAACCGTGCGCACGGTCCGATCATCCAGTGTGGAGCCGAATAGTGCGCGCGTAGGGTCTCAGTACTCGTGACATGTCGATCTCGCGTGACCTGCGGGTTCCGAGTTGTCTCACCGTGATGTGACCGAAGATCCGTCTCAATTTCGTGGCATTTCCTCAGCGGTCCGGCGAATTCTGGCGCGTCGCGGCGCTGTCGCTATTGCCGCTTCGGTCGATTATGGTCAGGACCGGTACTGCGTCTTGTGCGAATTCTCGCCGCTGGGAGTCAGCCGAACGCGGCCAGCGAGACAGGCTGCCAATGGCGCCACGTGCGGAGGCGCTCGTCGTAGAGATCGGCGACGTCGTCGAAGGATTTGCCGAGGAAGATCCGCAGTGGTGGCTGTTCGGCATCGACGATCTTGAGGATCGCCGCTTTGGTGGCGGATGGGTCGCCGGTCTGGAATTGCCGCCCTGTCGCTTGGTGGACTTCGGCGTAATCCGGGTGCGGGTCGCTGTGCCGGGCCCCGCGGGCCAGCCAATCGGTGGCGTAAGGACCTGGCTCGACGTTGGTGATGTGAATGCCGAAGGCCGCTACTTCTTGTGACAGG
The DNA here is from genome assembly GCA_036500685.1 of Pseudonocardiaceae bacterium. Classification (GTDB taxonomy): domain Bacteria; phylum Actinomycetota; class Actinomycetes; order Mycobacteriales; family Pseudonocardiaceae; genus CAJCJE01. The sequence continues at coordinate 14,013 of DASYBO010000759.1, read as the reverse complement.
GACTCCGACAACCCTTCCAGCGCCCACTTGGACGCGTGGTATGCGCCGATACCGGGGAAGGCGCGTATACCGCCCTCGCTCGTCACCTGCAGGATTCGCCCCGATCGTTGTGATCGCATGATGGGCAGCACGGCCTGCGTCACCCATACGGCACCGAAGAAATTGGCTTCCATCTGAGCCCGGAGTTCGTCCTCGGTCAACTCCTCGATCATGCCGAAGTGCCCGTATCCGGCGTTGTTGACCACGATGTCCAACGAGCCAAAATGCGAGTTGGCGTGCTGGACTGCCGCGTATACCGCATCGCGGTCCGTCACGTCGAGAGTCAGCGGCAGCACCGCGTGTCCGTACCGCTGGACCAACGGAGTCAACTGGGTGACGTCCCGAGCCGTCGCCGCGACGTGGTCACCGCGCTCCAGTGCGGCCTGCGCCCACTCGCTTCCGAACCCACGCGAGGTTCCGGTGATGAACCACGTCCTAGCCATCTGCTGTCTCCTGTTGGTGCTCGCTGGTGCTGACGTGGACCACGATGCCGCCAGATAAGCCATTCCACCAGCGAAGATCTCGCACGCAAGACATGCGTGTATCGCATGTGTCAGGATGGCGGCATGGCCGATCTCACCGTTACCGGCCTCCGCGTCGTCCAAGCCGTCGTCGACACCGGGTCGTTCACCGCCGCGGCCGATGCCCTCGGGTACACCCAGTCGGCGGTATCCCGCCAGGTGGCGGCGATGGAAACCGCTGCGGGGGCGCCACTGTTCGTGCGGGGCGCTCGCGGGGTCGTCCCGTCACCGGCGGGCACGCTTCTGGCCCTCAGGGCCGCCGCCGTCCTCAACGAGATCGACGCGGTCAGCAGGGACCTCGCCGGCCTACGGGATCGCCTGACCGGCCGGGTCGTCATCGCAGCGTTCCCGTCGGCTGCCGCCGTGCTCATCCCCAGGACGCTAGCTCGGCTCAGCAAAGATCACCCCGGCCTGATCGTCGAACTCGGCGAAGCATCCACACCCACGCAACTGCGCCAACTCCGCACCCGACGCATCGATGTCGCCGTCATCGGCATGGCACCAGACCTACCTGCTTACGATCTCGACCGGCTCCGCCGCGACCTGATCTTCGAAGGCCACCTTCTCGTTGCCGTATCTGCGAACCACCGATTCGCCGGCCGTCGACAGGTCACGGCCGCCGAACTGGTGGACGAACCGTGGATCGTCGGCAAAGGGTTGCGCGACGATCCCCAATTCGGCGCTTGGCCAACTCTTGACCAACCCAGGATCGTGCACGCCGTACGGGAATGGCCCACCCGCCTCGGCCTTGTCGCCGCGGGCATCGGCATCGCGGTGCTCCCTGAACTGGCTGCGGCTTCCGTGCCCACCGACGTGCGAACTGTGACCGTCGATGACCCTGCCTGGCTCGGACGAACGACGGTCGCGGTCACCATCCCCGACCGAAGCCCCGAGGTCACGGCCACGGTGAACGCGCTCCGCCACGAGGCTGCGCGGCTCCGTAGGGCGCCGTAGTTTCGTTCACGATCGAACGTCCTGTCATGCCGCTATGAGGTGGCTCCGCTGCCGCTATCGCGCTTACGGCGCGTAACATCTGTCCGCGCGGCTCGCAAGTCTCACACGGAATGGCACAAGTGCCATCCAGGTGCCAAGATCATTGAGAAAGTGCCGCCGAATTTGAGACCCTACAAGCCCTACGTGTAGCTCGCAGGCACGCTTGACGTGGCCACTGCCGGCGTTCTCCGCCTCGATCAACGGATACACGTTCACCGGGTCTCCTTCGCGAAGAAAGCCGTGGCACGCTTGAGGATCTCCACGTCTTCGCTCAACCGCCGGTTCTCCGGCCGCAACCGGGCCAGTTCGGCTCGCTCGTCGCCGTCCAGACCTCCGCAAGCTGGTCGACGGTGACGCAGTGGTGACGCGGCGGGATGACGATCGCTCCGTGACCCATGCCATGCCGCAGCGCAGGAGCAGCGAGCCATCGCGATCGAAACCTGCCCGCGAGCTAGCCGAATCCGTCGTCAACGACTCCGGCGAACCACTGGCACCAGATGTGCGCACCGTCATGGAAGGCGCATTTGGGCAGGACTTCAGCAGGGTGCGGGTGCATACCGACGACAGGGCCGCGCAGTCCGCCCGTCAGTTGCACGCCGCTGCCTACACTTCCGGTTCGCACATCGCCTTCGCCGCCGGCGCCTATGCCCCGCACACGCCGCGCGGCGATGCCCTGCTGGCACACGAACTCGTACATGTGGTCCAGAACCGCATCAGCACCCCACCGTCCCACGCGCCATTGGTCGGCAACACCCGCGATGCGGCTGAGCAACAGGCCCATGCCTTCGCGGACAGGCTCGCGGCGGGCGAGCGGCCGGCGCTGGCTCCGGTTGGCCCCACCGCCGTGCTCGGGCTCGTCGAAGAGAGTTGGTATCACGGATATGCCGACCACCCGGACGCGAAGCCCATCGCGGACGGGCGGGCTGTCCATGATCTTGGTGACGGGCTCTACTTCTCCGACCATGTCGATGTCGCCGACGTTTATGCGGGTCGCCGGGCCAAGGACGTGGGAGATCTCGGCGCGCAGAGGGTGGTCGAGCGCAGGTTCGATCCGGACAAGCTGGGGCGTGTGCTCGACCTGACCAAAGAACCCGAATTCATGGACGTCTTCAACGTCGTTTCCAGAGGGATCAAGGTCAGCGGTGAGCCGTACCGCAATATTCTCAACGGATTCCTGCAGAAGAAGGGTCTCAAACTGGAGAGTTTCGATTTCGTCATCGGTCCGGAGGGTGCGCTGGGCGGCCGGCAGATATGTGTGCGGAATCTGGACCTTTCCAGGCAGATCTGGGATGGTCAGATTCCTGGTGAACCGGGCGGTGGGAGCCCCGGACCTACCGAAGGGGAAGCGTCCGCGCCTGCTGGGCCGGCCCCGGTGCCGCCGGTCGAGGCAGCACCAGCAGAGGGAGCCCAGATCCCGTCGAGCCAGGCCAGGGGTGGCCGGGTAGTCGGCGCGGTCAAAGCGCTCGGCCCGCTGTTGCTTGCCGCGATCAACTCTTATCTGATGTCGAGCGAAGACGCCCAACGCGTGCCCGGTCGGGTCGAGCGGGCCTTGGCCGACCAGGCAGTGCAGCACCGGAGTGAAGACCTTATAGACAGCAAGCGGATCGATATCGCCAGGGCACAACGACACCGAGCGGACGTCTTCGTCACAGTCCGCGTCAGGCTCACGTTCACCAACGGCATCCAGGACAGCCTCGAAGTCAACGATCCCGAACTCACCGACCACGATCAAACCGCGACCACTCCACCGATCCGGATGAGCGACGACCCGATTCTCGGCACCGAGACCTCCGTCGGCTGGGTTAGCTCCTCGTTGCTGCTCGCGCCTGTGGCAATCACCCGTTCCGAGAGCATCGATCTGGAACTGGAGGACGCCGACCCCCAGCATCGCGCCCAACTGCTCGAACAGAAGCGCGCGGCGCAAAAGGACGAGGAACGGACCAGGCAGGCAGAAATCGGCAGCCCGTCGGTGCTCGCCGATCCGCGAGCCCGGGCCAAGCAGCAGGCGACAATTATCGACCGGCTACATGAGCTGAACACGGCATCGGCCGGCAGTACGCCCACTGGGCCGTCACCTCGGCCGTCACCTGGGCCACCAGCCGTGACAGTCGTGCCTCCGACGTCGGCACCGCCGACGTTCCTGCCAGGCGCGCCCGGGGATGGACCGATCCAGCAGGCCGCTGCGGTCGTCGACCAATTCCGGTCCTGGACCAGCCGCCTGGATGCGGAGGCTCGCGCGCTCGATGCCCGTCTAGCATCCGACAACTCACCGACCCCGGACGAACGCCAGGTATTCTTTGCGCACGAGGAGAACTGGCGGTTGTCAATCAAGTACGCGATGAACAAGTACAAAGAAGACGGACGGGATGAGGCGATCAACGCCCTCGGTGAACTGGTCGACCGGTATGGCGTTGCCCTCGGTGCCGTCCGCAGCCGGTTGGGCGGCTGAGTAACCCGAGGAAGGGTACGACCTCCCCTGGCACGATCACGGCCGGCGAGGCCGTCAGAGTGGGGCAGGAACGAGGAGCGGTCTGCGCGGCCGCGCGCGACCGGGTGGGCAGAGCCTCTGCCTTGGTCCTTCGGGGCAATCATGCCGAGGCCGACAACGAACTCGCCGAGGTCGAGATCCAGATCCGAGCCCTGGGCAGACCGTGGGAGGTGAGCTTGGCGCTGTCCTCCCGTGGCCAGATCATGCTTGACCGTGGCGAATGGACACGTGCCGAGCCGATGCTGGCCGAAGCCGTCGCCCTCCTGATCTCGATCGGCGACATCTACCTGCTGACGCACGTGGTGCAGCAGTTGGCCATCGTGCTGGCGTACAGCGACGACGCGCGGCGGTCGGCGGTGCCGTTCGGGGCATGCGCCGCACTGAGCGACCAGTCCGGGCACGTATCGCTGAGCGTGCTTGCCCGCGATGGGGCGCACGCGGCGGAGAAGGTGGTTGTGGAGCTGGGACAGGAAGGCTATGACGTGCTGTTCGGCGAAGGGCGCGGGATGCCATCCCGTGACCTTCTGGCCTTCGTCACGCCAGCTGAATCCGCGCCGGACCGCGCGACGTCCCGTCATTGACGACCGTTCTGAATCCCGGGAAACATGCAAAACCTCCTCCCGCACTGAGTCCTTTCGCTGCGGCGCTGAACGCTTCGCCAGCGCGATCCGTAGTAGTAGGCATGCGCAGCAGTCGGGTCGAAGAAGAGCGGCTCTTGCGTGCCCTGTATGCCAACCACTCCCGTCACCTCCTGGCGTACGTGCAGCGGATGGTCGGAGGCGACCGGCAGCGTGCTGAAGATATCGTGCAGGAGACACTGCTCCGCGCGTGGCAGAACGCCGCCGACCTCACGGTCGAGGGCGCGCGCCCGTGGCTGTTCACCGTCGCGCGGCGGCTGGTGGTCGACTCGGAGCGCCGCAGGCGTTCACGACCCGTGGACATGCCGGAATCGATGGACGCGAAACCGTCCACACCGGACGAACTCGATGCGGCCCTCGACGCCTGCCTGCTGGCCGACGCGCTCGCCGCGTTGAGCCCCGCCCATCGTCAGGTCCTCGTCGAAGGGTTCTACGGCGGCCGGACGACGCGGGAGATCGCCGAACTTCTCAGTATTCCGAACGGGACAGTTCGATCCCGGATGTTCTACGCGTTGCAGGCACTTCGCCTCGCGCTGGCCGAACGTGGGGTGCATTCACCATGAGCTGTCCACACCGCATCGACGTGGCCGCCTACCTTCTTGAAGCCTTGGAGAAACCTGAGTCCGACAGGATGCGCGACCACATCGACACCTGTCCCGACTGCGGACCGGAATACGACGAACTGAGCGGCCTGCCCGCACTTCTCTGCACCCTGACGCCCGGTGACGTCGAGGACATCGTGGCGCCTGCCGAACTGCCCGACGCACTGTGCGACCAGTTGATCGTCCGCGCCGCAGCCCGTCGCCGCAGGCGAAATCGACACCGGTTGCTGGGCGTCAGCGCGATCGTCGTCGCGTGCGTCGCGACCGGCGTCACGATCGCCCATCAGCAACCAGGCACGCCGAGTTCGGAGACAGTGTCGGCGACCGACGCCACCACGCGCGTCCACGCGAGCGCCACGCTGACCGCGCGCAGCTGGGGAACGCAGATCAGCCTCCAGCTCAGTGGCGTGGCCTGGGCGCAGCGGTGCGAGCTGGTGGTCAGCTCGACCGACGGCCTGCGGGACACGGCAGCCACGTGGGTCGCCAACTATCAAGGCTCACTCGACGTCACCGGCACGACCGCCATACCCACCAATCACATCCGTGACCTGGATGTCGTCACGATGGACGGTCGAACGCTGGTCGATCTGCCGCCGCCTGCATCGGTACCTCGCTAGCCACTTCTACCGGAAGGCAGTCAGCCATGCCCAGCAAGCGCGTCCACATCGGCGTACCGGCCACGGTCGGGCTCGGAATTCTGCTCGCCGTCGCGGCCTGCGGCACGAGCGCGCCGTCCACCCCGTCGACCACGAATGCGGTCACCGTCTCGGCGCACAGCGTCGGCGGTCAGCAGGTGCTGGTCGATCAGGCTGGTGCCGCTCTCTACTTCAACGACCAGGACGGTGCGCAACCGCAGTGCGTTACCAGTGACTGCAACGCGATCTGGACTCCGCTGACGGTGCCCGCAGGCGGTCGGCCGACGGCCGGAGCGGGAGTCACGGGCACTATCGCCACGGTGCAACGTCCCGATGGCAGCCGTCAGGTCACGTTCAGCGGGAAACCGCTCTACACCTTCTCTTTCGACCACGGCGCCGGCCACGTGACCGGTAATGGTCAACAGGACAGCTTCGCAGGCACCAATTTCACCTGGCACAGTGCGCTCGCGTCGGGTCAGACACCCGCGCCTGGCAACAGCAGCGGCAGCGGCTACCCCGGGGGCTACTGAGCATGATGGCCATCAATTTCCGTTGGCGAGCCGATCATCTGCCGCTGCGACTGTTGACCGCCACCGCGCTGGTGATCGACGCCGTCGTGCACATCCAACTTGCCCATCGTTACGACCTGAACGTCGAGGGTGCACTCAGCCAGGGTGAGCTGTTCCGGATCGAGGGCGGAGTGGCCACGTTGGCAGCCGCGCTGATCCTGTTGGCCGCCAACAGGACCACGTGGGCACTGGCATTCGGAACGGCGGCGAGCGCGCTCGGGGCGGCCCTGTTGTATCGCTACGTCGACATCGGCCCGCTGGGTCCCCTGCCCGACATGTACGAGCCGTACTGGTACCCGGCCAAGGTCGTGGCGAGTGTCGCAGAAGCCGCGGGTACCGCGGCGGCCGCCGTCGGTTTGATGCACCGCCTGTCCACGCGCAGCCGAACGAGCAGCACGAACCTGACACGCGGAACACTCTGATCCGCCGATCCCGATGAGCCGCCGTACGCCAACTGGCGTTGCGGGCTCCCGTTGCCAGCAATCTGCGGACGATCTACTCGGCATGAAGCGGGCGGAGTGGTCGTGGCTCGGGTTGGAGTGGCAGGGCCGGGAAGCGGTGCTCCTGCCGCGGTATGAGCGTGGGTTCGGTCCGCGCAGCGATGCTGTTCACGCTCACGCGGATGTGCTGTCCGGTGGTGTTTCGAGTCGGTAGCCGTGGCCACGCAGCGTGGTGATGGTGGGCGTGTTCGGGGTTGGAGTGCCCGCTGATTCCTCGGCAAGGCGGCGGCGAAGGGTGGCCATGGTGACGTCGAGCGTTTTGGTGGAGCCGAACCAATTCTCGTCCCAGACTTCCGCCATGAGGTCCTCGCGGGTGACCGCCGTGCCCGGTTGGCGGGCGAGGGCGGCGAGCAGGTCGAATTCTTTGGGGCGCAGGTCGATCTCATTCCCGGCCAGCAGGCACCGTCGCGCCGCGACGTCGAGGACGAGGTCGCCGAGGTGGAACGGGTCGGCGTCGGCGTCGGCGGTGGTCGCGGGCCTGCGACGCAGGTGCGCCCGCAGTCGTGCCAGCAGCACGGTGAGGGTGACGGGTTTGACCACGTAGTCGTCGGCTCCCGCGTCGAGACCCACAACGATGTCGATCTCGTCATTACGTGCGGTCAGGATGACGATCAGCGCGTGGGGATGTGCCACGCGCAGGGCCCGGGCCACGTCGACGCCATCGGCGTCGGGGAGTCCGAGGTCGAGCAGGACGACGTCCGGCGGGGCCAGTTGGGCCTGGGCGAGCCCGCTTTCGCCGGTGCGGCACCAGCGGTCGTGGTATCCGTTGGCCAGCAGCCCGGCGTGCAGGTTCCGGCCGATGGTCGGGTCGTCCTCGATGAGCAGGACGTCGATGGCACGCTGGCTCATGGCTCGGATCGTAGCCAGCCGGCTTCGCCTCGCCGGCCGAGCGCGGCGCCGGTGCTCACAGGTCCCGCAGCTCCTCCACCGCCGGGCGGGTCGAGGTGCGGGCGCTGATCAAGGCGGCGACGGTGAGAGCGGCGGCGACGGCCAGCGCGGTGCTCGCGAGGTAGGCCCAGGGCACGGCGATGGTGGACGGCGGTGGGTCGAACACGCCGGTCAGCACGGTCACGATCATCCGTGCCAGGCCCCACGCGATCACGCTCCCGCCGAGCAGGCCACCGACAATCAGCAGGAATCCTTCGCTGAGCACCAGACCGCGCAGTTGCCGCCGGTTCGCGCCGAGCACGGACATGATCGCGAGGCTGCGCCGCCGCTCGGCCAGCCCGACGGCGAGCACGATCCCGCCGGCGCTGGCCGCCAACAACACGGCGAACAACAGTTCCAGCCGGGTCAGGCCGTGCAGGTTGACCGAGGTGAGACTGGAGCCGACCTGCGCCCGGGTCTGCGTGAGGTCGGTGATCGTCGCGGCGGCCCCGAGCTGGGATCGCAACGCCGCGGCGACGCCGGCCTGGTTGTTGCCGCCGGTGTCGACGAGGAACGCGCCCACGGCGTCGGAACCGGTGGCCGTGGCCAGATAGCTCGCGTTGGCGACGAAGAAGCTGTCCTTGGGCGCGGTGGGGAACTCCTTGACGATCCCGGCGTAGTGGAACGGCACGGTGCGCAGCGTCTGCGTCCTGCTGTCCTGCACCCGCAGGTTGATCAGGTCGCCCAGGTTGAGCTGGAAGTCCTTGACGGTCTCGGCGCTGACCAGGATCGCGTCCGGGTGCCGCGTGAGGGTGGCCATCAGCTCGGTCGCGGTGCCGCCCTGGAAGTAGGCATCCTGCAGTGCGGTGGCCTGGGTGATGCTGTCCGGGCGGACCCCGTAGAGGTCCTGCAGGTCGGCGCCGACGTAGGCGAAGCGGTGCTGGATCGGCTCGACGTGCCGCACGCCGGCCACGGTCTGCAACTGCGCTACGGCTGCCGGTCCGACGTGGGTGCCGGGGGCCTCGGTGACGGTCACGTCCGCGCCGTTGGTGAGCTGGGCGTCGGCCTCGGCCTGCTGTTGGTAGGTGCTGTTGAACACGGCGGTTGACGCGGCGAAGGAGATGGCCAGCGCGAGCAGCACGATGGCGCGGGCCAGGAGGGGGCGCTGGCGGGACAGGCTGGCCGCGCCGGGTAGGGACAGACGACCCGCCAGCGGGCGCAGCAGCCACCGCAGCGGACGGCGGCCATGCGCCAGCGACAGGGACACGATCCGCCACAGCAGGGCCGCCGCCCCGAGCCACAGCAGCGCCGGGCCGAGGAACGCCCAGTAGGACACCGAGATGGTGGCCACCCCTTCCGGGGCCAGCACCAGCGAATAGTTGTTGCCGCTGGAGGCCCAGAACACCACCAGCGATCCGCCGATCAACAGGAAGTCCAGGCCGTACCTCATCCACCACGACGTGCGTGGCCGCCCAACGGTGTGGCGGGCCTGGGCGACGCTGCGGCCGCGCAGATCCATGATCGCCGGGACCAGGACGGTGAGGGCGGCGATCAGCAGGCCGGCCGTGAACGCGACGGCGAACCAGATCACCGTCGCCGTGCCGCTGGTGCCGGCGGGTGACGGCCCGAACGCTATACGGCCGGCCACGGCCGCGATGGCGAGCCCGAGTGCGCCGCCGGCCGCACCGACGAGCACGGCCTCGGCCACCGCGAGCCGGGCCACGGTGCGAGGCGCGTGGCCCCGGGTGCGCAGCAGGGCCTGCTCGGCTCGTCGCCGATTGGTACCGGCGCTGACCAGGGCGGCGGTCAGCAGCGCGGACAGCACCACGCCGGGCAGTCCGAGGAACAGGAACAGCATCTGTGCGTAGGCCGCGTCGCTGCGGGCCGCGTCCAGCGCCGCGCCCACGTTGTTGCCGACCAGCGCGGCGCCGGCCAGCTGCGCCTCGAAGTTGTGCGCGGCGGCGACAGCGGCCTGATAGGCCACCGCGGGATCGCTGGACAAGGGCGCGTCGCGGGTGACGTGGAACTGGGTGGTCACGGCGGTTGGTGCTGAATGACTGGTGAATGCGGTGAACGTCGCCTCGGGTAGCAGCACGACGTTGTCCGGCGGCGCGGCGGCCTGGGCCTGCGGCGGTGCCCCGACCTTCTGGAACAGCGAGTCCGCCTGGGGCAGGTCGACGATGCCGGCAACGGTGACGAGCTGCGGCGCACCGCCGCTGCGTCCGATACTGACCTGATCACCGGGCCGGACGTGCAGGTTCGCCGCGGTCTGCTGCGCGACGAGCACGCCGGTGGGCGAGCCGCTGAGCTGCCGGATCTCGCCGGGGAAGGTGGTGGCGTAGGTGGCCGGCACACCCAGGACGACGCCGGGACCGGTGGTCTGGGTGGTGCCGCCGGAGGCAGCCTGGAAGCCGGTGGTCCGCGCCATCTCGACGGTCTCGACCGCCGCGACCCCCGGTGTGACCCGCAGTTGACGCAGCACGGCCGCCGGGTCCCCGCCGGGCTGCACCTCCACCTGCCAGTCCACGGCGACCGAGCGCAGTGCCCGTGCGGTCATCGTCGCCTGGGAGGCGGTGAGGAACGTGCCCAGGGCCGCTATCAGCGCTACCGCCAGCGAGACGCCGGCCGCGGTGGCGAGTAGGCGGCCCGCTCGCCGGCGCAGCAGCCCGCGCAGCCAGAGGATGGTCATGACAGCACCGCTTCCGCCGTCGTGTGCAGCCGGCCCTCGTGCATCGTCCAGTGAGTGTCCAGCCGTTCGGCGACGGCACGGTCGTGGGTGGTGATCACGAGCGCCGCCCCGAGGTGGTCGGTCGCGGCAAGCAGCGCGTCCACCAGGCGTTGGCCGGTGGCATGGTCCAGCTGGCCGGTGGGTTCGTCGGCCAGGACCAGCCGTGGGCGCTGCGCGAGCACGCGGGCCACCGCGACCCGCTGCGCCTGGCCCCCGGAGATCTCCTCGGGGAGTTTCGCCGCCAACGCCGCCACGCCCACCAGCTCCAACGCCTCGACGACCCGCTGTGTGCGTTCCGCCTCCTCGACGCCCGCGATGACCAGTGGCAGGCCGGTGTTCTCCGCGACGTCCAGAGCGGGCAGCAGGCTCGGACTCTGGAAGACCACCCCGATCTGGTGGGCGCGTGCGTCGTGCGTGTCCGACAGTCCCGGCCAGCTGACCTGGCCTCGGGTCGGGTGCTCCAGACCGGCCATCAGATGCAGCAGGGTCGACTTGCCCGAGCCGGAGGGGCCGGCGATGGCGATCCGGGCGCCCCCGGTCACCGTGCAACTGGTCCCGTGCACGGCGACCACCGCGGACGGTCCGGTGCCGAACGTGCGCGCCACCTCGTCGCAAACCACCAGGGGCTGGGTCGGGTTCACGCGGCCACCGCCCCGTCCCGCAGCGACACGACCCGGTCGGCGATGCCCATCACGTCTGCGCTGTGGGTCACCACCAGCAGCCCGGTACCCTTGTTCGTCCGCTCGCTCAGCAGAGACAGGACCTGACGTTCGGTCTGTCCGTCGAGTTCGCCGGTCGGTTCGTCGGCCAACACGACGTCCGGGTCGTTGGCCAGTGCGACCGCCAGTCCGGCGCGAGCCAGCTCACCGCCGGACAACTGCGATGGCACGGCGCGGCCACGACCAGTGAGGCCGACCTGCTCGATCAGCTCGTCGACGGCGCCACGACGAGCGGCCCGGCGTCTTGCGTACTGGGCGATCCGGATGTTGGCGCGGACGTCCAGGTGCGGCAGCAGGTTCTGCGACTGGAGCAGCACCCCGATCCGATCGGCCCGGATCCTCGCGCGGTGGGCCTCGTGGCGGTGGCTCAGCCGCTCACCACCTACCCAGACGGTTCCGCCCGCGGGTTCGTCCAGCCCGGCCAGGCACGCCAGCAATGTCGACTTGCCCGACCCGGACGGGCCGACCACCGCGACGGTCTCCCCGCGCTCGACGGTCAGCGACACCCCGCGCAACGCGAGCGTCTCGTCCTCCCCGATTCGGAAGAACCGGTACAACTCATGGGCTTCCAACGCCGGCGTGGACGGTGCCGGCGTGGACGTCGCGGGCGCCATCACTGCCACCGCAGGGAGTCGGTCACCTTGCGCCACGGGTCGACGTTGTCGGCGTTGGTCGGACCGGACAGCGTCAGGTCCACCCGGGTGCCCGCTCGGAAGAAGACGTAGCGCTCGAAGGCGTCCCGGACGACCTTCCCGGTCACCGGATTCGGCGGTGAATCACCCTGGTACGTCACCAGAATCGCGGGCCCAGCCTGGCGGGCGACGGAGGACACCGCGCCCATCGCGAACCGCGGCACCTGCCGCTGGAGGGATGGCACGTCGGTGGCGGTGACGGACGTGGTAGTCGGGGCCGTGGCGGTGCTTGCCGCGCTCACCTGGATCTGGTTGAGCTTGTCGGTGAACGAGGTCGTCGCACCCGAGATGGACGACGCCCAGCCCTCCGGGACCTGGACCGAGACCTTTCCGCCCGGCAGGGTGAACGACACGTACACCTGGCTGTCGGGGATGTCTCCGGGCGGGTTGGACTCTGTCGCCGGACCCGAAGTCGACACGCTGGGGCTCGCCCCGGCCGCCGAACCCGACGGCGCGGCCGCCGAACCCGACGGGCCGGCCGCCGGGGATCCCGAACACGCCGACAGCACCGATGCCGCGGTCACGACTCCAGCCAGCAACACCCGTTTCCCACCCAACATGGCACCTCCAGGTCCGCGCCCGCGACCGACGTACATCACGCTAGGAAACCGACAGCTACGACAGCCGCCCAGGAAGGTTGAAGGACGGCAAAACTCGATCAGCCGCGCCCACCACCGGCTGCTACAACCGGGCGACGCGGGCGCGGCCGACCATGATGGGTCTATGCGAACTCGTGTGGTCCGGGTTGCCATGGTCGCCGTTTCGGTCGCGCTGGTGCTGTTCGCGCTGCCCTTGGCGATCATGGTGCGGTCGGCTCTGCTCGCCGAGGAGCGAGGCGAACTGGAGCGCGTGGCCCTCGCCGCCGCCGTCCAGGTGGATCCCGCGTTCCCGGCAGGTGACCCGGTGGAGTTGCCGGTCACCGAAGCCGACAACACCGTCGGCGTTTATGACCTGAGCGGACGCCGGAAAGGCGGACACGGACCGCAACTCGCCGACGCGATCACCCGGCGTGCCACGGCCGGTATGGCGGCTGACGGTCAGGTCGGCGCGGACCTCGTCATCGCGGTGCCGGTGTCCTCTGTCGAGCACGTTGACGGCATCGTCCGTGCCTCGGCGCCCATGAGCGTGGTGTGGCGACGGACCCTGCTGGCGTGGGCACTGTTGTTCGGACTGGCGGGCGCGGCTCTGGTGACGGCCGTCCTGATCGCCCGCCACCAGGCCCGCCGCCTCACCAAGCCGCTGGAAGCCCTGGCCGACGCCTCCAAGCGGATCGCCGACGGCGAGTTGGGTACCCGCGCCGAACCCAGCGGCATCCCGGAGATCAACCGCGTGGCCAGCACCCACAACACCATGGTCGAACGGCTGGCCCAGATGATCGAGCGCCAGGCCCACTTCAGTGCCGACGCCTCGCACCAGTTGCGGACGCCGCTGGGCGGTCTGCTCCTCGAACTGGAGGCCGCCCGTACGTCCCCGCCCGGCGACCTGCCCCGCGTGATCGACGATGCCGCCGAGCGGATCCGCGGCCTCACCCAGACCGTCGACGACCTGCTCGACCTGGCGCGGCAGCACCCCGACCAGTGGCCGGCCGCCGCACCACGGCCACTGCGCGAAGTCATCGGCGGCACCGAACGCCGCTGGCACGGCACGCTGGCACGCGAAGGCCGCCGGCTGGTCCTGGACACCGATCCCGCGGTCCGGGACTGGCCGGTACCCGCGAGCCTGGTCACGCAGGTTCTGGACGTTCTGGCCGACAACGCAGTGCGCCACGGGCACGGCACGGTCGTCCTGACCGCCCGCGACGCCGCCGGCATGCTCGCCGTCGACGTGACCGACGAAGGCACGATCCGGCTGGACCCCGCCGAGGTGTTCACCCGAGGCACATCCAGCGGCGATGGCCACGGCATCGGCCTCGCGCTCGCCCGCACCATCGCCGAAGCCGGCGGTGGACGCCTGACGATCACCAGCCGCACACCCGCCACCTTCACCCTCTATCTGCCGCTGACCGGCGATGACTGACGTCCT
>DASYBO010000758.1:0-20481 GCA_036500685.1 Pseudonocardiaceae bacterium | reverse complement strand
AGGACGCGGAGCCGTAACCGTGCTGGAGCAGCCCCTGCTCGGCCAGCATCGCCACGTCGCGCCGGGCGGTCACTGCGGCGACGCCGAGCCCTTCGGCCAGGTCGATCACCCGGACGCTGCCCTGTTCCTGGACGACCTCCAGAATCCGGCGACGCCGCTGTTCGGCCGACATCCCCACCGCGCGCTCCTTCCCCTCGCGAGCCCGATCGATTCGGATCATTCGATCGTATCCTATTGACGATCGATCGGTCGATTCCTAGATTCAGTTGGGTCGGCACGCTCCTCCTCCCCCTCATCCGCCACGAGATGAGCTCGAGCTTCGTCCGATGAACCACCCGTCAAGGAGGAATGTGCAATGACGCACCGCACCGTCCGATTCGGCGTCGGCCTTGCCGCCGCCGCTGCGCTCGCGCTCGGCGCAGGATTAGTCACCCCGGCTGCTGCCCACCCGGTCAGCCCGCATCTGAACCCGAAGGTCGCGCCGGGAGGCAACTTCGATCTGAGCGGCTGGGAACTGCAGCTGCCGACCGGCAGCACCAACAACACCACCACGATCCCGCCGTCACAACTTGAGGGGCCGACGGGATACACCAGCAAGTACTTCTACACCGATCAAACCGACGGATCGATGACGTTCTGGGACCCCGAGAACGGCGTCACCCTCGGCTCGAGGTTTCCCCGTACCGAACTGCGCGAAATAAACTCCAGCGGAGGCCTTGCCGAGTGGAATCCGGCGACCGGCACGCACACGTTGAGTGCCACTGTCGCATCGAGCAAGATCCCCAATCACGTGTGCGTCGGGCAGATCCACGACGACAACTCGCAGCCCGGCTCGAAACCACTGGCTGAGCTGTACTACTACAGCAACGGCCAGATCAAGCTGGGCGTCGAAACGTCACCGGCCGGCGGCAACGAACCGCAGACCACCGTGACGACTGTTTCGCTCGGTAAACAATGGAGTTACGTGCTGAGCATCACCGGTGGGAACACAATCAATCTCACGGTGACCTCGGGCTCGTCGAGCAAGACAATGCACTGGCCGATCCCGTCGAGTTTCCACGGCATTCTGATGTATTTCAAGGCAGGCGACTACGACCAGTCGACCGGCAGCAGTTCGACCGTCGGCGCGCTCGTGCACTTCTACGCACTGGGCGTCCAGCACACCGCGTAACTGGTACGCGGGTCCGGGATACCCGTACGTCTCCGGACCCGCGTCACCGCACGGGAATGCGAGAACCCGCCGACGACCGAGACGCCGAGCTGGTCCGTATCGGAGCCGATTCACGAACCGCTTGTCGTGTTCACCGGACCTGGGCGGCCGGCGAGCAACAGGTCCCGCCAGTGGTCATGCTCGTAGGCAGCGGGTTTCGTGTTGTCGATGAACTCGGTGATCAGCTCAATGAACCGAGCCGGGTCGGCCTGGTGTGGGAAGTGGCCCGCGTCCTGGAACACTTCCAGCTTGCTGCCGGGCATGCACGCGTGCGCGAGGTGTGCGTGCCGTACCGGCAGGACCCGGTCGTGTTCTCCCCAGATCAGCAAGGTCGGCATGCCTTCGGTGAGGTAGCAGCGGTCGAGCATGGTGACGACCTGGCCGCGCCAGTCCACCACCGAGCCCAGCGTGCGCAGGAAGGCACGTTGCGCTGTGCTGTCCACGAGTGCGTGGTAGCGCTCCAGCACGTAGTGCAGGTCGCTGTCGAGACCGAACCCGCCCGCCAACCGCAGCAACGGCGAGATCAGCCGCATCGCCTGCTGGGCGGGTGGCGATGCGACGAGCGGCAGCGCGAGTTCGACGCCGGGCAGTGCGGCCCAGCGCAGGATCGGATGCACAGCGCGCGCGATGCCACCCGTGCTGACCAGAACCAACCGATCACAGCGCTCCGGGAACTGGTAGGCGAACTGCATGGCAACGCCGCCGCCGAGCGAATGGCCGACCACGGTCGCGCGTTCGATGTCCAGCAGCGTCAGCAGATCTCGCATCCCGCAGGCGTAGGCCGCGGCCGCGTAGTCGGCACGCGGCTTGTCGGAGTCGCCGTGACCGAGCAGGTCGGGCGCGATGACCGTGTAGCGCTTGGCCAGTTCGGTGAACACGTGCAGCCAGGTGCGGGCGGAATCGCCGATGCCGTGGATGAGCAACACGGCGGGTCCGGCACCAGCGATCCGGTAGGCACGCCGGTAACCGTGCACGACGCGATAGCTCGGTTCGATCGCCTCGAACGCGGCGACCGCGTCGGCATGCGGGTCGCTCGCCATCAACCACCACCTCCGCGTGCGCGGATACATACCTGTGCCGGTTCAAGCCAAGCGCGGCTTGTTGTCGTACGCGTTTCCGGCGCGTTGCGTCCGGGCGTCCGCACAATAATCGCGTACGGCGGGTTCAGTGGGTTGGTGACCCGGATGCGGTCGGCCTGCGGGAGCTCACCCTGATCCGGCTAGACAACGTCTGACCAGGCATTAGGACGAATCTAGGACGGACGACGGACGACGGTCCATAGCCTCCCGTGGGGGTTTCAGCCGTTACCGCGAGGGGTGCGCATGCCGGATCACGGCGCAGAGTTGGGCGTCGATCTCAACGAGTTGTATCGGACCGCTCACTTTCTCTCGATAGTCCACGAAGACTTCGTACAGGCGGCCGAGGCCGTGAACGCCAACCAACCGCCGGACAACGCCGGGCCGTGGACGTCGGTGGTGGCTTCCTGGAAGGAGCTGCGGCTGACGCTCACCGGCATGCTCTTCGACAACGCCCAGGCCATCAGTGACACGTCCGACACGCTGACCGCGATCGCGCAACAGTACGCGGCGGCCGATCAGGCGGCCGCGGCCCAGTTCACGGCGCTTCAGCAGTCCGACACGAGCGAGCAGGGGTGGTCCGCGTGGCCTTCGCCGACGACCTGATGACGATCGCCAAGGCGATCGAGGGCCAGGTCGTGGCGACGCTCTGCGCCAAATGGAACGGACAGCATCCGGTTTACACGCCCGGTCTCTATGCGGACCCGGTCGCTACCAGGCAGCACTTCGGGATAACGGAGGCGTTCCAGCCGTGGTCGTTGTTGCCCGACCCGGCCGCGTTCCAGCCGGTCGCCGATTCGCTGAAGCAGGCGATGGGGCTGCTGCGGGTGGACGCACAGTTCACCGATCCGGTCGATCCGTCCGACCAGTTCGGTATGGCGCGACAGGAGTACCAGGCGCTGGTCAGCGAGGATCCGATCAACAACTGGAGCGGCGCGACGGCGGACAACTTCCGGGACAAGTTCATGAGTCACTTCAAGGCGAACACCGAGAACACCGCGATCATGATCTCGGTGTTGAAGGCGGCCTTGGAGGCGCACAGCACGCTCTGGGCCAACGCGCGCAACGACATCATGTCGATCGCCCAGAAAACGGTGGCGGCGATGCAGGTCAACACCGGCGGCGGGTGTGACCAGAACGCCTGGGTGATGCTGTTCAGCGCGTTGTCCGGGATAGCCGCGATCGCGGCGGTCCCGTTGAGCGGGGGTACCTCGCTGGCGGCGGCCATGACGGTCACCGCGATCGGCTCGGCCAGCTCGATGGCGACCAACGCGATTCCGATGATGAAATCCAACGACCAGGCGCCTTACCACGCGGACACCCTGGAGGACGGCATCACCGCGATGAAATCCGCCATGGATGCGCTGCGGATGCGCATCGACACCGGGCTGATGTCCATCGCGGTGTCGCTGATCGAGAACGTCTCCTTCGTCGATGCCCAGAAGCAGTCGCTGTTCATGATGGCCAAGCCGAATCTGGCCACCAACGACCCGAATCTCATTGCGGGACGCTGACCGTGGACACACTGGCCGAGCGGCTGGACCGGATTCATCTGCGGGTGCGGGCGCCGGGAGTCGAGATCTACGGCGAACTGAGCGATCGGGAACGCATCGCGATCAGCTTCGGCGAAGACACCTACCAATGGCTGGCCGAGTCCCGGGTGGAGCAGGCGCTGGCGGCGATCGCCCGGTTGCTCAGCGCGGGCTGGGGGCAGCAGTACCACCAGGCGATTCGTGACTCCGGGCTGGAAGTGTTGTCACCGGAGCTGCGCGACGCCAGCTATGAGCAGGCCAGGGCGGAGCTGACCGCGACCGGCACGTCAGCGGACGGACTGGTCAGCTTCTCCGCGGTGAACCTCCGGGATTTCCGGGTGCGAGTACCCCCGGGAACCATCCGCGCGGTCCCGGAGGCGACGTTCGTGGCCAGCGCCAACGAGGCGGCCGGTGCCCTCGTGGCTGACCACATGGCCAAGATCCGCGAACTCAAGCGCCGGAATTTCGGCTGATCAGTCGCGGTACATCTGCCGCGGATCCTGGCTGAGGGTCTTTCCACGTCAACCGGGCCAGAACCCGCGCCGATCAGCCATGCCTCATCGGCTGAAACCCGCGGTCATGCCGCTGACGAGTTGACGGCGGCCGACCGCATACAGCACGAGGATGGGCAGGGTGGTCAACACGACGGAGGCGACCACGGCAGGTACGTTGACGCTGTACTGGCCCTGGAAGCTCCACAGGGCGAGCGAGAGGGTCCGCTGGCCGGGGCTCTGGGTGAGGATCAGCGGCAGCAGGAAACCGTTCCAGATGGTCAATGCGTTGTAGACGGTCACGGTGAGGAGGGCAGGTCGGGTCAGTGGCGCCGCCAGGCGCCAGAGCACCGTCCACTCGCCGGCACCGTCCATGCGCATCGACTCGAACAGCTCTCCTGGGACGTCCCGGATGAAGTTGGCCAGCACCAGTACCGACAGCGGGATGGCGAACGCGATCGACGGGAGGATCAGCGCAAGCAGGCTGTCGTAGAGGTGCAGGCGGATGATGATCAGGTAGATCGGGATGATGGTGGCCTGCAACGGGATGGCCAGGCCCATCAGGAACAACCCGTTCAGTGCCCGCAGGAACCGGCGAGACCAGCCGCGCACGATGGCATAGGCGGCCATGAACGAGACGGTGACAGCGGGCACCACCGCGCCCGCGGTGACCACCACGCTGTTGACGAAGTAGCGGATGAAGTCCGAGTCGATGACCAGCCGGTAGTTGTCCATCGTCGGGTGGCCGGGCGGCACCAGCGGATTGGTCGCGTAATAGCTGCTCTGGGCTTTGAGACTGGTGATGATGATCCAGTACAGCGGGATGACGACGACGGCCAGCCAGAGCCATCCGGCCGTGCCACCGAGCCAGTTGCGTCGACGGCTGATCGGGCCGGTGCGGCGCTGCCGTTGGACGGTCGGTGTCCGTGGTGGCGTGGTCAGGGTGGCACTCATGTCAGGCACCTTCCAGTTGGCTCGCGGCGCTGCGTCCGCCGAGGCGGCGCAACAACAGGGCGAGACCAAGGCCCACCAGCACCAGGATGACGGCGATCGCGCTGGCCGGCCCCATCAGGTTGGCCTGGAAGCCCCGCTTGTACATGTCCAGAGCGAGTACCTGGGTGGCCTCGCCCGGTCCGCCCTGTGTCAACACGAAGATGAGGTCGAAGAAGGTCAGCGACCCGACGACCATGAGCGTGGATGACGTGATCATGGTGTTTCTCAGCTGGGGCAGGGTAATGCTGAAGAATTGACGCACCCGCCCGGCGCCGTCCAGTTGCGCGGCCTCGTACATGGTGTGCGGAATCTGGCGGACACCGGCCTGGTAGATCAGCGAGTGGAACGGGATGAACTGCCAGGAGACGATGAAGATCACGACGCCGAACGCGAGCCCTGGCCGCCCCAGCCAATCCTGGCTGAGCCACGCGATGCCCAGTCCTGCGCCGAGCCCGAAGTTCGGGTCCAGCAACGCTTTGTACGCGATCGCGATGGCCGCGGAACTGAGCAGCAGCGGGACGAAGTAGACCACGGCCAGTACCGCTCGGTAGCGCTGGCGGCCGGCCAGGAAGGTGCCGAGCAGCACGCTCAGCGGGGTCTGCACCGCCCACGAGACAACCATCACCAGGAACGTGATCCACAGCGCGTGCAACAGTTCGGGATCGCTGAGCACCGAACGCCAACTGGTCAGACCGGACGCGTGGATGGCGCCGATCCCGTCCCAGGTGGTAAAGCTCAGCCCGAGCACGCCGACGAGCGGGATGACGGCGAATCCGGCGAAGAACACCAACGCGGGCACGGCCAGCCACGGCAGGATGCGGCCCTGGCCGCGTCGTACCCGGTGACCGGTGCGGGTGCTCACGTGCCGATGACCGCGTTCATGGCGGTGGCGAACTGCTGCGGCGAGATCGACAGCTGGAACAGCTTGCCGATGTTGTCCAGCAGCGCCGCCGCCGCGGTCGGGCTCAGCGCCTGGTCCCAGGACTGGCCGAAGGACTTGGCCTTCGTGGCCGTGTCGTAGACGAACCGCAGGAAGGCCGCGTCCTGGGAACCGGCCAGCAGGCCTTGCGTGCCGAGCACGATGGGCACATTGCCGGTGCCGATCCACTGCTTGCTCTCGTCGCTGGTGAGCACGCCGCTGGCGAAGAACTGCTTGGCGATCGCCTTCTGCTCGGCGCTGGCTTTCGACGAGATGGACAGGTACTGCGCCGGGTTGCCCACGGTGTTGCTCGGGTCGCCCTTGCCGCCCTCGACCGGTGGGAAATTGACGTAGCCGAGCCCACCGCTGGAGACGAAGTCACCGCCGTTGGTCTGCTGGATGCCGTAGGACCAGGAGCCGTGCAGCATCATCGCGGCCTTACCGGTGTACAGCAGCGCCTGGTCGGCGTTGGAGTCCGCGGTGATCGAGGAGAATCCCTTGATGAATCCGTTGGCCCTGACGAGGTCCTGCACCTTGCCCAGTGCGTCGATGGCGGCCGGATTGGACCAGGAATTCTGCTCGCCGTTGAAAATGGCCTGGAACACCTCGGGGCCGCCGATGCGGTCGAACAGGAACTCCAGCCACATCATGTTCGTCCACAGGGATTGCCCGCCCAGCGAGATCGGTGCGATGCCCCTGGCGTTGAACGTCGACACCAGCGCCATGAGATCACCCCAGGACTGCGGCGGCCGCGCCCCGACCTGGTCGAAGATCTTCTTGTTGTAATACAGGACGATCGGCTGCACGGCCTCGCACGGCATCGCGTAGATCTTGCCGTTGACGGTGGCCGCGGGGAACGCCGTCGGGAACAGCCGGCTCTTCACCTCGGGATGCTGATCGAACCATGAGGTGAGGTCATCGACCTGGCCCGCGTTGACGTAGCTGCGCAGTGTTCCGCCGCCCCAGCCCCAGATGATGGTGGGGGCCTGACCTGCACCGATCGCGGTCTTGATTTTCGTCTTGTACGCGTCGTTCTGGAAGGTCGTCCCGGCGATCTGCCCGTTCGGATTGGCTTTGTTGAACCGATCCACGGCGCCGGTCCGCACGCCCTCCTGTGGCTGGCCGGACAGGTACCAGTAGGTGGCTTTCGTGCCGCCGCCGCCACTCGTACCGGGACCTGCCGTGCCACAGGCTGCCAGCGCCGCTGCCAGTGGCACGCCGGCGGCGGCCAGCTTGAGGACGGTGCGACGAGAGATCTGAGTGTCCACGCTGATTCTCCGTACTCGAGTGCTTCGGCGTGCGTGCTGGAACCGTCGGCGATCTTCTCCTGGGTTCGAAATGTTTTCGATAATGTGTTGCACGTTACGCTAAATTTTTGGAGGCTTTGCTGTCAAGGTTGAGATACGTCGTTGTCCGTCGAATTTGAAGGTCGGGCTCTTTCGAAACATTTTCGAAGACATGCCGACAAAGGAGCGCGATGACCAGAAATGATCCGTTGTCGCAGGCAGTTGAGGTCCTACCACGTTGGCGAGACCCGGCGCTGCCGGTACCGGACCGCGTGGACGCCCTCCTGGCCGAGATGACACTGGCCGAGAAGATAGGGCAACTGGGCAGTCGCTGGATCGGCAACGATCCGGCGACCAGCGACGAAACAGACCAACCAGCCGAAAGCCTGCCGGTGGCGCCCTCGCCGGAGGTACTCCCGTCCGCCGGCCTGACCACACTCGAGCAGGCCAGCCGGTACGGCCTCGGCCACCTGACCCGTGTGTACGGCAGCAGGCCCGTCACCGTCGAGGAAGGCACCGCGCAACTGGTCACCATGCAGCACACCGTCCTGCACGGCACCCGGCTCGGCATCCCCGCCCTTGTCCACGAAGAGTGCCTCACCGGGTTCACCACCTACGGAGCCACCGTGTACCCGGCTCCCATCGCCTGGGCCGCGACGTTCGATCCCGATCTCCTACACCGACTTGGCGCGGCGATCGGGCGGGATCTCCGTGCCGTCGGCGTGCACCAGGGCCTGGCCCCGGTTCTCGACGTGGTGCGCGACCCCCGTTGGGGCCGGGTCGAGGAAACCATGGGAGAAGACCCGTACCTGGTCGCGACGCTCGGCTCCGCCTACGTGAGCGGTCTGGAAGCCGCGGGCGTCGTCGCCACCCTCAAACACTTCGCCGGCTACTCAGCATCACGCGCGGCCCGTAATCACGCGCCGGCACCCATCGGCCGTCGCGAACTGATGGACATGATCCTGCCGCCGTTCGAGACCGCCATCGCGGTAGGCGGAGCCCGATCGGTGATGAACGCCTACTGCGACGTCGACGGCGTCCCGGCAGGGGCCGACTCCTGGCTGCTCACCGACCTGTTGCGCGATGAATGGGGGTTCACCGGCACGGTCGTGTCGGACTACTACGCCATCGCCTACCTCGCCACCATGCACAAGGTGGCCGCCGACATCGACGAAGCCGGTGTCCAGGCGTTGACCGCGGGTGTCGACGTCGAACTACCCAACACCGATGGCTTCGGCCAGCACCTCGCCCAACGGGTCCACGCCGGCGAACTGTCCGAGTCCACAGTGGATCGGGCGGTGCGCCGTATCCTCACCCAGAAGATCCAGCTGGGACTGCTCGACCCCGGCTGGAGTCCCGAAACCTCGATCGCCGACGCCACCGCCGACTTGGACTCACCGGAAAACCACGCCCTCGCCGGCGAACTGGCGCAACGATCCATCGTGTTGCTCGACGCGGGCAGCGCACTGCCACTGATCGACACCGCTCGCACGGCGCCAGGCAAAATCGCGATGATTGGACCGTGCGCCGCCGACCCGCACACCTTGATGGGCTGCTACGCGTTCCCCAACCACGTCCTGCCCCGCTATCCCGACATGGCCCTGGGGATCGACGTACCGACCCTGGTCGAGGCACTGCGCAACGAACTGCCGGACACCGAGATCGTGCACGAGCCGGGGTGCGCGACGTTCGGCGACGACAAGAGCGGGTTCGCCGCCGCGACCGAGGCCACCTACCAGGCGGATCTCTGCGTCGCGGTGGTCGGCGATCGCGCGGGCCTTTTCGGCAACGGCACGTCAGGAGAAGGCTGCGACGCGGAGGACCTGCGGCTGCCCGGCGTGCAGGCCGACCTGCTCGACGCACTGTTCGCCACCGGAACCCCGGTGATCGTGGTGGTCGTCTCGGGCCGTCCCTACGCCCTCGGTGACGTACACACCCAGGCCGCCGGGCTGGTCCAGGCATTCATGCCCGGCCAGCAGGGCGCCGCGGCCATCGCCGGGGTACTCGCAGGCCGAATCAACCCCGGCGGCAAACTCCCGGTCCAGATCCCCCGCCGCGCGGGCGGACAACCTGCCACCTACCTGCACCCACCACTGGGCGGCAACAGCAACGGCATCAGCAGCATCGACCCGACGCCCCTGTTCCCGTTCGGCTACGGCGGGTCCTACACCAGGTTCGAGCTCGACGACCTGGACACGAGCGCCACCGAAATCCCCACAGACGGCGAGCTCGACGTCACGGTCCGGCTGCGCAACACCGGAACCAGACCGGGCGATGAGGTCATCCAGCTGTATCTCCACGATCCCGTCGCCCAGGTGACCCGGCCGGTCCGACAGTTGATCGGATTCGCCCGGGTCCGGTTGGAGCCTGGCGAGGGCGTCCAGGTGCGGTTCCACCTGCACGCCGACCGGACCGCCTTCACCGGCCGCGATCTGCGGCGGATCGTCGAACCCGGAGAGATCGAGCTACTCGTCGGCACGTCGTCGGCCGACGTTACCGGCACCATCACGGTACGGTTGACCGGCGGCGTCCGGGTGGTCGGCCACCACCGGCAGCTGACAACGCCAGTGGACGTGCGGCGAGAGGACCTCGATGCCACCCACGGCTAAGCGCCCCACGCTGGCCACCGTCGCCAGCTCGGCCGGGGTCTCCATCGCTACGGTGTCCAAAGTGCTCAACGGGCGCCACGACGTCGCGCCACACACCCGCGTTCGGGTACAGGAACTGCTGGACCAACACGACTACGTCGCCCCCGTCCTGCGCCGCACCGAGGTGCCGCAACGGCCCACGATCGAACTGCAGTTCCAGGGCGAATTCAGGTCCTACGGGGTCGAAACGCTCGAAGGCGTCATGGATGCCGCCACCGACCTGAACGTCTCGGTCGTCATCAGCAAACCCAACCACGGCCCGCACTGGGCCAGGGACCTGGTCCTGGCCGGACGCCGCGCACTCATCGCGGTCACCACCGTCTACACCGCCGCGCATCTGCGAGCCCTGGACCGGGCCGGACTCCCCCTGGTCGTGCTCGACCCGCTGCACCTCCCACACACCGGCGTCACCAGCGTCGGAGCCACCAACTTCGCCGGCGGACAGGCCGCCACCCAGCACCTGCTCGGCCTCGGTCACCGACGCATCGCCTTCCTCGGCGGTCCCACGATGGCCGCCTGCAACCAAGCCCGGGCACACGGCTACCGGGCTGCCATGGAAGTCGGGAAAACTCCGATCCCGCGCGGCTACGTCCGTTCCGGCGATTTCACCTACCAGTCCGGCCTGCGCGGTGCCGCGGCGCTGCTGGAGGTCGCCGAACCACCGACCGCGATCTTCGCGGCCAACGACGAGATCGCCCTCGGCGTCATCGAAGCCGCCCGCATCCACGGCCTGCGCGTCCCCCACGACCTCAGCCTCATCGGCTTCGACGACACCCTCCCCGCCCGGATGGCGTCACCGCCACTGACCACCGTGCGACAGCCGCTGCGCGAGATGGGCGCTGTCGCCCTCCGCACCGCGCTGCGCCTGGCCAACGGCGAGACGATCGACTCACACCACGTCGAACTCGCCACCCAACTCGTCGTCCGCGACTCCACTGCCCCCGCGCGATCGTCGTCACGGCCACCGTGAGCGAGTGAACGGCAAACCGTCGAATTCGGGCGATCGCTTGAACGCATTCCTCCCGGGCATCCAGCCAGGCAGCGCAGTGGTGAGCAGCCGGACTCCGTCACCGTGTTCGTGCACGGCAGGTCGAACTGACAGCCCCACCCTGCTCCCATGATCGAGTACTCACGGGTGATCAGCAGTGCACGGACGGCAATCTTGTTTCCAAACGATTGCCACCGTATGGCGCAGGCCGGATTTTATTGCCGAACGGTTACCACCGGAAAACCTTCCATGAAGGGGGCCACCGGGCTGTTGTCACGTTTCGTGATCCAGCACACCATTCGTGCTGACCACCCCGACGCGCCTGCTCGGCTGGGCGGGCCCACACTGATCCCAAGGACGTGTCCCCATGAAGGTTCCGGTCGCATTGGCTATCGTCGTCGGCGTCATCGGCGTCGTCCTGACCTACCTCTACGTCGGGCCGCTATCGGCTCTCGGACTGTTGGTACCAGCCACCTTCCTCGGTGCCGCGAGCTACTTCGCGGCCGGCGGTGACCTTGCCGCGCTGAAAAAGTCGGTACCGGCGAATATCTGGGGCGTGGTGGTCGGCACCGTCACGCTCATCCTGCTCGCTCACGTCGCGACTCCGATCCTGGTCGGCGTCGTGGTTGGCGGCATGACAGCGGTGTTCATCCTCGGTGCGCTGGTTCCCCTGCTCGACTTCGTACCGGGCGCGGTGATCGGCTTTGCCACCACCGTCGCGTTCGGCTTGCTCACCAAGGGATCCGGCACGAACTTCGCGCTGCCCAACGGTCCGTTCACGGTCATGTTGCTGTCGTTCCTGATCGGCGGCGCCTTCGGTTACGTCAGCAGTGTCCTCGTCGGCAAGCTTGTCAGTCTCGGCACGCGTCCGGTGAGCGCCCCGGTCGAAGCCTGACTCGCACCACAACCGGTTGACTGCTCGACGAAGACAAGTCAACCGGCTTGTGGGTGGACCCGGCTGAACAGGAGGCGACAGGGACCGGGGGAGGAACCGAATGGCTCCTCCCCCACCCCCAGCACGGTCTCATCGCGATGACAAGACCAGGCAGGTCAGTTCCATTCCTGGAAACCGTCGCTGCCGTTGCACGCCCACTGGAAGATCTTGCCCCCACTACCGACGTTGGTCCCGTCGGCATCCAAACACCTGCCACCGCCTGCGTTCTGCACGCCGGCATTGGCATTTCCGTTGGTGTTGAGCTGACCGCTGCCGTTGAACCACCACACCTGGAACTTGTCGCCGCTG
This sequence comes from Pseudonocardiaceae bacterium, assembly GCA_036500685.1. Lineage (GTDB taxonomy): Bacteria > Actinomycetota > Actinomycetes > Mycobacteriales > Pseudonocardiaceae > CAJCJE01. The sequence continues at coordinate 8,095 of DASYBO010000758.1, read as the reverse complement.
TTGCATGCCCACTGGAAGATCTTGCCGCCGTTGCCGATGTTGGTCCCGTCGGCGTCAAGACAGGTGCCGGAACCGACGTTGCGCAGGATCGGGTTGTCGCCGTTGGCGCCTATCACGACGGTCCACTGCTGAAAGCTGTCGCTGGCGTTGCACGTCCACTGGAAGATCTTGCCGCCATTGCCGATGTTGGTCCCGTCGGCGTCAAGGCAGGTACCGGCGCTCTTGTTCTGGAGTTGGAAGGAGAATCCGGATATCGCCGAATTCGCGCTCGAGATGTAGTTCCTCCACGCGCCGTTGCCGTACGTGGACCACGGATTCCAGTCCGACCCTCGGTTGGAGATGTTGAACGCCGCGTCCGCGTTGCACTGAACCTGGAACGCGCAGGCGTTGGACACGTTCGGCCATGCGGCGTTGTTGATCTGCCAGAGCCCTCGGTCCTCGGAGCCGTTGGAGTTGATGTTCGTGGCGCTGGGGTTGCAGCTGGACTCGGCCATCGCGATGGCGACCGCGACTGCGATGCTCCGCTCTCTGCCCAAGGATGTGCTGACGGTGCTGGTGAAGGAGAACCCGGCCTTGGCGGCCACTTTCGCGCAGGTCTGGATCGCGGCCGCCGACAACTGGTCGGCCGGCACACCGTCGCCGGGGTTGAGCGAGGCCATCTTCTGGGTCGAGGGCTGCGGCGCGCTTGACGTTGGCGCGGTCGCGGCGATCGCCGGCGTACTGGCCAGGCCACCGAGGACGAGGGCCGCGGTGGCTAAGGCCGCCGCACCCAGGATCGAGGAGGAGAGCCTTCGGAGCCCGAACGATCTGCGCCGCCGCATGTCCGTGCTCGGGGTCTCGAGTTGATCAATATCCACTGTGGTTACCTCCGTTGTGGGAGCCGTCGATCTCGCAGCCGGATGTTCGCAGCGTCCGAGTGGGTGTTCGTACCGGCCGAAAGGCTCGCCTGCCGAGGGCTGCGGTAGTAGCCTGCCGCGAGGCAGCGTCACCGCACTGGTGGCTGGCTGACCGGTAATTGCCGTAGTTGGCACGGCAGGGTTCGACCGTTGTGACAGGTCAGCGGTTGGGCATGGTCGGGGCCGCGCACGAACGGCCGTGCGAGCGTCTCGGACGCGAACTGCCGTACTGCGGCTTCGGCACGGCCGAGTGTTGTGCTGCCGCTGGGGACGGCGCGACGCGGTCGAGGACGGGGGCTGATGGTGCCGATGAACGGTCCACCACAGGGCACGGCAACCGAGTTCGGTGCGATCTTGCGTGCCCATCGCAGAACGGCAGGACTCACCCAGCAGGAGCTCGCGACGCGGGCCGGGATGAGCCTGGCGGCGGTGCGGGATCTGGAACAGGGCCGTCGGCATCGGCCACGCCCGGACTCCGTTACCCGGCTGGCCGGCGCGCTCGGTCTTGCCCCCACCGAGACCCAGCAGTTGGTGGGCGCCCGCGAGACTGCGCCGGCGATGACCGGAGCCGACTCGACCGACCCGGCGCGGCAGCGGCGATCGAGCGGCGACATCGTGCGGCTGGGCGTACTGGGACCGTTGACCGCCAGGCGCGGGAACACGCCGATGCCGGTGGGGTCGCCGGGGCAGCGGGTGGCGCTCGGGTTGTTGGCGCTGGCGGCGAACACCCCGGTGCACCGGGAGACGATCATCGACGCGGTGTGGGGTCAGCATCCGCCGGTTTCCGCGGTGAACGTGGTGCAGGCGCACGTGAGCAGGTTGCGCCAGCTGCTGGATCCCGGCCGAAGGCCGCACGACCCCGGTGGTCTGCTGGTCTCCTTCGGCACCAGCTACCAGCTCCGAATCGCCGCCGAACACCTGGACGTTCTCGCGTTCGCGAGGCTCACCACCAGCGCGCGCGCCGCCGCGGCTTCGGGGGAACTGAGCCTCGCCTGTTCGCGTTATGAGCGGGCGCTGGGTCTGTGGCGGGGCGAGCCGTTGGCGGATGTGGAGACGCTGCGCGAGCACCCCGCGGTGACCGCGCTGGCCAGTTCGCGCACGACCGTGCTGGCCGAATACGCCGAGGTGGCTTGCGAGGCGGGCTGGTACGACCGGGTTCTGCCGTCGTTGTTGGCATTGGCCGCCCGCGAACCATTGGACGAGCGGGTGCACGCCCGGCTGTTGACCGCGTTGGCCGGTGCCGGGCGCCGAGCCGAGGCCCTGCGGGTGTACGAGCGCCTGCGGCGACGCCTCGACGAGGAACTTGGCGTCTACCCCGGCGCGGAACTGGTCCAGGCACATGCCCGCCTGCTCACGGACGCGGCCTCGGCGGATATCGGCGTCGGACAGGACGGGGTGTCCGTGCGGGGGCATACCGTGCCGCGCCATCTGCCTCGAGCGCCTACGAATTTCGTCGGCCGTGCCGGCGAACTGGCGACGTTGAGCGCGTTGGCCGACCAGTCCGCCGGCACCACCGACACCGCGGTGATCTGCGCGATCGACGGGACCGCGGGCTGTGGCAAGACTGCCCTTGCTGTGCACTGGGCACACCGGGCGGCCGGCCGGTTCCCGGACGGACAGCTGTATCTCGACCTGCGCGGGTTCAGCCCGTCCGGCCCGCCGGTCACCCCGGAGGACGCGGTCCGCGGCTTCCTGCACGCGCTGGACGTGCCGCCCGAACGCGTTCCCGCCGGGCTGGACGCGCAGACGGCCTTGTACCGCAGCAGGTTGGTCGGCCGCAGGATGCTGATCGTGCTGGACAACGCGCGCAGCGCCGAGCACGTGCGTCCGCTGCTGCCCGGCACGCCGTCGTGCATGGTGGTCGTGACCAGTCGGGGCCAGCTCGCCGGGCTGATCGTGACCGAGGGTGCCGAACGGCTCTGCCTCGACGTGCTCGGCACGGTCGCCGCGCGAGAGCTGTTGTCCGCACGCCTTGGCGCGCAACGGATCGCGCGCGAGCCGGACCCGGTCACGGAGCTGATCGGGCTGTGCGCGCGACTGCCGCTGGCCCTGTGCGTGGTGGCCGCCCGCGCCGCCGCGTATCCGGATGCCACCCTGGCGACCGCCGCCGCCGAACTACGCCACCCCCCGACCCGGCTGGACACACTCGACGCCGGCAGCGTGACCGCGAGCGTGCGGGCGGTGTTCTCCTGGTCCTATCGCGAACTCACCGACCCGGCGGCGCGGATGTTCCGGCTGCTCAGTGCCCATCCAGGTCCGGACATCAGCACCGAGGCCGCGGCCAGTCTCATCGGTGGCACCCGCGCCGAAGCCCGTCAGGCACTGACCGAACTGACCGGCGCGCACCTGCTCACCGAGCACAGCCCGCACCGCTACACCAGCCACGACCTGTTGCGCGTCTACGCCACCGAACGCGCCGTCGCGCAGGACGGTGCCCAGCAGCGCCGCGCGGCCATCTGCCGGCTACTCGACCACTACCTGCACACCGCACATGCCGCGGAAGGTCTGCTCAACCCACAGTGGGAACGCACGGCACTGGGGCCGCCACCTGCCGGTGTGACACCGGAGCGACTGGCCGATGCCGACAGCGCGTTGTCATGGTTCGAGGCCGAGCGCACCGTCCTGCTTGCCGCCAGCAACCACGCGGCTGCGTGCGGCTTCGACACCCACGCCTGGCAGCTTCCCTGGGCCTGCAAGACATTTCTGGACCGGCGGGGCTACTGGCACGAGACGGTCGCCGTGCTGCGACCGGCCCTCGCCTGCGCAAAGCGTCTCGACGACCGGGCGGCCCAGGGAAACATCCTGCGCTGCCTAGGCAATGCGTGTGCTCAGGCCGGTTATCACGATGAAGCGGGGACGCACCTTGAGGCCGGCCTCGGCCTGTATCGGGCACTGGGCGACAAGGACGGCGAGATCAGTATCCGGCTCAACCTCTCGCAGGCCTGTGAGAGACGCGACCAGTACGGCGAGGCACTCAGCCATGCCGAGCACGCCCTTGGCCTCGCAACGGAAATGGGCTCACAGTTGGGGTCTGCCAAGGCGCTCAACGCGATCGGTTGGTGCCACACCATGCTCGGCAACCATCAGGCCGCGGTGACCTACTGCCAGCAGGCCATCGAACTCTGTCACGAAGTCGGGCACCAGGTCCACGAAGCCGCCGCGTGGCACAGCTTGGGCTGCGCACGCCACCGCCTCGGCCAGTACACCCTTGCGGTCGAGGCGTATCAGCGCGCTCTCGCGCTGCACCACGACCTCGGCGACAGCTGGTACCGGGCCTATGTTCTCGCCGACCTGGGCGAGACCCATCACGCCAACGGCGACCCGGAGGCCGCTCGCGAGGCCTGGCAGGAGGCATTGCACATCCTCGACGACCTCAACCGACCCGATGCCGACGTGGTCCGGGCGAAGCTACGACACCTGCCGTCCAACCAAAGGACCGTCGAGTGAACGGCCAATCGCACCACATCCCCGGCCGATACGTCGTCGGGGTCGAGCAGCACTTCCTGCTTCGTCCACCGCCCGAAGAATGTGTAGCGTGGATTCTCCAAAATGGATCGGATCACGTTGCCCTGCCAACCATCCGTCAATCGGCGAGTCAACCTCAACGATCCGACCGAGGCCGCCGAGACCGTCCTGGTCTAGTTCTTCGGCGCGCGCAGGCCGGCGAGCACAACTCGGGTCAGGTAGTCATCGACGTGGGCGCCGCAGCGACAGACCGCCACGTTGAGCACCCGCACCACCTCCATCGGCGGCACATCGGGGCGTAGGTCACCCGCACGCTGCGCATCCGCCACGATCTCGGCGATCAGCGCGTTGACCTCGGCCGCCGACTCAGCCAGTTCCGGGCGTTGGGGTTCGTCGGTGATCAGGGATTTGACCAGCGCCAGCGGCAGGGCCACGCAGGTGTCCACGAGCCGCAGCAACGCCTCCCACGCCGGGGTCCGGCCGACTTCCGCGCGCGTGACCGCCAGCAGTTCCCGCAGCGTGTCGACGGCGATGTCCTCCAACAGGGCGCGCCGGTCCGGGAAATGCCGGTACAGCGTGCCGACACCGACCCCGGCCTCCCGCGCGATGTCCTCCATTGACACGTCCTCGCCCCGCTCGCCGGCCAGTTGGAGGGCGGCACTCGTGATCGCCGCGCGATTGCGCCGCGCGTCCGCCCGCATGCCTACCTCCGATCAAGCGGAATCTCTGATTCATCTTATGCTATCTTCGTGTAAGCGGAATATCGAATTCACCTTGGAGGGGCGATGCGGATCGGCCGGTACATCGGAGATCAGAGTGATCTCCAGTCCCAGATCGGGCAGGCGCACGCGGCGGCCAAACACGGCCTGGCCAGCGCGTTCTTCAACCAGGTCCTGGCATGGGATCCGCTCACCGTCGCAGCGCTGGCCGGGACGGCTGTGTCAGGGATCGAACTGGGCACCGCCGTCGTGCAGACCTACCCACGTCACCCGATCTCGTTGGCCGGACAGGCACTCACGGTGGCAGCCGCCACGGGCAACCGGTTCACCCTCGGAGTCGGGCCCAGCCACCAGCAGGTCATCGAGGGCGTGTACGGCCTGTCCTACGACCGGCCCGCCCACCACACACGCGAGTACCTGACCGCGCTGCGCACCGAGCTCTCCGGCACCGGCCACGTCCAGGTGCCGGGCGCACAGCCCCCGCCGGTGCTGCTCTCCGCCCTCGGCCCGGTCATGCTCCGCATCGCGGGCGAACTGGCCGACGGCACGATCACCGTGTGGGCGACCCCGGCGACGATCGCCGGCCACATCCGACCGAAGATCGACGCCGTTGCCAAGAATCCGCGCGTCGTGGCGGCGGTGATGCTGAGCGTGACCGCGAGGCCGGACGCCGTGCGCGACGAGGTCGCAGGCGCGGTCGGCTTCGCCTCGGATTTCGCCAGTTACCGGACGCTGCTGGACCGCCAGGGCCAGCGCAACGTCGCGGAGACGATCGTCGCCGGGGACGAGGACGCCGTCGCTGCCGCGATCCACGCGTACGCGGACGCCGGCGCCACCGACGTGCTTGTCAGCCTCGTCGGTGACGACACCGAGAAGGCCAGGACACTGACACTGGCCGGGGAACTGGCCGGCTCTCTGTAGCAGCATGATGGTGAGTTGATGCGAGACGATAAGCTGTAGTTGATGTGTTGGCGCGTCCGCCACCGTGGAATCCGCCAATGACGCGGAGATGGTTCGATCGGAGTGCGCATGGCTCGGATGACGGCGAGCGATCGGCGAGTTGAGCTGGTCGAGGCCGCTATCAAGGTGATGGCCCGGGATGGGGTGGCCAAGGCGACGACCAGAGCCATCGTCGCCGAGGCGGGGATGCCCCTTGGCGTGTTCCACTACTGCTTCGACTCGCGCGAACAGCTACTTCAACTCGTCACCTCAACGATCACTCAGCGGAATGTCGCCGCGGCGCGCGCGGCGTTCCGCAACGAGGGCAGCTTGCGCGACAACATCCGGGAAAGCCTTCAGGTGTTCTGGCGCGGCGTGGAATCCAACCCGGGCGAGAACCTGCTGGGTTACGAGCTGACGCAATATGCTTTGCGCACCAACGGTCTGGAGGACGTCGCTCGACACCAGTACGCGCAGTACCTACAGGCGCACGCCGAATTTCTGGAGACGGCGGCGGACGCCGCCGGTATCGAGTGGACAGTGCCGATCCCGGTACTCGCCCGCTACGTCAACGCCCTGCTCGATGGCCTCACGATCTGCTGGGTGGTCGACCGCGAGAGCGACCAGAGCCAAGCCGTGCTCGACCTGCTCGCGGATTACCTGCTGCGGCACGCGCAGGACCGGAAGCCGGCGAGCAGTGGCAGGCGCGGCCGCAACGCCTGACGACCGCCGGGATCAGACCTGGGTTTCCGGAAGCCGAATGATGATCCCGTCCAGTTCGCCGGTCATGACGAGCTGGCAGGTCAAGCGCGAGGCTGCCGTGCGAGGCGCAGCGACACCGTCGAGCATGAATTCCTCGTCGCCGGTGATCGGCGGGAGTCGGTCCAGGAATTGCTCGGCCACATAACCGTGGCAGGTACCACAGGCCAGGTTCCCGCCGCACTCTCCGAGGATGCCGGGGACGAGGTGGTCGAGGGCGGCCTGCTTGATCGTGGTGTTGGGCGCGACCGAGACTTCGTGCACGGCGCCGTCGGGTGTCTCGAACCTGATGTGCGGCATGGTGTTCCGAGCTCCTGGTGGACCGTTCACAGCCTGGTGAAGGAGACCGGCATGCGCTCCAGTTGATGCATGCTCGAGCCAGCCAGCCAGGGCGGCGTCGAGTCGCTCAGGCTCACCAGGACATCGGCGCGGATGAGCTCGGTGAGCACGATTTCGGCGAGGAGTTTGCTGATACTGCGGCCCGGACACAGGTGGATGCCGCCGCCGAACGTGGTGCCACCACCGATCGAGCGTCCGAGGTCATAGCTGTCCGGCTGTACGAATGCCGCTGGATCCCGGTTGCCTGCGTACCACAGCATCGTGATCGGGGTGCCTCTGGGAATGGCGACATCGTGGTGTACGAGGTCGTCCAGGGCGTAGCGCTGGGTGAAGGTCGCGGCCGTTTCCAGGCGAACGCCTTCGTAGAAGGCCGCGGTAACCAGTGACGGGTCGGCGCGGAGGCGGTCGTGGGCCGCGCGGTTGGCCAGCAGCGCGTAACTGACGTTGGCCAGGCCGACCGCCATGGTGTGGAAGCCGTCCATGAGGATGGCGCCGAGCAGCAGGCCGATCCGTGCCGGTTTCCCATCCACCTCTGCTGATGCCAAGGCAGCGGCCATCTCCGCGAGGAAGGGCTGCGTGCCGGCGGCCAGCGTGCGGTCGATCGCACCGGACACCAGGGTGAGGTACTCGCCCGCGATCCGTTCGACCGCTTCGGTCTGTTGCTCGGAGCGCCCCAGGAAGAACGCAGGCGCGATCTGCTCGGACATCGCGGTGAGCGTGCTTTCCTCGCCTGGGGTCAGCCCGATGAGCTCGCCCCAGAACCGGACCGCCAGTACGTTGGCGAACTCGGCGACGTAGTCGATCTCGCCTCGGTCGCAGGCTTGGCCGAGAAGCTCCTTGACGATCGTTTCCGCGATCGGGGCGAACCGCACGACGTTGCCGGGCATGAACTGCTTCGCGAACAGGTTGCGCATCGGACCGTGCAGTGGCGGATTCATGGTGAAGACGTGGTTGGCGACCAGCCGCTGGAATCGGGAC
>DASYBO010000757.1:0-3470 GCA_036500685.1 Pseudonocardiaceae bacterium | reverse complement strand
CCCTGGCGGATGTCGTAGCTATGCCGGCCATCCGCGTTTTCCCGCAGCGCAAGCAGACAGCCGAGCCCGGCGGCGGCCAACCCGGTGGCGGGATCCTCCGGGGTAATCATGCGATTCCTGTTCGATGATGAGTCCTTCTCCTTCGAGGCGCTGCAACGACGCCGGGTCGGCTCGGCGCAGCCTCTCAGCAAGCGTTTGCGCAAGCCGCTGACCTGCTTGACATTCCCGCCCAGCTGGTACGCATCCCGTACCAGGAGGCACCCTCCCCGGCTACCTGTTCCTCGCCGACACGTCCGGCGAACCCCGGCCCACCTTCGTCAACCACGGCGGCTACGACTCGACCCTCGAAGAGGACTACCTCGCGCTCGCGGCCGGTGCGCTGATGGCCAATACCCAGGCCCGCTGGGCGATCCGCAACGGGCGGTGGACCTTCGGCGTCGCCGATCCCGCCGAACTGGCCGAGTTGTGCAAGGCCTACACCATGACGGGTACCGCCGACCGGATCATCTGCCCGACCCTGGTGTTGGAGGCCGAGAACGACCAGTTCTTCGCGGGCCAGCCCCAGCAGCTGCTCGACGAGCTGACCTGCCCCAAGGACCTGTTCGTCTTCGCCGAGGCCGACGGAACCGGGGAGCACTGCCACGAGGGCGCCCTCTCCGTGTGGCACCAGCGCGCCTTCGACTGGCTCGACGATCGGTTCAGCCGGTGACCCGTCGGGCCCGAACTATCGTCCTGGCCAGCAGTGCGGCGATCAGCGCGCCGAGCAACAGAAGTACGGCGAGCCATTCCAACGTGGTGGCGACCGCGTGCGCGGACGCGTCGGGCTCCCGTTGACCGGCGAGGGTGAGGAACAGGCTGCCGAACGTGGCGACCGCGATCACCTGGCCCAGTTGCACCGTCGTGGTCAGCAGTCCACTGGCGTCCGCCGCCGACCGGGTCGGCACGTGCACGAGTGAGTTCATCAGCAACGGGCTGTACCCGATGCCCATGCCGAAACCGAGGACGGCCAGTTCGATCAGCAACCTGGCGCCACCGCTCGACCCGGTGTCGAGCGTGAACGCGACCGCCGCGTAGGCGAGCGCGGCGATGGTGAAACCGATGGGGGTCAACAGGTGGTGCACCCGATCCGGCAGACGGCGCCAGTAGAAGCTGCACAGTCCGAACGCGACACCGGTCGGGGCGAAGGTGAGCCCGGCGCGCAACGCGCTGTCGCCAAGGCCCGACTGGAGGTGCAGACCGATGGTGAACAGTGACCCGCCGTAGGCGATGATCCCGGCCGACAATGCGGCCAAACCGGTGGCGACACCGGGGATGCGCAGCACGTCGATCTTCAACAGCGGATCACCGCCGCGCCGGGCCACTCGCCGTTCCACCCGGACGAACAGAGCCGCGAGCGCGAGGCCAAGCGCCATGCACAGGAACGACCAAGCCGGCCAACCGTCCTGGTGACCGAGCACGAGGGGCAGCACGATCAGGAACACGGACGGCACGGCGATGGACAGGCCCAGCAGGTCGAGCTTGCGGGCGCCGCGCGGACCGTCGGCCGGCATCAGTCGGGGTACGAGGGCCGCGACCACGATGCCGACCGGCACGTTGACCAGGAACACCGGCCGCCAGCCGGTGCCGAGGATGTCTGCGCTGACCAGCACGCCGCCCACGATCTGACCGGCGACCGCGCCCACCGCGATCACCGCCGAGTACGCGCTCAGCGCTCGAGTCCGCGCCGTACCGGTGAACTGCTTCTGGATGGTGCTCATGATCTGCGGCATCATCACCGCCGCTGCCGCGCCCTGCACAAATCGCGCGATGATCAACGTGAGCGAGTTCGGGGCGAGCCCGCACAGCAGCGAGCTCGCGGTGAAGCCCAGGACGCCGAGCAAGAACAGCCTGCGATGCCCGAGCAGCTCGCCGAGCCGCGCGCAGGTGATGAGCAGCATGGCGTAGCTGATGGTGTAGCCGGACACGATGAGTTGCAGCGCGGCACCGGAGGCGTGCAGATCCGTGCCCATGGTCGGCATGGCGACGTTGACGATGGTGATGTCGAGCATGGCCATGAACTGGCCGATGAGCAGGACCGTGAGCATGAGAGCGGGCCGTCGGTCGGTGGCGGCGCGCTCGGCGAGCGGCGGTGCGGTGGTGGTCATTACGCCACTCTGTGGCCGGCCGGGCGTGGCTCGGGAGAGCCCAGTGATGCTGTTACCGGCAGCACCACCCTGACGACTGTTCGATATTTTTCAAACTGACTTCGGCAAACCAGCGGAAAATGTCGGGCTCGTCGGTAAGACTGGCGTCGTGACCGTTGAAACGCTGACCGGGGGTACGGCTGCCGCTACGGGCCGACGGCGAGCCGAACTCGGCGCGTTCCTCAAGTCGCGCCGGGCCGGGGTGCGCCCGGAGGACGTCGGCCTGCCGCCGGGTCCGCGCAGGCGTACCGCCGGGCTGCGGCGGGAGGAGGTCGCGCTGCTCGCGGGGGTCGGTGTCACCTGGTACACCTGGCTCGAACAGGGCCGACCGATCAACGTGAGCGTCCAGGTGCTCGACGCGGTCGCCAGCACCCTGCGCATGGACGGCCCGGAACGCTGGCATCTCTACCGTCTCGCCCAAGCCACGCCGCAGCGGCTGCCCAGCTCGGTCCGCATCGTGCCGGAGCCGATCCTGGACGTTCTTCGCTCGCTGGACCCGCTACCGGCGTCGCTGGTCAACGGCCGGTTCGACCTGCTCGCGAGCAACGAGGCGCACGAACACCTGTTCTGGAACTGGCACAGTCTGCCGTGCGTGCACAAGAACACGTTGTGGTGCTGCGTCACCGAACCGAACGCGCGCCAGTACTTCCTCAACTACGAGGACGAGATCCCGTTCACGGTGGCGCGCCTGCGCGCCGAGTACGCCAACCACGTCGGCGACCCGGAGTGGGAGGAGGACATCCGCAGGCTGCTCGATCTGTGCCCGGAATTCGCCGAGCTGTGGTCTCGCCGCGAAGTCGCCGGTCCGGAGATCCGCTACCGCAAGCTCAATCATCCCGACGCCGGCCTGATGACGTTCGCCATGACCGAACTGGCCGTCTCCGCCGTCGACGGATTACGTATCCAGGTATCGACGCCGAGCGACGCGGAAACCTGGGCGAAGCTCCCGCTCACCCGTCAACACGCCACCGAGGCCCAGCCCAAGTCCGACGCCTACCACCTCAGCCCGCCCGACCCGGCCAGCGCCCCGGCCGAACTGCCCGTCGTTCCGGTGGGCCGTGCCCGCGCCTGACCTTCGAGGCTCACGGCCTCGACCGGATCCGGGGCTCTCGACCGGGCCTCTCGCGTGGCCTTTAGCACACGCGTGGGCGACAGTCGATCGTTGTCCACATGCCTCTCAATTGTCCACAGGCTGGGCGCATCATGATCGACTTTTCGCCATCGGCCGATAGACTGGCCCAGGGGCCGCCCCCTTGGGAAGGGCGGGGGGTGGGGGTTGAGTTGAAA
>DASYBO010000756.1:0-1824 GCA_036500685.1 Pseudonocardiaceae bacterium | reverse complement strand
CCATGCGCAGCGAGCTGACCGAACAGCCGGTGAGTCGCGATGCGGACGGCTACCCGACTGCGGCGAGTGGTGCCCGTAGCAACACGGCGACCCCGTCGCGCGGTCGGCCCGCGTCCGCCGGGATGAAGAACAGGCTGGCGTCCGTGCCGGCCGCGGCCCTGGCCAGCACCTCCTCGGCCCGGTCTTGACCGAGCGGCGTGATACCCCGCTCGGTCAGTTGCTCCTCCGCGGCGGCGGCGTCGGCCATGTCCGGGCCGATCCACACCGCCGTGTCCGGGGCCGGGTCGTCAGCGAGGAGGAGTTCCGACGCCAAGGCGTCGCGCAGCGCCGTGAGCGTGTCGCCGAGGCCTTCGGCCGCGCGGCGCGACTGCCGGTCCTTGGCGCTCATGCGCACGCGCAATTCCTCGACCCGGGCGCGGGTCGCGGCATCCCGACGCCTGGCGATCTCACCCTGCGCGGTCGCGGTGAACGCCGCCGAATCCGGGGCCACTTCCCGGTCGACGATCACCGCCGACTCGCGCAGCCGCTTGGGCAGAGAGTCGAGCACCATCGACCGTTCCCTGACGTCCCCGCCGATGACGACGAACTCCGCATGGACCTGGTCAGCCGCGATCGCGGCGGCCTCGGCGATCCGCTTGGCGTTGTCAGCCCATGTCTCCTCGGCGGATCGCTGGTAACGCGCTTGCGACCAGCCGCCCGCGGAGACCTTGTGGATGGGCCACGACTCGCCGCGGACGTCATCCCGCATCGCCGGCCCGGTGTCCGAGACGGCGACCACCACGCCGCCAGTCCTGTCGGCACCGACCCGCACGTGCGGCACGTGCGGCGGTATCTGCGTGAGCAACGGCATGACGCGCGGCAGCGGCGCGAAGCTGCTGATGTCACGTGCTGGCGGCCGCGGCAGGGTGCTCGCCAGCCGGACCGCTCCACCGCGGGCGAAGACCGCCAGGCCATGGGCCTCGCGCGCCCGCTCGGTCACGACCTCTGCCGCGGCGTCCAGCGTCGCGGCGTCAGCACCCGCTTCGGCCAGTTGCTCACGCGCTGACCGCCAGCGTATGGCCAGCCTGGCGACACTTTCCGCCGACGGTGACGTGTCCAGGTAGACAGAGACATAGCCATAGCCGCCCTCGCCAGGCGGATTGTCGTACAAAGACCTGATGAAACCGAGATCCATGCCGTCGCCTCTTCCCCCCGTCCGAACGCTCCCAGGTGCCACCCTTACCACTGGTCGCGGAGCCAAACGACGACTTTCGCCGCCTGTGACCCCACGAGGGTCGTTTCGCGGCGGTGGCATCGGGTAGCCGGCCAAACGCAGTGAGCCGACCGAAAAGCCGATGAGGTTACGGAGGGATCATGAAGGCTGTCGTCTACAAGGACGCCTACAACGTCGCCGTCGACGAGGTTCCAGGTCCGCGGATCGAGAACCCGAAGGACGCGATCATCAAGATCACCACGACCAACACCTGCGGTAGCGACGGCTACACCAAGGTCATCCTGCACCCGGCCGCCTGACCGCGATGGACCGCGACCCCCGGCTCACCGTCCTCGGCACCGGCTATCTCGGGCTGGTGCACGCCGCCTGCCTGGCGGAGGCAGGTTTCCATGTCCTCGGCGTCGACACCGACGCCCGGCTGATCGGGGAGCTGAACGTCGGCCGCCTGGCGATCCACGAGCCGCGGCTCGCCGAGCTGGTGCGCCGGGGACTGCGGTCTGGCCGGCTTTCCTTCACCACCTCCTATCGACGTGCCGCGGCCTTCGGCGACGTTCATTTCGTGTGCGTCGGCACACCGCCGCGTGCCGACGGCTCGGCCGACTTGTCGCAGG
>DASYBO010000755.1:0-1900 GCA_036500685.1 Pseudonocardiaceae bacterium | reverse complement strand
GGCGGCCGCGACGACCATCACGAAGAACGCCATGATCTGGCCGGAGAGCGAACCGTTGATCCGGGCGAAGGTGACCAGGGTCAGGTTCACCGCGTTGAGCATCAGCTCGATGCACATGAACACCACGATGGCGTTGCGCCGAACCAGCACGCCGACCGCCCCGATGCTGAACAGCAGCGCGGAGAGCAGCAGATAGTAAGTCGGGGTCATGGGTGGGAAACCTCCTCGTCCGAGCCCGCTTCCGAGGACCCGGTCAGCGCGTGCGCGTCGGCGTGGTGCTGGATGCCGGCCGACTCTTCGAGGTCGTGCGCGAACTCCTCGACCGGAACCGAGTCGATCAGATCGGACAGCGACTCCGGCGCGACCGAACCGTCCGGCAGCAGGGCCGGGGTGGCCACCGAGTTGGCGGTGGCGAAAACGCCGGGGCCGGGCAGCGGCGACGGGCGGGAGTACTCGCCTCGGAAGCGCATGGCCACCAGTTCCCGCTGGGTCTTGCGACCGCTCTTGTCGGCCCTGCCGGTGTAGGCCAGCACCATCGCGCCGACGGCAGCGGTGATCAGCAGCGCCGAGGTCAGTTCGAACGGGAACAGGAAGTCCGTGAACAGCGAGCGGCCGATGTTGGCCACGTTGCCGCCGTTGGTGCTGTTGGGGCCGTTGAGGTTCGACGACGTGACGTCCACAAGGGACTGGGACACGATGCCGATGAACAGGCCTGCAACGCCGACGCCGAGGATGCCGGCCCACAGCCGCTGGCCGCGCAGCACCTCGACGACCGAATCCGAGGACTCCCTGCCGACCATCATCAGCACGAACAGGAACAGCATCATGATCGCGCCGGTGTAGACGATGATCTGCACGAAGCCCAGGAACGGCGCCTGCTCGATCATGTAGAACACACCGAGGCTGAACATGGTCAGCACCAGCCACAGCGCGGAGTGCACCGCGTTGCGGGAGAACAGCATGCCCAGCGCGCCTGCGAGGGCGATCGGGCCGAGGATCCAGAAGATGATGGTCTCGCCGGCGCCGACCTTGTTGACCGTGTCGCTCGCGGCCTGCGCGAACAGCACCGCTTCGTGCATCATCACTTGCCGGCCCCCTCGGCAGCGGCCTGCTTCTTGGCCAGCTCGGGACCTTGGACGTAGTAGTCCTTCTCGTCATTACCAAGGCGCATCGGGTGCGGCGGCTCCTCCATGCCGGGCAGCAGCGGCGCCATCAGCTGTTCCTTGGTGTAGATCAGGTCCTGCCGGTTGTCATCGGCCAACTCGTAGAAGTTGGTCATGGTCAGCGACCGGGTCGGGCAGGCCTCGACGCACAGGCCGCAGCCGATGCAGCGCAGGTAGTTGATCTGGTAGTCAAGGCCGTAGCGTTCACCGGGCGAGAACCGGGCTTCCTCGGTGTTGTTGCCGCCCTCGACGAAGATCGCGTCGGCCGGGCAGGCCCAGGCGCACAGCTCGCAGCCGACGCACTTCTCCAGTCCGTCCGGGTGCCGGTTGAGCTGGTGCCGGCCGTGGTAGCGCGGCGCGGTGGCCCGGAAATCCTCCGGGTACTGCTCGGTGACCACCCGCTTGAACATCGTCGAGAAGGTGACCCCGAAGCCCTTGACGGGATCAAATATCCCCATCGCCGGTCTCCTTTCCTGCGCTCGAGCCTGCCGTAACGGCGGCTTCGGCGGCCGCGCGTTCCGCGGCGCGACGCCGGGCCGCTGATGGTCGTCGCGGTGTGGGTTTCGCCGGCACCACCAGGTCTATCGGTGGAATCGGGTAGTTGCCGCCGGTCAGCCGGATCTCGTTGTCCTCGGGTTGCTTGCCCTTGTCGAAGGCGAACGCGACCACCAGCGCGACCAGCACCACGACACCGAGGATGATCAGCACGGTCTGGGCGGAGAAGCCGTAGGTGGACT
>DASYBO010000754.1:0-14094 GCA_036500685.1 Pseudonocardiaceae bacterium | reverse complement strand
GGTGGCCGTGACCGCGAGGGGCATCCAGCGGAGCGCACCGAGCGCATTACTGGGCGTGTAATGCGCGGCCAGCTCGGCCGGTTTGCCAGTACTCACCGTGCCCGGTCCGCCACCGGATTTCCCGGATACTGTTCCGGAGTTTCCCGCTACGGTATTTCCACTGCCATTATTGGCTGACGGATTGTCAAAGGACGAGTTCGACCCGTTACCGGCTGCCGACCCGTTACCGCCGACCGGGGAATTGCTCAGCGTGGGATTGGCGTCCGCGCGCAGGGTCGCCACCACGCCGTTCGCCTGAGTGCGCAGGTCGTCGGGCAGTGGCAGGTAGCCGTGCGGGAGCTGGCCAGGGCCGACACCCGCGGCCTGCCCTGGGCCCGCCGCGTATTCCAGCAGGGTGGCGAAGTCGGTCAGGGCGGCCGGGGACTGGTCGGTGCGCACCGCGGCGTAGGTGACGTCCACCAACGGATAGCCACCACTGCCGGGTGTGGCTGGGTCGATGTGCAGCAGGCCGGTGCCGTCCGGTTTGGCGGTGGCCAGCGCGCTGGTCACGGACGCCGTGTCCGGGCTGACGCAGCCGGTTCCGTCCGCGGCGCACAGTTGCGCGGGCACCAAGCCGTAGTTGGCCACGCTCGACGAATCGGTGACCGTCCACATGAACGTGGCGTAGGAGGGTTCGATGCCGCCCTTGCCCCACCAGCCGGCCTGTCCGGTGGTGGGATTGACGGCCGTGGGATCCCAGTCCTGGCCCTCCGGATTGTCCGCGGCCCGCACATGCGCCGCCCCGTCATCGAGACTGTTCACATAGGGCAACAGGTCCAGCGAGCAGCGCAGCGTGCTGCCCTCGCCGGGTTCGTTCAGGTTGACGCATTTGGTGTCGGCCCGGGGAAACGAGTCGGCAGCGGGCGGGGTGCCGAGCTTGAGTGCCGTGTAGGTCGGATTGACCTTCATCCCGTACTCGTCCGGGGTGCCGTCGAGCCAGGCGCGCGCCGCGGGGTCGGCCAGAATCCAGGCCCAGACCTGTTGGTTGACCGCGGAATGGTCCTCGGTCAGCAGCGGCGCGACCGGACTGCCCCAGGGTTCGGTCACGCCCGGGTTCAGCTTGGTGAACTCCGGGTCGTTGCCGATGTTGCCGGGATTGTTCTTGGCCCAGTCCGGCGCGGTGTCGCCACCGGCGTATTCGGGCAGGTCGTTCTTGTACGACTGGGTCAGTGCCTTGGCCAGCAGCCGGGGCGTCAGCTTGACCGGGTTCGGGTCGAAGCCGCCGGTGCCGGGAAGTGCCACGTTGAAACCGACGGTGATCGCCGAGACCGCGACCGGCGCGTACACCAACGGAGGACCGGTGCCGCTGGACGGACTACCGTAGCGGGTTGCCTCGCCGCCGACCGGGATCGTGGTGAACGCCAGTCCGGCGCCACCCGAATCGTTGAGCTGCGCGGTGTTGGTCGGCTCCGGGACGGCCGAGTAACCGTAGATCGTCTTGCAGTCGGCCTTGGCGTTGAGCGCCAACTGCCAGGAGAACATCGCGTGCGCCACGAGTTCGGTGCCGACCGTCTCGCGTTCCTGCGCGGCACCGATCGTGCAGTTCGGGGTCAGCGGCGCGAAACCGAGGTGGATCTGGATGCGCTGCGCCCAGTTGGACGCGCCCAGCGGGGAGCCGAGCGGCCAGTTGGTCGGGCTGGAGAAATGACTCGACCGTTGGTAGCCGTTGGGGGAGAACTGCCCGCGTGGCACGATCACCAGCCAGCAGTCGCGCGGCTGGCCGGTGGTCTCCAGCTTTCCGCAGCCGAGGCCGGACGCTTCCTTCGCGGTCAGCGTCTGGAAGAAGTACTGCCCGGTGCCGTCGGACTTGGTGTCCGCCTCCTGCACCTCGTTGCTGTTGTACTGGTCGAAGAACTCGTTGAGCTGGCCGCCGTGCGCCGGGTCGCCGTAGAGCGCGCGGGTCGTGTCGACCGGCACGAACGGCACGTCGTACTGGGTGCTGTTGTTCGGATCGACGTGTGACGGGGCGAGGGGTTCCCTGGTGTCGCAACCGGATCCGTCGCCGGGTGGGTTGGCCGTGCTCGGTGTCGCGCCAGGGCAACTGGCACCGCCGCGCCCGCCCGATGCTCCGCTGCCGCTGGCCCATTGGGAGGGCAGCCCGTGTGCGGTGCCGAACTCGCAGTCCTCCGGCAGGGGTCCGGTGCTCGCGTCGCCGTAGCACTGCATGATCTGGAGGAAGTTGGGTGAATTGGACAGCGACTCGTTCTGCGGGAACCCGGTCCAGCTCACGTCGATCGACTGGTGCACCAGGTTCTGGGTCTGGCTGACCGTGACCTTGAGGTTCTGGAAGTCCGGATACATGAAGGACAGGTCGCTGGTGGCGTCGCGTGGTTGGGCGACCGTGGTGTTGTCGGCAGCGAGCACCCCCTGCGCCCAGGACGCGGTGACCGCCGAGTCGGTCTGGCCGTTTCCGGTGATCTGGTCGACACCGCCGGCCGCCGCGGCCGGTCCCGCGGTGACCGCGGCCAGCGCCGCCACCACGGCCAGCAGACGCAGCGCCTTGTGTCTGTTCATCGGACGTCTCCTCGCCGGGCGCGGCGGCGGGTGATCAGTTGAGAGATCAGCGGTGGCGTCAGCACGATCGCGACCAGCAGCAGCGCCGCCACCACCATCAGCGCGACCTGTAGGCCGTCGCCAAGGCTGTTCGCCGAGGCCAACGGCACCGCGCTGGCCAGCGCTGCCGCCGCGCCGGCGCCGGACCCGCTCGCCGCGCAACCGGTGTCCGGGTCGCAGTAGGCAGCGGCCGAACTGCTCGCCGCCGCACTGCCGTTCGCCCCGGCGGCACTGCCGCCCGCGCCGGTGCGACTGGATCCGCCGCTACCGTTACCCCCCGCGCCACCTGTCGTACCGGGCTTGCCCGCGGTGGGCTGGTTGCGCGCTCCGCCGGTGCCGGTCGTGCACTGCGTCGCTCCGATGTGGTCACACGCGGCCGGGTACGGGTCGGTCGTCGCGAGAGTGTTGGTGCCGTTGGCGGAGAAGGTGGGATTGTTGCAGGTGGCGATGTTGATGTTCGGGATGGTCGCGCCGGGTATCCTGCGCAGCTGGTCGAAACCGGCCTGCACCAGGTTGATCGGCAGTGCCGAATAGCCCAGCGCGTCCACCTGGTTCTGGCCCTGGCACAGCAGGTATTTGCCGAAGTCGCCGAGCGTGTTCCCCTTGTCGGGACCGAGACCGTTCGCGCTGGTCGTCGGCAGGATCATGTACGAGTAGCTGGACAGCGGGTAGCTGCGCGGGTCGGGATTGACGTAGACCTGGGACAGGTTCTGCGTCAGGTAGGTGTTGGGGTTGCTGGCATCCATGTTTATCTGGGCTTTCAGCAACGACACCGCGACATGCCCTGCGGTCGGTTCGGTGTAGTAGCCGGCCGGGTTGAGCATCTTGGCCACCGGGAAACCGGTCTCGATCGCGTAGGAGTACTCGACGTAGCCGATGGCGCCCACGGCCTGTTGCTGGCTGACGTAGCCGGACACGCCCAGGTCGCCGGCTTGGGCAACCATCGCCGAATTGGCCAGTACCGGATAGGCCGAGGTCTGGGTGCACGGACTGCGGCCGACCTTGGCGCAGTAGCCGTTCCAGTACGAGGGCTGGGTGGCCAGCATCCACTGGGTGAACTGGGCGGTGGCCCCGGAACCGTCCGAGCGCACCACCGGGATGATCTGGATCGCGGGCATGGTCAGCCCGGGGTTGTCCCGCGCGATGGCCGGATCGTTCCACCGCGTGATGACCCCGGTGAAGATCCCGGCGATCACCGCCCCGGACAGCCGCAGGTTGGTGACCCGTTGGCCGCCGATGTTCAGGTTGTACATGAACGTCGTGCCACCGGCGGTGTCCGGCATGTAGGCGAAGCCGCGCGCCGGGGGCGGATCGTAGTTGTTGCCGTCCTGCACGCCGTACGGAATGTCCGATGCGGCGAAGTCGACCGTGCCGTCCTTGAACTCGTTGCGCCCCGTGGTCGAGCCGACGCCCTTGTAGGACACGTCCAGTCCATATTGGACGACATTGCGGCGCCAGGCGTCGAGCGCGTTGAACGACCACGTCGAGCCGGCGCCGGAGATCGGCACGTACGCAGCGGCGGCGGCCGGCGGGGCGGTGAGCAGCAGGGCGAGCAATGCGGTGCCGAGCGCGGCCCAGCGCCTGCGTCGGATGGAGCGGCATGCCGTCATCGGGCGGGATCTCCCTGCTCGTCCTGGACAGTGGCGATATCGGAGGATCGGGCGGCGAAGCGGCGCAGGTCACCCAGCGAGGACCTGGCCCGGCGACGGCGCTGGCCCGCGGTGAGCTGCCCGGCGCCGCGCCCGCCGATCAGCCGGGCGAGCGTGAACAACACGACCACCAGGAGCAGCAGGATGGCCGCGGTGCCGAAGCCGCGGGCGATCATGGCCGGTTCCGGCGACTGCACCATCTGGTATGCCTCCAGCGGCAGGGACACCATCGGGCCGTGCACCGGGTCGAGGTTGAGGTCGGCGGTGAACCCGGCCGTCAGCAGCACCGGGCTGGTCTCGCCGATCGCCCGCGCGGTGCCCAGGATCACGGCGGTCACCAGGCCGGAGCGGGCGGTGGGCAGCAGCACGTGCCACACCGTGCGCCACTGTCCGGACCCCAGCGCGTAGGACGCCTCGGTCAGGCCGCCCGGCACCAGGCGGAGCACCACGTCGCCGGTCCGGATGATGATCGGCAGGATGGTCACCGCGAGGGCGCAGGACGCGGCGAGGCCGGAGGTGTCCAGACCGAACGTCAGGATCAACGTGGCGTAGATGAACAGCCCGGCCATGATGTCCGGCAGCGCGGTCATCGCCTCGACCACCGTGCGCACGAACCGGCTGAATCGGCCGGGCACCTGGTGCAGGAACACAGCGCCGAGCACGCCGAGCGGTACCGCGATGATCAGGGTGATGGTGATCTCGATGAGCGTGCCGATGATGGCGTGTTTGATCCCGCCGACGGTGATCGGGTCCAGTGGGCCGGCGTCGCGCATGTCCTGCGTGTAGAAGTTGGCGTGCACGAGCGCCCGCCAGCCCCGGCTGACGGTGTAGATGATGACGAACACCAGCGCGCCGACCAGCAGCAGCGCGAGCGAATGAATGACCGCCGATGCGACCCGGGCGCGCACCGCGGGCCGGTTCTCGTCGAAGGACAGCAGTATGGCGTAGAGGACCACGAACAACAGCCAGCTGGTGACGACATAGCCGAGCACTCCGCTGAACGGGGACAGTTCCGTCCACAGCAGACCGGTGGTGGCCAGTGCGCCCGCCAGCGCACCGAACAGCGCGAGCACGTCCGTGGCGCGGACCCCGCCGAGCTGTCGCCGGACCTGCCGTGCGGCGGGCTTGTCTCGATCAGGGAGGACCGTACGGGTGGATTCCGTGACCGCTGTCATGCTGTCACGCCTCACTCACCGCGCCGGAGCGCGAACGCGCCACCACGGCAGCGGCGCCGAAGTTGACCAGCAGAGTGAGCGCGAACAACGCCAAGCCGGCCGCCATGAGCGCGCTGATCGCGAACGGGCTGGCCTCGCCGAAGCGCAACGCGATCAGCGCGGACACCGAACTGGTGCCGTGCTGGAGAATGTGCGGCTGGATCCGGAAAACCGGAGAAATGATCATCAGCACGGCGATCGTCTCGCCGAGTGCACGGCCGAGGCCGAGCATGATGCCGCCGATCATGGCGCCGCGGCCGAAGGGCAGCACCACCGACCGGATCATCCCCCACCGGCTGGCGCCCAGCGCGTAGGCGCCTTCCCGCTCGCCGATCGGTGCCTGGCCGAAGGCCTCGCGCATGATCGAGCTGGCGATCGGCGCCACCATCAGCGCGACCACCACCCCGGCGATGAACGTCGACGCCGTGTAGACCGTCGGACTGGCCAAGGGATCGTGTGGCTGCACACCGTCCACTCGAAACAGTGGGATCCAGCCGAACCAGTCGCTGATCCACCTGGACAGGCTGATGATCTTCCATTGCAGGAAGAACGCGCCCCACAGCCCGTAGACCACGGACGGCACGGCGGCCATCAGGTCGACGACCGTGACCAGGGTCCGTTGCAGCGAGCGCGGCGCGTATTCGGAGATGTAGAGCGCCGCGCCGAGCGCCAGCGGCACCGCGACCACGATCGCCACCAGTGCGATCAGCACGGTACCGACGATGATGGCGGCGATGCCGAACCCGCCGCCGTCCGGGTTCCAGTCCTGCGTGGTGAGGAAGGCGAAGCCGGCCACGTGCAGGGCGCTCGACGCCCGGATGGCGAGGAACGCGCCGACCAGCGTCATGATCGCCAGCACGAGTAGGCCGCCGGACCGAGCCACCGCGCGAAACACCAGGTCGACGCCTCCCGCTCGCGCCTTGAGCACGCGCCGCGCCGGGTCGGTGCTCATCGCTTCGACTCTCCCGCGCCAACGCCGACGGATACTGAGCCGCGCAAGTCACGGCTACGCAGGTCGCGCAAGATCAGCGCACCCTCGGCGAGTTGCGCGCGGCCCACCGCGTCGCGGAACTTGTCGAATCCTGCGTAGCCGTCCCGCGCCCGCTCGTAGTCATGCGAACAGGTCGCCACCGGCACACCGTCCAGTTCGGCGCACCACGTCCAGAGTCCGGTGGACTCCTCGGCCAGCACGCGCGGCACGAGCTGGTCAAGTCCGGCGCGCACCCGGGCGATCGCGTCCACGACCCCGGTCCGCGAGATCTGGCTGTGCACGCTGTGCCCCAGCCTGCGGTTGTTGCCTGCGACCAGTCGCCACGCGTACGACCAGCCGTCGACATCGGCATCCTCGGGTTCATCGCCGGACGGCGGGAAACCGAGCGCGGCGGGGTCCAATGACGGCGGGAACGAGAGGATCACGAACCGGATGTCGGCCACGTCATGATCCCTGGCTGACGACTTCATCGAGTTCCGCGTACAGATCGCGGCGCTGAATCAGGTAGATCCCGGCGGCGGTAACTACTTGTCTGACAAAGGAAGCACAGGCGTGTTCCGCCTGGATTCGCCGGTTGTAACGGCGGCTGGACTCCGCGTAGTCGACGTCGTCGACCCGTACGCGCCAGGCCCAGTTCCGTTCGTCGGCACGGATGATCACACAGGCGGCCGCGGTCACTCCATGCCGGAGTTCGCGCACCTCGGCAACGCAGGAATCCACATCCGGAAAATCCCTTACCGCATGACCGAGATTGCGGTTGTTGCCCGACATGAATCGCCAAATAACGCTCGGATTCGGACGATCGTCCACCGTTTTGGCACGGCTCGACGGCGAGACGATCTGGAATCGTGCTGATGCCACGGGGTCTCCCGTTCATGCACTCATGTCACCGTCAGCCCCCGAGTGACGTGGCGATCCTGCGTCCGGTACATGACCGACGGACGACGTTCAGGCGGCGTGATGATGACGAGCAACCTCACAGGAGACACACAGGCAAACAGTAATTTTCCGGTCACTTAGTGCTGATTTTTCCAACTGTTACCAGAGGATTCGAAATCCGACGAAAGATTGGCAATCGGAATCGACAGCAGCCGCCCTTTTCGACCGCAGGCCCGCCCCTGCCGAAAACCCGGCCTTGTCCGTGGTGTGAAACAGGGGGAAGGCCGGGCCGAAGCTGCACCAGACAGTGAACTGACAATCCCAGGTGTGCGGACGCTGCGACTCCGGTCCGCAGACCGCTACGCTGCGACGGGGTCAGCGGCAGCCACTGACCGCTCTCGCGCGGCCTCGGCCATGACGACCGCCGCTTTGCGCCGCACCGTAGTCGGTGGCTTGCACTGAAGAACACGATCAGCGCGGCGACGGCGCCAAGCGCCGCTCCGGTCGTCCTGGCGGTCACCGTGATCACGGGTGTCGTCGTTGGCCTCACCTTCCTGTTCGGTTTCGGCAACGTCCTCGACCTTGCCCTCCGCGTGGGCGTACCGGTGTGCCACGTCGATTTCGCGCGGTACAGGCCCTGATCCGTCGAAAACCGTCGACCCTGGATCCTGCTCGGTAGATATCCCACACAATCGCGGGTGCTGCGGTCCTGCGGGTTGACTGCGAGATGGCCGATGTGACTGTTGCGCCCTCGTCGGCGCCCTCGCCTGCGGAGTACGCCATGATCACACTTGCCCAGCTGAAAGCATCGGGGCATCCTTACATCGACCTTCTGACCGGCCGGACCCCTTCGTTCGCCTGCCAGGCCGACCAGCGGTTCAGCTACTGCCTGTATGTACCCCACGACATCGACATCAGCCGTTCGCATCCGCTTGTGGTGTCCATCCACGGCACCGAGCGAGCCCCGGAGTCCTATCGGGAGGGTTTCGCAGACCTGGCCGACAGGCACCAGTGCGTCGTCGTCGCCCCGCTGTTTCCGGCGGGTATCCGCGATCCGGACGACGTGGACAACTACAAGACCCTCGACTACGGGGGCATCCGCTTCGATCTCCTCCTGCTGGACATGGTCGCCGAGGTCGGTGCTCGTTGGCCCGTCGCGATCGACCGGTTCTACCTGCACGGCTTCTCCGGCGGTGGCCAGTTCGCCCACCGGTTCCTGTATCTGCACCCGGATCGGCTGGCCGGAGTTAGCGTCGGAGCACCCGGTCGCATCACTCTGCTCGACCAGACCATTCCGTGGCCTGCGGGAACCGCCGACCTTGCCAAGCGGTTCGGCATCGACCTGGACCTGGCTGCCCTGCGTACCGTGCCCGTCCTCCTGTTCGTCGGAGACCACGACGACCAGCCGCACCCGCTGACGGGTGGCTCGCGAGTCGCGGGAATCGCTCAGTTGCGCGACAACCTGATCGACCACGGCGTCGAACCAGCATTCGAAACCGTGCCGGGCGTGGGACACGAGCATGCCGCGATCTTCCCGGCCGCCAACCGCTTCTTCGACGAACTACTGGCGCGCCGTCCCTGACTCAGCTGGTCTGCCCTCGGCTACAACCGTGGCACGGTGGAACTGTGGGGTCCCGAGGACGGGACATGCGCACTGACAGTTCCTGTTCATCATTCCGCATGGACGGCAGCCCAGGTGGCTAACTCGCTCGCAGTGGGGCTTACTACTGGCGTAATTGTGATCGAATTTGACCAGGGTATGAGCGGTAACCGGCGGTCCCTGTGCGGGTAGAAACCCCTTCACCTTCGGCCCCAGCGCGATCGGCACCAAGCTGCAGCGCTCCAGCGGAGCCGTCGCCAACGCCTGCATCCGGCTGGTCGAGAAGGGCATCCTGGTCCGCACCCAGGACAGCCCGAAGCGATACGCCCTCAGCGCTCAAGACTGACCGCCGAGTGGCCGTCGAACCCATGCGCATGCGGGTTCGCCGTGGTGACATACGCCGCGACCCGCCCGCCCCCTAGCTGCACCGTACAAATACGACAGCCGCATTGAGTCGAGGAGACTACATGGGTACGCGCAGCGACTTCTACGTCGGCACCGGCACGGACGCGGAGTGGATCGGATCGCTGCAATTCGGCTGCCATCCCGACGCCCTGCTCAAAGATTGGTATGGCCACGCCGCTCTCACCGCCAGGACACACAACGCCTATCGCGAGGCGGTCGATCAGCTCCTGTTCACGTGGGCTGTCAACGGGCTCGGTGCGGCGCACCGAGCCCGTTACGGCTGGCCGTGGCCGTGGAACACCAGTCACTGCAACGACTGGGTCCTGACCTTCGCCGACAGCATCGAAGACTCAGCCGACGGAGGAAAACCCGCAGACACCGACGCAGACACAGCCAGGGAAACGGGCGTGGCGACGGGCAGCGCGGCTGCTCGCGGCATCTACCTGACGGCAGGCGGGGGTTCCATCTGGCATTACCTCGATCCCGAGGATCCCCGCCCGCCGCTGCGGTGCGGGCCACCGAACTTCGCGCAATGGCTCAGCAATCCCGCGGCGCCACCAGCGGTCGCTCTACCGGTACACGACGGCGCCGCGTCGCCCGGCAGCGACATCTCCCACCACTGGTGGCGCTGTCCCTTCGCAGTGAGCCAAGCCAGCGATCAGGCCAGGCCCGGTCTATGAACGCCCTGCTTTCCAGTGCGGAGCACGCGACTTTGACCTCAACAGTTCGACATATCAACAGAAAGGACAACCGCTCCATGCATGACAGGAGACGCCGCCTTCTCCGGACTATCGTCGCCATACTGCTGCCCGGACCGTGGACACCAGTGATCGTGCTCCTCTACGCGCTTCGCCGCGCCGAGGAACGCGCCTGGGACAATGACGATGGCCAGCCAATACCCTACTCGCCATTCGCGCCGGACTCGTCCGCCGTGGCCCCGAAGCAGTTTCGCAGCCACGATGCGGCCGAATAGCTGTGGCTTGGCAGCCGACAGCCGACAGCCCGTACCGAAAGGAAGTCATTGACATGTCAACGAAGATGGATTTTTATCTGGGACGCGGGCTCGCCGCGCAGTGGCTGGGTTCGATCGCCGGAGACGCACGCCCCGGTGTTCTACTCACCGTCGCACCGGGACGACGCCCCCACCGCCACCACCGTGACAGCCTTCAGCACGGTTCCATGCCGGGTGAACTGGATCTGTCAGCGCGTTCACTTGTGGCGGGTGCACAGTATTTGAGCGTTACGGGCTACGGCGGGATCGGGATCGGCTGTCGCAGTTCGTACTGGCACCATGTGACCCGCAGCGGCGGCAAGATCGACGGCGCATCGGCGTACCGCTGGGTCCGGGTCCTGGATGACGGCGTCCAGGAATTGCTCCGTGAGGGCATCTCGGTGATATATCAGCGACCACGTGGCGCGTCCTCGAACATCCGGATCAGCGTCTCCCAAAGCCGTTGTCGTCAGGCTCGCCACGAGATCGGGAGTGGTGGAGAACCTTTCGAGGGCTTGCGTGGCTGCCCGACGGACCTGGACATCGAGCGCCACGGTGAGTGAGACGAGCACTTCAGCGACCCGAGCATGGTACGGGCTGAGCGCGAGCGCCTTCGCGGCGTGGGTCTTCGACCGCCAGCTCCGTCCCGCCATCATCACGCCGACGAGCCGGTTGGCCAGCGGGTCCTCGATTGGCGAGCCGTACATCTTGTCCAGCGTGGGGCCGATCGCCTGCTCACGCAATGTCAGGACCGCCGCTTGTGCGGCGTCGCCGGGTCCGGGATTCGCGACGAGACGCACATCGGCATTCGCATCCTCGGTCAGTCGCCGCTGTAGGTGAGCAGGCATCGGACCCAATGCCCAGGCGAGATTGGCCAGCTCCACCCGCCCTGCCCACGACCCGGCCTCCGCCAAACCGTCAACGAGCGAGTGCTGTAATCCCGTGGGATCGTCCGACACCGTGGTGACCTCACCACGGCCAACCAGGCGGCGCATCGCTTCTGCCAGGCTCCGTTCCATCCAGGGATCCGGCACGTGACGGAAGAGGTCGCGCAGTATCGGCCCCGACAAGGACCCGTCCAACGCGGCGAGAGCAGCGATCGCACGGTACCCGCGCATGGGCATCGAGTCGATCGAGTCGCGCGCCGCATCGGCAACGATCGGCCAGGGTAGTTGCAACATCGCGCGCACAATGGGCCAATGCCCCCCGGGGAAAGTTACTGCCGCCGCGTCGGCTGCGTGTCGGCACAACCGACGCACTGTCCTGGGCAGTTGCAGCGTGGCCGCAGCGGTGCACGCTCTCGCCCACTGGTCAGGGGTCAGGGTCTCTCCTTCCAGGGCTTGATCAACCAGGTCGAAGTTGGCCTGTTCGTGCGTGTGTTCGGGGAGAGCGAACCACAGCGGTGATCGAGCACCAGGATCGACGAAGACCAGGTAGTAATCTTGCAGCCGGGCGATGTCTAATCCGATGAGCTGAAACCATCGGTCATGGAGCTCACGGGGAATCATGCGGCGGCCGGCCTCGACGTGGCTGACGAAGGTGCCGTCGCGGCCGAGCAGTCTGCCGAAGCGTGACTGGGTATGGATGGCGGGATCAGGGTTGGCCATACGTGTCGTGCGCAGAAGCCACAGGTACACCGCGGTCGGTCCGCATTCCACAAGACCGGTCGCTACCGTCGACAGTGACCGACCTCGGCGTCCTGACATCTCGTCCGCTCCTGTCTGGGGACTCCTCATGTCGACTATCGTCCCGGCGGCCGCGCGACACGAGCAGTTCTTGACAGGAGCGAATGAGTACCCGCAACCGCTGTTGGCGGCGTTGTAGATCAGTCGTCAGGAACCGCACGAGCAAGAGGAGGTTGCGCACCCTGGATGCGTCCTGGCTGTGGCCCGAAGTGACCTTACGGGTAAGGAATCGCCAGGCGGCCTGCGATGAGAGGAGTCCGGCGATGTACGTAGCGATGCGGATGAGGTCGATGTGGCGTCTTGTGTTAGCAACCGCAGCCACGTCGTTTCTTGTGGCAGTGGTTGTGCTGAATTCTTCCAGTCACGGTGCCAGTTCCTGGCAAGCCCCGGCGTGTGGTGCACCGTCCGCGCCGTCAGCGCAGGTCATGACGCAGTGGCCGGAGGCGACCCGCGCGGCCTCGGCGAGCACGCCTTCCATGCCGCAGGATAGTTCGACAAGGTTGGTCAGATGGGTCTTCGTACCCAACGCGGCGATGCGCTGGTCAGGTCGGCGTCGGCCCGGCGGTGACGGCCTGGGCGTGCAGCCACACCACGCAGCGGCGGATGTCCTCGATCACCGACGCCTTGTGCACCCGGCCCGGCGACGGCCGTCCCAGCCCATCCACCCCAGCCCGGCCGACCAGCAGAACCGCCCGGCGACCTGACCGGCGACCCGGTCGACGAACCAGGCGTCCAGCGTGCCCAGGGCGTTGAGCGCGGGCATCCACTCGGCCGCGTCGTCGCGGGTCTCGTCCAGCCGGGCAACCGGGCAACCGCGCCGCCGGCATAGCGCTCCCACACCGACCGCACGCACGCCCCGATCTCGTCGCGCTTGAACTCTTGCCCGGCCTGGTCCGGGTCGATCAGCGGCCAGACCTTCGCGTCCAGGAAGGCCATCGCGTCGTCCAGCCGCCACCCGCCCCATCCGCGCAGCGCCGCCGCGAGCCGCATCACGCCGTCGTTGCGGCCGGAGGCCAGGATGCGCTCGATGTCCGCCCACGGGCCGACGCGCATGAAGTCTTCGACCGAGGCTTCCGCATCGACCGCCCCGCCGTGGGCCGCGCTGACCAGCTCGGCCAACCGCTGCCCACTGGGTCCGGCCCGCCTGGGGCGCGGCGAGGTCCGGCTGTGTCGCCCAGGTGTAGCCGGTCAGTTGGTGAGTGAGCTTCGACAGCCGCCGTGTCGGCGCGAGGAACGCGAAGCCTCTGCCCTTCCCGTCCTGCTCGCCAGACTTGACGTCGACGCCCGGCAGAACGCTGTCGCGCGGGCGCACGTTCAGGCTCGCGATGAAGGAGTGCGGGCCGCCGGAGGGGGTGGTGGCGACGGCGTAGGAGCGGGGCACCGCGTCACCGAGCGGGGTCGAGCCGGCCACCGTTGCGCGGATCGACGTCGATCAGGTCCAGGCCGTGACCCATCACGGCGGCCAAGGCCATTTCGGGTTGCCAGCCGTAGACGACGGCGGGATCGGCCACGGTTTGCTGCCAGCCCGACGGCAGCCAGTATCCACATTCGTTGTGCCCGCCGGTCGGGTTCCAGTTCCCGGCCTCATCGCGCGCCGGGCGGCGCCAGAAAAATCGGGATACCGCGGCAGCGAGGTCCCGCGCGATACCGCGCGCGGTCACTACCTCCGCGTCGACGACATTGGACGAAACACCGGTCATCAACACCCCTTGCTGTGAGAGCTTGGTCCGTTCGGGGGCGACTTCGCTGCGAAGTACGGCAGCTCGTTGTGTGCACGGATACCGTCATACATTGCGATGCTGTACCAATGACAGATAAGGACGGAGAGCGTAGCCTATGATCTTCACCGTCGTGGCCGTTGTTGTGTCAGTTGTAGCGCTCGCCGCGTCCACGTATACTGCATTGGCGCATCAGGCGCTCCAAAAGGCGGCAAATTTCTCCCCTTCCTATCTACAATTCACTAGACAGCTTCAGACGATAGAATTTCATGACCATTATGAATACGTGACGACAAAGTTGGGGGTCGAGCACGATCCAAAGCTCGGAATATCTGGCTTGCCAGACGACGCCCGCCGAGCCGTCTACGAT
>DASYBO010000753.1:0-9964 GCA_036500685.1 Pseudonocardiaceae bacterium | reverse complement strand
CCGTCGCAGCCGATCACCGATCTCGACGACTTGCCGCTGGGGGGCGGGCCATCTGATAAGCAGTGACGCGTGCACATCGAGCGCCGCATCGCCGAGCTTGGCCTGGTCCTGCCCGAACCGCTCACCCCGCCGCCCGGGGTTGAGCTGCCGTTTCCGTTCGTCCGGATCCGAGGCACTCGGGCGTTCGTGTCGGGCCACGGCCCGCTCAACCCGGACGGTTCTCTGGCAGGCCCGTTCGGGAAGGTCGGCGCCGCCGTCAGCCCGGAACAGGCGCACAAGGCGGCGGAGCTGACCGGCTTGGCCATGCTGTCCAGCCTGCGCGCCGCGCTCGGTGACCTGGACCGGGTGACCGCGTGGCTGCGGGTGTTCGGCATGGTCAACACCGCGCCCGGTTTCACCGCGACCCCTGCGGTGGTCAACGGCTTCTCCGAACTGATCCTGCGGCTGTGGGGCCCGGAGAACGGTGCGCACGCCCGCTCCGCGGTCGGCCTGGCCGAGCTGCCGTTCGACCTGCCGGTGGAAATCGAGGCCGAGGTCGAGATTTCGGTCTGAGTCACTCAGTCCGTGTCGATGCCGGGTTCTTCGCTCGGGAACAGGATCGGGCTGAGTAGGTAGCGGGCGCGGTCGGGGGTGTGCGGGTTGGCAAGGTGGGGCAGGATCGCCTCGCGCAGTCCGCTGACCATGTCGACGAGTTCGTCCCGGTTGAGCCAGATCGCGTGTTGCCCGTAGCCGACCGGGTCAGTGGCGGGATCGGCGCCCTCTCGGTCGAGGTAGGCGTTGAACTCGGCCACCAGTGCGGCAAGGGCGATGCCGAATCCGCGTCGGTGGTCCTCGGGTGAGAGTGCCGCGGCCGTCTCGGGGTCGATTGAAGCCCTTTCCTGGCACAGCCGGTAGTGGCGCTCGACCGCGCCCCGTACGCGTCGTTCTTCGGCCACCTCAAGGATTCCGCCTGCGGCGAGCAGGTCGACGTGCCGGTAGACCATGGCCTTCGAGACGTCCGGCAGTCGCGCGCAGAGTTGAGCGGTGGTGAGCGTTCGCCCGCCGCGCATGGCGTGCACGATCCGCAGCCGCACCGGGTGCCCCAGTAGTTCCAACGTATCCACTACTCAACGATCTCACGTCGTGATACCGTTCGCAAAATTCGAGAAAGGACATTCTGATGACCTTGGAACCAGATCCGCCCGCGCTCGCCACGGCGGTCGTCGACATGGTGATCGACGGACGCTGTGCGGACGTCGAGAAGTTGTTCGCACCGCGACTACGCGCGGCGGTGTCCGCCGAGACGCTGCGAGTCGCGTGGGAAGTGGAGATCGCCAAGATCGGGCCGATCTCGGCGGTCGGGAAGCCGACGACCGAGCGGGCCAAGGCGGGACTCGTCCGGGCGACCGTCCCGGTGACCGGTGCGCACGGCGGCCTCACGGTGGTGATGTCCGTCGACGACGCAGGCCTGCTACACGGCCTGTTGCTCGCGCCGCCTGCTGACGCAGCCTGGCAGCCACCGAGTTATGCCACCCCGAAACGGTTGACCGAGCATGAGGTGACCGTCGGCTCTGGTCCCCTCGCGGTGCCCGGCACGATGACCCTGCCCAAGGGTCGCGGCCGATGGCCGGGCCTGGTGTTGCTCACCTCGGGGCCTTCCGACCGTGACCTGACCATGGGGCCGAACAAGCCGTTCAAGGACCTGGCGTGGGGGTTGGCCAGCCGTGGCGTCGCGGTGCTCCGCTTCGACAAGCTGACCTACGTCCACAGCGAGGTCGCGTCCGAGCCGGGTTTCACGATCGTCGACGAGTACGTGCCGCACGCGGTTGCCGCCGCTCGCCTGCTCCAGCAGCAGCGAGGCGTGGACCCCGCACGGGTGTTCGTGCTCGGTCACAGTGGCGGCGGCAAGATGACCCCACGGATCGCGGCCGCCGAAGCGACGATTGCCGGCCTTGTGAGCCTCGCCGGTGACGCGTTTCCGTTGCCGCAGGCCATCATTCGAGTCGCGCACTACCTGGCCGAACAGGGTTCCGACGCGGCAACGCCGGCAGCGATCGAGTCGCTCACGCGGCAGGCCGCCCTGGCCGAGCGCCCCGACCTGTCGCCGTCCACTCCGACCGCGGATCTGCTCTTCGGCTGGCCTGCCTCGTACTGGCGGGACCTGCACGGCTACGACCAGGTCGCGACCGCGGCCGGGCTCGACAAGCCGATGCTCTTCCTGCAAGGCGCCCGCGACTACCAGGTGACCGTGGCCGATGACCTCACCCGCTGGCAGGCGGGCCTCGCGCATCGACCCGACGTGACCTTCCGCGTCTACGACGCCGACGATCACATGTTCTTCCTCGGCGAAGGTCCGTCAACACCGGCTGCCTACGAGTCGCCGCAGCATGTCGACCCAGCGGTGATCACCGACGTCGCGGAATGGCTGACCCGGAAATGAGCGAAACAACCGCGGCTGGACCGCAACTGGACTGGCTGGTCGACGCCTCGGCCCGCGCTCCCCTACCGGACGGAGAGATCCGTCAGCGCCTTGCGCCGTCGCTGCTGGACGCCATCGGCGGACCGGAGAGCTTCAACGCCGCACTGGCCGGGGTCGGCAGGCTCACCGTGCGCGAAATCCTCGCATCGCAACGGGATCACGCCCAGGCGGCGGTGCGCGGCAGCGCCGACTACCTCGTCACGGTGCGCGTCGACGATGCCGGACTCGTCGACGATCTGCGTCTGACCGCCGACGAAGCCCCACCGACCTCATGGACGGACATCGACAGCAGGCTGGCTCAGCTGGGCGCACGGGTGTCCTTCGTCGCCGCCGAGATCGGTCCGGACGGTCAGTGCCGGATCGGGCACGGCCTCGACGCCGACACGCAGCGCCCGATCGGTTCGGCGTTCAAACTCTACGTACTGGGCGCACTCGGCCACGCGACCGCGGAGGGACGAGCCTCCTGGCACGAACCGCTGGCGATCCGCGACGACTGGAAGAGCCTGCCGGGAGGCGTGCTACAGAACCGACCGGCCGGCGCCACCCTCACCTTGGCCGACTACGCAGACCACATGATCTCCATCAGCGACAACACCGCCACCGACCACCTGATCCACCGGCTCGGCCGCGACGCGGTGCTGCGCCAGCTCACCATGTTCAACCACCGCCAGCCCGACGCGAACGACCCGTTTTTGACCACCAAAGCCTTCTTCCAGCTCAAGCTCGATCGGGCCGGCGCGCGGCGTTACCTGGCGCTGCCGCGACCCGAACGCGCTGCCGTCGCGGAAGAACTGGAACGGCTTGCGTTGCCGGAGCCGTCCGAGATCTGGCCGCAGCCCAGGGACATCGACCAGATCGAGTGGTTCGCCTCACCCGTCGACATCTGCCACGCCTACGCCGGACTGCTGCGATACAACCAGCCCGAAATCGACCACGCCCTGTCCCTCAGGGACGAAGGGCTGAATCTGGCGAGCTCCCGGTTCCCGACCGTCTGGTACAAGGGTGGCAGCGAGCCCGGTGTCCTTACCCTGCACTATCTGGCGCGCACCGCCGACGCACGTGTGTTGTGCACCAGCCTCATGGTGTCCGATCCCGACGTCGCGCTCGACACGGTCGATGTCACGATGGCCGGCCAGTCGATCATCCGTGGTGCGTTCCACCTGCTGGCAACGTGAGAGGTCAGCGGACCAGACCGAACGCGGCGATGCCAAGGCAGATCAGGGTTTTCAGGCTGGTCTCCAGTCCGCTGTTAGCGATGAACAGGCCGATGATCAGCACCTCGGGACCCCGCGCCAACTGGACGACGAGGCCGAACGGGACCAGGTTGCCGTCCGGGGTGACCGTGGCGCCCACGTTGCTGTAGTCGAGCGCGGGCCGGGTCGCGGTTCGGATCACGGCGGCGGCCGCGAGGAGGGCGGCGATCAAGACCTGCGGGGTCGCCGGCACGCCGAAGGCGAGGACGAGGGCGAGCCAGACCGCGACCACCACCACGACCAGGCCTGCGGTGGTGAGGCGCAGGTCGAGGTCGGCGCAGCCGATCCAGCGGCGCAGTCCGGGTTGCTGGTGCAGTTTGGCCAGCACGGCGGCGAAGGGCAGCGCCGCGAAATAGCCCGCGACGCCGACCAGCCACGGTGTGCTGAGCAACGGGAACACCAGGTGCACCACGGCGACCGCCCACACCAACAACAGGCTCAGCAGCAGCGCGGCCCGTCGGGCGAGCACGCCGCCGAGCACGAACCGCAGCACGACGCCGGGACCGGCGAACAGGCGCGGCCAGGTGAGCGTCCTCGGTCCGGGCAGCAACGCGAGCAGGTCAAGGAACGCGACGGACATCCGCCGCACCAACCGGTCCTTGTACTGCTCGACCAGTTCCCCGCGCAGCGCAAGGCTGGCCACCGCAGGCCGCGTGGGCGGCCCCGAGCCGATCAGCAGACCGATCGCGGCAAGCGCGGCGACGAGGGCGATGCCCCACAGCCACGACGACGGGATCACCCGGACCGCGAGCAGGCTGCCGAACAACGGAAGGATCAGGCTCAGGATCTGCTCGACCCATCGAGTGCGCACGGACGCGGTGCGGCGGGCGGCCACCACGGCGAGCGCGGCGACGGCGACGAACCCGGCGATGCCGGCCGACACCCAGTTCGGCGAGCCCGCGAACAGCGCGGCGCCGCCAACGGTCGCATAGGCGACGAGCACGAAACGTAGGGCCCAACCGCCCCACACGCGGCGGCCGATCGCGCCGATGCGTGCGTCCGTTCCGTCCGACCAGGTCAGTTTGGCCGGGTCCTGCCAGACGAAATCGCGGCGCAGCAACGAACGCAGGGCGAGGCCGAGGCCGAGGCAGAGCACGGCGGGCGCGGCGAAGGGTGGCGCCACCGTCGAACCGATCAGCTGCGCGCGCACCTCGGGCAGGTGGTAGAAGGGCGAACTGGCCAGGGCTGCGAGCGCGATGGTGATCAGCACCGCGTCGCTGATCCGGTAGACCCACTTGCCGAACCGAACGACCGCGCTACTCACCCGAGGTTCACCTCGTCGTCCGCGCACGCGTCGATCAGCCGCTCGGAGTGGCTGGCCAGCACGACCGCCGCGCCTGCCTCGGTGCGGGCCCGGATCACCCCGGCCAGCCAGTCAAGGCCAGCTGTGTCCAGGGCGCGTTCGGGTTCGTCGAGCAGCAGCAGCCGATGCGGCCGGGCGACGCAGCCCAGCAGCAGCAAGCGCCGCCGCTGACCGGCCGAGAGACGGCCGGCCGGCACGTCGGCGCGGTGGTCGAGGCCGGCGGGCGCCAACCATTCGGCGACGAGGTCCGCCGATGGCGTCGCGCCCGGGAAGGAGCGCAGCAGCAGGTCGAGGTGCTGGCGCGGGCTGAACTCCTCGAACAGCGCGGAGTCGTCCATCAGTACCGAGACCGTGCGACGGAACTCGGCTGAGCGCTCGTCGGGTTGGCTGCCGAACACGGCGATCCGGCCCTCGGTCGGCGGCTGCATGCCGTACAGGCAACGCAGCAGCGTCGATTTGCCCGAACCGTTGGGCCCGGTCAGCGCGACGGACCGGCCGCCGGGCACGTCCATGTCCAGTTCGCGGAACAGCCACACGTCGCCCGCGCGCAACCCGACCCGCTCGACGATCACCCGATCGGCGAGGTTTACCTCGGCGCTGGTCTCCCCCATTGGCGCAGATTACCGCCAGGCCGCGACGGGCTCGGCAACAACCCTTACGGCTTGCTGACGCATTGCCGCAGGTCCGCCCTTCGCGGTCGCGCCGAGGTTACGCTCTGCGGGTACCGATATTGGACCAATCCGATGTGGACGGTAGATGCGCAGCGCGGTGAAATCGTTGAGCAGGGCCTATGGCGCCCATCCGCTGCATCTGCTCGCCCTGCTGGGCTGTTTCGCGCTGACCGGGTATGTCGCGGTGCACGTGGCGAACGAGCCGCTGCTGCCCAGAATGGTCATCTGGTTCCTGGCGGCGGTGATCGCCCACGACCTGATCCTGTTCCCGCTCTACGCGTTGGCCGACCGCTCGGTGCACGGCTTGCTGAAGGTGCTGCCGAGCATGCCGCACAAGGGTGTGCCGGTGGTGCCGCCGGTGAACTACGTGCGGATTCCGGCGCTCGGCGCTGGGTTGACCTTCGTGCTGTTCCTGCCCGGCATCATCCAGCAGGGCGGCCCCACCTACATCGCCGCGACCGGTCAGACCCAGGAACCGTATCTCGGTCGCTGGCTGCTGTTGGCCGCGGCGATGTTCCTGGTCAGCGCGGTGGTGTACGCGATACGCACCCGGATCGCCGGCGCACCGGCGAGGGCCGCCGCGCGCGAGGTCGCCGCGATCCTGACCGCACCGCAAGAGCGGGTGGTCACCGTTGCGAAACACGATGGCGCCCCCGCGCTGGTGTTGAGCAGCCACGCCCTCTACTACCGCGCGATGAACACCTGGCAGCGGATCGGCTGGGCGGACATCGCCGACGTGCAATGGTCCACTGAGGACAGTGCTCTGCTGGTGACCGGCGCCGAGGCCGCCCAGGTGCCGTTGGACGAGCCCGCGGATCTGGTCGACGTCGCGCACGGTCTGATCGCGACGACCGTGGTGCTCACCTCGGCGACCGAGGTCGGCACGATCAGCGTGCGCCGCCAGCCGCACAGCGACCAACTCGTCTGGCGGGTCCGACTCGACCGCCGCATCGACCCGGCCGACCCGACCGTCACCGCGCGGGTCGACGCGGCCATCCACGCCATGGCCACCGACCTGGGGCTAGATTCGTAACACCGATCGCGTGTGACGAATGAGGTGGCGAGACCATGGCGGACTGCCGGATCTGCGGCAAGCCATTGTCCAGCGCGGCGGGCAGGCCGGGGCGCGCCTCGCTGTACTGCTCCCCCGCGTGCCGGCAGAAGGCGTATCGCGAGCGTTCGACACCGCAGGCCGATCCGGTGCCGGAGCTGATCGCGGACATCGAGAGCAAGGTCAAGTCGCTGGTCCCGGACCAGCCGGTCCCGTTCTACACCGAGGTCACCGCGCTGTCCTGGTCGGTCGGCAGGCTGCGCCGGATCGCCAAGGACGCTCTCGCTGCCGCCACAATCGAGCCGGTCCACAACGTCACCGAAGAGCCCGTGACGGAATCACGGTTCGCCGCGCTGGTCGAGCCGCACCGGCGCGAACTGCACGTGCACTGCTACCGGATGCTCGCCTCCTACGACGACGCCGAGGACCTGGTCCAGGAGACATTCCTGCGGGCGTGGCGGCGCAGGGACACCTTCGAGGGCCGCTCGACGTTCCGGGCCTGGCTCTACCGCATCGCCACCAACGCCTGCCTCGACTTTCTCCGCCAGCACAACCGAACCCCGAGCACCTACCCCCGACTACCCGGTTTCGAGCACGGCCAGGCCGAGCCGCCGGCGCGAATCGCCTGGTTGCAGGCGTACCCGGACGAGATGCTGCCCGAGGTCGCCGATCCGGAGCCGAGCCCGGAGGCGCAGATGGTCGGCAGGGAGACCATGGAACTGGTGTTCCTGGCCGCCATCCAGCACCTTCCGCCCCGGCAGCGTGCCGTGTTGATCATGCGCGACGTGCTCGGCTGGCCCGCCGCGGACACGGCCGAACAGCTCGACATGACCGTGGCCTCGGTGAACAGCGCGCTGCAACGGGCCCGGCCCGCGCTGCGCGAGTGGCTGCCGCAACGCAGGCTGGACTGGACCCGCCCGGCCATGACCAGCGCCGAGGAACGCGACGTCCTTGACCGCTACATGGCCGCCGCGACCAGCCTCGACGTGGACGCGATGGCCGAGATGCTCAGCACCGAGGCCAAGCTGACCATGCCGCCGAACCCGATGTGGTTCATCGGTCGGGACGCGATCCTGGCATTCATCCGGCCCACGTTCGACCCGGCCTCGCCAGCCTATTTCGGCCGCTGGCGCCACCTGCCGACCAGGGCGAACGGCCTACCTGCGGTGGGCGGCTACGTGCAGCGGCCCGGCACCGCCGTCTACCGCGCGCAGATGTTGGACGTGCTGCGCGTCGAGGACGGCCGGATCGTCGAGATCACCACGTTCGAACCGCATGTGCTGCCGGCGTTCGGGTTGCCGCTGAAGCTGTCCGCCGATGAGTGATTGAGCGAAGCCGCGTCTCAACTGTCGACCCGATTCTCACCGATCGACAGGAGCAGATCATGTCCGACGCACTGCAGGGCCGCACCGCCATCGTCTACGGCGCCGCTGGCGGCCTCGGCACCGGTATCGCGATCGCGTTCGCAGCGGCCGGCGCGCACGTCTTCCTGACCGGCCGCACCGGGGAAACCCTGGAGAAGCTGGCCGCCGACATCACCGAGGCAGGCGGCAGCGCCGATGTCGCCGTGCTGGACGCGCTCGACGAGGACGCCGTTGCCGCCCACGCGGCCGGCGTTGTCGAGCGGACCGGCCGCCTGGACATCTCGCTGAACCTGATCAGCCGGGGCGACGTACAGGGCGTCCCGCTGATCGACATGAGCGCGGACGACCTGCTGCGCGCGGTCGACACCGGGCTGCGCGGCAACTTCATCACCGCGAAGGTGGCGGCCCGGCACATGGTCGAGCAGGGATCCGGCGTGATCATCGCGTTGAACAGCGGTTCAGCGCACGGCAGCCCGATGATGGGCAGCACCGGCCCTGCCGACGCCGCCCTGGACATCTTCGTGCGCAACCTGGCCCAGGAGATCGGTCCGCGCGGCGTGCGGGTGGCCGGCATCTGGACGGCGGGCGTGCCGGAGACGCTGACCCCGGCCAAGCTCGGCATGGTCAACAGCGCGTTGGAACTGGACGAGTCGGCGTTCCAGGGCATCCTTGACCACCTGGACGCGATGCGGATGCTGCACCGCTCGCCGCGCCTCGCCCAGGTCGCGGACGCCACGGTGTTCCTGGCCTCGGACGCGGCGGGCGCGATCACCGGGACCTTCCTCAACGTCACCAGCGGCACGTTCGCCAGCTGACTCACCACCCCATGACCAGGCACCAGGCATCATGGCCTGGTGGCCTGGTCAGGGTGGTGGCGCGGACTGAGCGGCCGGCGCAGGGCGCTGGTGGTGACGGTGTTCGCGGTGTGCGTGATCGTGGCGGCGACGGCGGCCGTGCGGCTCTCGTCCGATGCCGGCGGTACGCCGAGCGGCTTTCCGGACCAGACGACGCCAGGTCCGGTGATCCTGGTGCCGGGCTATGGCGGCAACACCGCGTCGCTGACCGCGTTGGCCGCGCGCATCACCGCGACCGGCCGCTCCGCGCATGTGCTCGGCCTGCCCGGCGACGGCACCGGCGACCTGACCGCCCAGGTGCGCACCCTCGACGACGCGGTACGCGCGGCGCTCGCGGGCGGCGCGGCCTCGGTGGATGTGGTCGGGTATTCGGCGGGCGGGGTGGTCGCCCGGTTGTGGGTGGCGCAGGACGGCGGCGCGCACGAGGCGCGGCGCGTCGTCACGCTCGGCTCGCCGTTGCACGGCACGCAGATCGCCGCGGTCGGCGCCAACCTGGTACCGGGCGCCTGCCCGGTGGCCTGCCAGCAGCTCGCGCCGGGCAGCGCGTTGCTGCGCCAGCTCGACGCGACGCCGCTACCGGCCCAGTTGCCATGGTTGTCGTTGTGGACTCAGGACGACCAGACCGTCACGCCGCCCGATTCGGCCCGCCTTGCCGGCGCGGTCAACGTGCCGTTGCAACAGATCTGCCCGACCGAGCAGGTCGCGCATTCGCAACTGCCGACCGATCCGCTGGTCACCGGGCTCGTGCTGACCGCGCTCGGCGCCGCGCCGATCAGCCCGCCGACGCCGAGCCAGTGCCGGTCGCTGCTGGCCACAGGACGCGGCTGATCAGCTCACGGCGCAATGGCGGCATCGGGCCGATCTCAGCTCGTGACGTCCTTGGTGGTGAAGTTGGCCCACGCGGCGCCGAGTAGCACCACCACATAGATCACCTGTAGACCGGCACCGCGTTCGATGTTGTTCCAGAACACCGGATCGCGGAAGAAGTCCACCCAGGACAGCCAGTAGTT
>DASYBO010000752.1:0-9039 GCA_036500685.1 Pseudonocardiaceae bacterium | reverse complement strand
ACTGTCGTGCCCTGTCCTCGCCGCCGACCGGCACGCTCATCGCGTCCGAGGCCTGCTCCGCGGTGTCGGCCAGCATGCCGATCATCTCGGTGACGATCTGGCGCAGCCCGTCCGCGGTCTTGTCCAACGCGTCGGCCATGGCGTTCATCGCGTCGGCGAGGTCGTTGCCGGCCAGGCCGACGCTGTGCATGTAATCCACGAAGGAGTCGGCGGCGGGCCCCTGCCAGGCCGCGTCGAGGCCGCCGAGCGGTTGGGACAGCGCCTGGGTCACCTGGGTCGCGGTGCTCGCCGCGGTGCGCCACCGGGTCGCCTCCGCGTGCAGATCGCTCCAGCGGCCGACGACCGGCGTCAGGTAGGACTCGACCGGGTCGTTGACCCCCAACTGCCGACTGAGCTGCGAAACGTAGTCGAGGTGGCCGTTCACCGGCTGGGTGAGGTGATGCCCGTCCGGCCCACCGGCCGGGCGTACGGACTGACCGGGATACATCGACGAACCTCCTGCCGTGGTCAGGACGGGCCGACCGCGCGGAGCACCGCGGCCTGCTGCTGGTCGACCTCGGCGTGCGAACCCGCGGTCGTACGCAGGTTCGCGGCGGCGGCCTGAAGGGCGGCGGCGGCTCGGGACAGCTGCTGTTCCAGCGTTTGGGCGACCTGGTTGTAGGCGCTACCCGCTTGTACCTCGCTGCCGATCGAGCCAAACGAAGCAGCGGTCAACAGCGTGGCCAGCAACGGCTGCGACGCGGTCGCCAACTCGCTCGCGGCCTGCGCGACCGTGTTCGCGTAACTGGTGATCCAGTTCTGATTCACCGAGATACCGCTCACGGCGCCCCCTCTCCTCGACCGTCAACCGCAACGGGTCGGCCCGTGTACGTCAGTTCCGACGCGACGAGCCGACCCGAGGTTCCACCGCGATCGATCTAGTTCCCACCCGTGCCGTTGGCCTGCGAACTCGGCGGGATGTAGTACCCGGCGTTGGACTGCACCGGCACGGAATCGTAGGTGCGCATGACGTTCTCGGTACTCAACGTCTGCGCGCTGGAGGGCAACAACTGCAGGATCGACTCGGGCGCCGCGGCGAGCCCGTCCGAACCGCCTCCGTTGGCGATGCCGAGACCCTGCGCGGTGACCTCGTCCGACACGCTGTACTTCACGCCCCGGCCCGCCACGATGTAGATCGGCCCGGTGGCGAACTCGCTCGGGTTCGTCGCCGCGTGCACCGCCAAGGACTGGTAGCTCGGATTCATGAAGAACGCGTCGACCTTCTGGCCGCTCGGGCTGGCCTGTCCGATCTGCACCGGCTGCATCTGCAGGGCCGGATTGTTCGGGACCTTCGGGATTTCCAGATTCGTGTCGATGGTCACCCTGGTGCGCACCAGTTTGTTGGCAGGGTCCGCGGTCCAGCCAAGACAGGTCACCCCGTGCCCCACCGAATCGACGATCACGCCCGGCACGGTCACCGGATAGCTGTCCACGTCGAGTTCGTGGACACGCTTGATGTTGGAGACCGCGCTGTCGTTCACCCTGGGGAAGTTGCTCTGGCCGTGCTCGAACTGCACGATCTGCGCGACCGCCTGGTAGACCTGCTGCACGCCGTCCTGCAGCGCGACGAAGTAGGTGTCCGGGCCGCTCGTGTTCTGCACCGCGAAGCTCTGCCCCACCTGGATGTTGCCAGGCAGGCTGTAGTTGGACGGCACACCCGACAGGCTCCCGACCGGGTTCTTGATCTCGGCCACCTGCGGGATGGCGCCGAGCAGGGCCGCGCTGATCTGGCGCGGTTGGACACCTTGGAGCTGGAAGGCGTCCATCACGGACTTGTCCCTGGAGTCGATCGGCGCGGCGACCGCGCTGTCGTCCTCACCGTTGTTGATGTTCGGCGGCTTGTCGTAGATCAGGTATTCCTGACCGTTGTTCGGTGCCTGCACCAGCAAACCCTGGTCCAGGCCGAGGTTCTGCCCGATGTTGGTCACACCGGCCAGCGCGGTCGTGGTCGGCTGCTGCGGCCCTGGCTGTCCGATCGGACTGGCCGGCGGGATCGCGTCGCACACCGCCCAGTTGCTGGTTCCGCTGCCGGGCGCCGGAAGTTCCTGCGGCCCGTCCGGGATACCGGTCAACCGTCCCATCGGGATGCTGGTCAGCTGGCTGTCGCTGACCGTCGTCGGGGCGGCGATCTGCGGCAGGCTCGGCGCGGTGCCGCCCGGGCTTGGCACGTAGGGCGCGCCCTTGTTCGCCTCGACCATCAGCAACAGTCGCGCCGAGGCCACGTTGAACACGGGGATCAACTGGTACGGGTTCTGGCTGATGACATAGACCTGGCCGGACTGGGAACCGATCACGATGCCGGTCGCGGGCAGACCCGCGGACGGGCTGAACAACCCGAAGATCGCGAACCCGAGCAGGCCGACGGCGGCGAGGATCACACCGACCATCGTGGCTCGCTTGTGGGAGCGCATCGGATCGTGCAGCATCACCGGGTCCTTGCGGACCAGCGCGGACTCCATCCGGCGAATGACGAACCTATACGCCTGGACCTGTGACTTGGTGGTAGGTGTTGACGCCATTCTCGTCCTGTAGCTCTCCCGGTCGCGGTACGGTTCGGAACAATAGTCCGTCAAGGTCGGACGCGGGGCAGGTTCGGTGATACTCCGGCCGAACCAACCGCCGAGGGCCATACTCTGCCCGGACAGCAGCATGGCACTACGCAGATCGCAGCATGGCACTATCGAGGAGAAGGTACCGAGGGGATGTCCGTAACCACTCCACCGCGACCGGGACCGCCGGGACCTCCGCCGCCGCAGCGCCCCGGCATGGCCGGTCCGGCCGGACCACCGCCGAGCGCCCCTCGACCCCCGCAGGCGCCGATGACCGCGCGCAGGCGCAACGTGGGCGCGAGCCTGGGTGCGCTGCCGGTCGCGAACGTGGTGCTGATCGAGGTCGGCCTTGCCATCGGCCTCATCCTGCTGGCGATCGACCAGAAGCTGCTCTACGAAGCCGCGGGCGTGTTCTTGCTCGGGTTGATCTTCGCGTTCCTGCGCTGGAACGGCCGTTGGTTCACCCAATGGGTTGGTTTGACGCTGCGGTACACGTTCCGGTCACACGCCAGGGTGGCGAACCCCCTGCCGGACGCCGACGAGCAGGTCGGCGTCGAGGAGGCCACCGTGCTGGGTCCGGAGGACCCCAGGGTCAACCTGCTGCGGCTCGTCGTCCCGGACCTGATCGTCGCGCACGGCACCGACCACGAACGCCGTCAGGTCGGCTTGGCCTGGCACCAGGGCGCGTGGACCGCGGTGCTGCTTGTCGACCCGGCTCCGAACCTGATCACCCCGCTCGGCGCGACCCCCAGCCTGCCGCTCGGCGCGCTCGCCCCCTGCCTTGAGGACCGCGGCGTCGTGCTCGACGCCATCCAGGTCATCTGGCACTGCTACCCGGGCAGCGCGGCGCTGCCCACCAGCTCGCCAGCGCTCGCCTCCTACCTCGAGGTGCTCGGCCCGCTGCCGGCCGCGGCGCGGCGCACCACCTGGGTCGCGGTCCGCCTCGACCCGCGCCGCTGCCCCGCCGCGATCGCCGAGCGTGGCGGCGGCGTCGTCGGCTCGCACCGCGCCCTGATCGGCGCGCTGTCCCGAGTGCGCAGCGCGCTGGAGGCCCGCGGCGTACCGACGCGACCGCTGGACCCCGACGAGTTGCTGCGCTCCGGCGTTTCCGCCGCCGAGTTGGTCAGCGGCATGCGCTCGCAAGGCCGCGTCGTGCTCAACGAGAGCTGGACCGGGGTCACCGCGGCCGGCATCGGCCACGCCAGCTACGCGATCACCCGCTGGCCGCACGGCCGCAACGTGAACAGCATCAACGCGTTGACCGGCGTGCGCGCCCTGTCCACGACCGTGGCCATGTCGGTGTCGCCGAGCGGCGAGGACGGCCAGGTCGGCCTGCGCGGCCTTGTCCGGGTCAGCGCCCGTACCCCGAGCGAACTGTCCGAGGCCAAGCAGCGGGTGCACGGCATGGCCGATCGGCTGCACGTATCCCTCACTCCACTGAAGGGTCTCCAGGTGAACGGATTCGCCGCCACGCTGCCCCTTGGCGGTGCCGCATGAGCGGGAGCCGACTGCTGGACGCACACAGCCAGAGCGGGATCGCTCCGGAGTTCCTGGTGTCGCCGTCCATGTTGGACGCGGTCAGCCCGTCCGGTGACCGGGGCGGCATGGTGCTCGGGTCAGGGCTGAAGAACGAGCCGCTTACCGCGTCCGTACTGCGCCCGGCGCCGACCAGGATCGTCTGCGTAGGCGGTCTCTACCTGGCCCGCCAGGTCGCGCTGCGAGCCATGGCGACCGGCGCCTGGGTGGTCGTCGCGACCGCCCGTCCCGCCGCCTGGCAGGTCCTCTCCCGCGCCGCCGGCGAAGGCCCGGACGGCAGGCCGGCACCGCTCGTCCAGATCCGCAGGCTCAACCCGGTCGAACTGCCGCGCGCCACCGAGGACGGCCCGCTGCTGGTGGTCCACGACGGCGGGTCGACGCCGCAGGAGCTGTTCCCGCCCCGCTCGGCCTGGCAGACCACCGTCTACGTGCTGCCCTACCTGCACCCGCAGGCCACCGCGACCGCGAACTCGGCCGACCTGGTGCTGCTGCAACGGCAACCGGTCGGTCAGGCCCAGTTGGCCGCGCGGATCTGGCGGCTGCCACCGCACCTGGTGCAGCAGTTGACCAACCTCAAGGACGACCAGGTGGTGGCGCTGGGCCGCAACCTGTGGCGACCGCTGCGGCTGATCACCACGCCGCAGGAGAAGCAGATCCTCGGCCCGGTCCGTCGCGGCGACTGACCCCTCTCTCGCCCTACTGCGTTTGGCCCCACCCCGGAGGTGGTGCCAAACGCACTGCGCGGGAGTCGACACGTCCGTCAAACTTCACTGGCGGCGAGTCGGAGGCGAGGGACTGACGTGGCGTTCACCGGCGACAAGGGGCGTGCCGGCTGGCGCGGCCGGCTGGTCGCGCTGAGCCGCTGCCTCACCCTGCTCGGCCTGCTCCCGGTGCACCTGGCCGTACTGGCCATGGAGGCCGCTGCCGGGATCCTGGTGCTGTGCGGCCAGCTCTACCTGTTCCCGGCCGTGGTGCTGAACGTCCGCTGGTTGCCGATACTGCACCGCAGGCTCGCCACGAACTGGTCCGGCCGCCCACTGCCGGCCCCGTACCTGCCGGAACCCGCCCCGCCCCAACCCGGCCAGGACGGCTTCTACCGGACCCCACGCGGCCGCAAGCTATACACGAACGACCGGGTGCCGCGCTGGCAGAACCGCTGCCGCTGGGCCTGGACCGACCCGGCCACCTCGCGGGATCTCCGCTGGCTGCTGCTCGACCCGGTCATCGGCACCGCACTCGCCGCGCTGCCCGTCGCCCTGATCGGCTACGGCCTGTTCAGCACGGTCGTCCCGCCCGTCCCAAGGCTCGGTCCGTTCGCGATCCCGATCGGGCTGCTGCTCGCCTTGCTCGGCTGGTTGGCCGCGACGCCCGCGGTCGCGCTGCACTCGCGGTGGAGCGCGCTGCTGCTGACTCGCCGCTGCGGCCCCGAGCCGCCCGCCGACCAGCGCT
The DNA here is from genome assembly GCA_036500685.1 of Pseudonocardiaceae bacterium. Taxonomy (GTDB): domain Bacteria; phylum Actinomycetota; class Actinomycetes; order Mycobacteriales; family Pseudonocardiaceae; genus CAJCJE01. The sequence continues at coordinate 3,466 of DASYBO010000752.1, read as the reverse complement.
GGGTCGGCGATCTGATCGTCGATCTGCTCAACGGCCTGCGGCTGCTCGGCCTGACCATGGGTGCGACCGCGTTGTTCGTCGGTGAGGTGCTGGCGCTGGCGTGCACCGGCCCGGTGCTCGGTATGCCGGTCGTGCGCCACGGTCGGGCGCTGCCCTCGGCGGTCCGGTGCCTGCTCGGCGAAGGGCAGGGCGCCCACATCGACCAGCCCTACCGACCCGCTCCCGCACCCGAGCCGACCGACGGCGGCTATCCGCCGCTGTGGGCCGGGTTTCGGGCGCGCTGGCTGTGGTTGGTACGCGATCCGGCGACCTGGCGCGACCTGCTCTGGCTCGGCGCCCAGCCAGTGGCCGGCGGTGTCCTGGTGCTGGTGCCGCTGCTGATGTTCGCCTACAGCTGGTGGGGTCTTGCCCTACCCGGCATCGAGAGCCTGATCGGGCTCAGCGGAGGCCCGACCGCCTGGTACGGCATGATCGCAGGCTCGAATCTGCTCGCGGTCGCCGTCGGCATCGCCGGCCTGGTGCTCAGCAGCATGCTGCTGCCCCGGTCGCTGCGCTGGCACGCCCGCTGGGCCGCGCTCCTGCTGTCCCCGACCGCGCAGTCACAGCTGCGGATCGAACGCGACCAGCTCAGCGAACGGGTCGCCACGCTCACCGAGAGCCGGTCGGTGGTGATGGACACGCAGGCCAACGAGGTGCGCAGGATCGAACGCGACCTGCACGACGGCGCCCAGGCCAGGCTGGTCGCGATGGGCATGACCCTCGGCGCGGTCGAGGCCCTGATCGACCACGACCCGGCCGCCGCCAAGAAACTGCTCGCGCAGGCAAGGGAGGCATCCAGCACGGCCCTGCGCGAACTGCGCGACCTGGTGCGCGGCATCCACCCGCCGGTGCTGGCCGAACGTGGCCTGCCGGACGCGATCCGAGCGCTCGCCCTCGACAACCCGCTCACCGTCGTCGTGCACGCCGACGTGTCAGGTCGTGCCGAGGCGCCGGTCGAGTCGGCCGCGTATTTCGCGGTGGCCGAAGCGCTGGCCAACGCGACCAAGCACGCGCACGCCGAACGGGTCTGGATCGACCTGCGGTACGAGGACGGCACGCTGCGGATCAGCGTGCTCGACGACGGCTGCGGTGGCGCGGACGCCGCGCGCGGCAGCGGACTGCGCGGTATCGAACGTCGATTGGCCACCTTCGACGGCATGTTCACGCTCAGCAGCCCGCTGGGCGGTCCGACAATGGTGGCGATGGAGTTGCCATGCGTGTTGTCCTCGCCGAGGACCTCTACCTCCTCCGGGACGGACTGACGCTGTTGTTGTCCGCCAACGGGTTCGAGATCGTCGCCGCGGTCGAATCCGGCCCGGAGCTGCGCGCGGCCCTGCGCCAACCCGATATCGACGTGGCCGTTGTGGACGTTCGGCTGCCGCCGACGTTCACCGACGAGGGCTTGCAGGAGGCGTTGGCCGCCCGCCGGGACCGGCCCGGCCTACCCGTCCTGATCCTGTCCCAGCACGTCGAGCAGCACTACGCACGGGAGTTGCTCGCCGACGGTTCCGGCGCGGTCGGCTACCTGTTGAAGGACCGCGTGTTCAACGCCGAGCAGTTCGTGGACGCGGTGCGCCGGGTCGCAGGCGGCGGGACCGCGATGGACCCCGAGGTGATCGCGCGGCTGCTGGCCAGCAACGAACGCGACGAGCCGCTTGCCGCGTTGACCGCACGCGAACGCGAGGTGTTGGCGTTGATGGCGGAGGGCTGTTCGAACGCGGCCATCGCGGGCGGCCTTTTCGTCAGCGAGGGCGCGGTCGGCAAGCACACCGCGAGCATCTTCACCAAGCTCGGCCTCGCGCCCTCCGATGACACCAATCGCAGAGTGCTCGCGGTGCTCGCATATCTCAACGGCACGAGAAGGCCACGTTAGCCGACGAACTAACTAACCAGTTGGTATCCAGTAGCGGCGCTGGCCGTCGACGTCGTCCGCCAGCACGCCGCCAATGGTCTCGATCACCTTGCGCGAGGCCACATTGATCGAGTCGCAGGTCAGCAAGGCCGCCGGCGTTATGCCGAACGCGAGCGCCAACGGCAACACCTCGCGCAGCATCGCGGTCGCGTAGCCGCGCCGCCGCGCGGTCGGGCGCACGTCGTAGCCGATGTGCCCGCCGTGGGCGCGCAGCCGATCGGTCAGGGTGTGCCGCAGCGCGATCCGGCCCAGGTACTCATCGCCATCGACCCACCACCAAGTGGTGCACTGGACGTAGCCCGGCGGCCAGGTGCCGTTCGGGTCGGCCTCGTTGCGCAGGACCGCGAGGTAGTCGGCGAAACCCGCCGCGCTGTCCCAGACGCCCGGCCACTGGCGCAGTTCCGAGCCGGTCGTGGAGTTGTCGTCCTCGGCGCCGCGTCCCTCGGCCCGGAATTCGGCCATGGCCGCGAGGAAGGATCTGCGGTAACGCTGATCGGGGAGTACGAGGCTTGGCATGCACCCGATGACAACACGGTCGTATCGGGCCGGCAAACGAATTAGGACGATGCCGTGCGCAGGTTCCTGGTGACGGCCGAGCGAGCCGCCAGATCCTCGTCATCGGGGTAGTCGATGCCGAGCAGGCTCAGCCCGTGCGCAGGGGCGACGGCGATCGTGCTCGGGCGTTCGGTCGCGCTGAACAGCGACGCGGGCCAGTCGACCGGCAGCCTGCCCTCGCCGACCGCGAGCAGCGCGCCGACGAGGCTGCGCACCATCGAGTGGCAGAACGCGTCGGCGCTGACGTAGCAGGCCAGGATGCCGTCGGCCTCGCGCTGCCAATGGAAGCGTTGCAGCTCGCGAATGGTGGTGGCGCCCTCACGGCGTCGGCAGAACGCGACGAAGTCGTGCTCGCCGAGCATGCGCCGCGCCGCCTCGCTGAGGCGGTCGATGTCCAGCGGACGGAACGACTCGACGGTGTCGCGGCGGCGCAGTGGGTGCACGCCGACCGGCGAGTCGGAGATCCGGTAGACGTAGTGCCGGCGCAGCGCGGAGAAGCGCGCGTCGAAGTCGGGATGGGCCAGGCGCGCGCCGAAGATCCGCACGTCCGCGGGCAGCATCCGGTTCCACCGGTAGATCATCCTGCCGAGATCGGTGAGGTGCGGGCCGACGCTGTCGTCGGAGTAGGGCTCGACGTCGAAGTGCGCGACCTGACCGGCCGCGTGCACGCCGGCATCGGTGCGGCCGGCCACCACGATCCGCTCGGGTGGTGTGCTACCCGGCGAGTGCCGGCCCAGCACCTCCTCCAGTACACCTTGGACGGTGCGCAGGCCGGGTTGCCTGGCCCAGCCGGAGAAATCGGTGCCGTCGTAGCCGAGGTCGAGCCGGATACGGGCGAGCCCGCCGCCCCTCACGGGAACGACGGGCTCGACCTGCTGCTTGATCCGGCGCGTCAGGACTCGTCCTTGGCGTCGGCACTCTCCTCGGTGGCGTCGGTCGCCTCGTCGGTGACGTCGGTCG
>DASYBO010000751.1:0-7074 GCA_036500685.1 Pseudonocardiaceae bacterium | reverse complement strand
TCGTCCCGGAAGATGACGAGCGCGACGATCGCCACGGCGACCGACCCGAAAAGGTCCGTCAGCGCATCGACGAGGTTGTCGGCAACGGTGCCGGTGCCGGCGGACTCGCGCAGGGCGGCGGCCTGGTAGCCGATCCGGTCGGCCCGATCGAGCACCAACTCGGCGAGGAAGGCGTCGAAGTCGGCGAAGTGCCGGTGCAGGACGCCTTTGGCGTAGCCCGCCTCGGTGGTGACCGCCCGACTGGTCAGCGCGTTCGGGCCGTCCCGGAGCAGGACACGCTCGGCGGCGTCGAACAACTGCTCGCGCACGTCGCGGATGTGCACCCCTGTCGGCACCGTCGCATCCTTCCTACCGCTCACCGAGGACCACTGCTCGATTGTCGAGTGGGCGCATGCCCACTACGGTGGGCGCATGCCCACTATACGGCAGAAGCGATCATGTCCTTCCGCGCAAGAACCCCACCGACACCGACAGACAGCGGAGTCGTTCGGTATGGACGCCGAACGCTATGACCGGACCCGGCCGCGCTATCCCGACGCCATGGTGCAACGGATCGTCGCCGCCGCGCCCGGATCCGACGTTCTCGATGTCGGCTGCGGTACCGGCATAGCAGCCCGGCAGTTCCAAGCGGCCGGCTGCACGGTACTGGGCGTCGAGCCCGACACGCGGATGGCCGACTTCGCGCGGCGCGGCGGGGTCGAGGTCGAGGTGGCGACGTTCGAAGGCTGGGATCCGGCCGGCCGGGAATTCGACGCGGTCGTCGCCGGGACGGCCTGGCACTGGGTGGACCCGGTCGCGGGACCGGCCAAGGCGGCGCAGGTGCTGCGGCCCGGTGGGCGGCTGGCGGCGTTCGGGCACGCCTTCCAACTTCCGCCCGACGTGGCGGAAGCCTTCGCGGCGGCCTGCCAGCGGGTGGTGCCCGACTCGCCGTTCAACCCCCGGGCGATGACGAAGCAAGCCCTGCACATGTACCAGCGGATGTACACCAAGGCCGCCGACGGGATCCGAGCGGCGGGCGGGTTCAGCGCCCCGCAACAGTGGCGATTCGACTGGGAACAGTCCTACACCTGCGACGCGTGGCTGGACCAGATGCCCACCCTCGGGTCCCTCACCCAGCTCCCGCCGGGCAAGCTGGCGGAAGTGCTGGACGGCGTCGGAGCCGCCATCGACGCCATAGGGGGCAGTTTCACGATGCCCTACGCCACGCTAGCGGTCACCGCGGTGCGAACCAGCGCCACCTGACCCGATCCTCAAATCCGCGCAGCGGGGTAGTCGGCACCGTTTCCTGGGCCCGTTCTCTCAGCGCGGCGCGCGGCGGATCAGGTGCCGACCAGCCCCGCCAGCACCCCGGACTCGCCACCGGCCAGCGCGCGAGCTCGGATCAGGTGGTCCGCCGTCGCTATAGTCCGATCGAACTCAGACGGCAACGCGGGTGCACCGGGGCCGAACACCGCGTCGAACCAGTCGGCTACCTGCACCCACGAGTAGAGCGCGGCGCCGCTACTGGCCATCGGCGGGGGAAATGCGCCGGGGCCACGCTGACCGGTGGCGAGCAGGCGGACACCCTCATACGTGCGCCCGGTGCGCGCCGCGATATCCCGCAGGGTGACCAGGTCGTTGGACTCGACCGCTACGGCGCGTAGCCCGGCCGCCTCGACGGTGTGTAGCGCGGACACCAGAGCCTCGGCCAGCGTCGGGGCCCGGCGGGCGAAGTGCAGGGACCCGGTGTTGGTCTTCGGGTTCAGCTCCGGTGTCGCGTCGTCGCCCCCCACCTCGAAGAGAGAGTCGAGTTGCTCGCCGGTGGGTGCCGCGCTGAGTACGAAGGTGAACTCGAAGGTCTCACCCGTCATCTGCTCAGTCATCTCCGTCTCCCACATCGTGGGTCCGGTGCTTCTGGTCGAATCGATGGATGGCGCGCGCGGTGTCCTCCGGTACCCGTGGGGTGGACCAGATGGCGAGTTCTGCACTGCACACAGTGGCACCCCAACGATGACCCCGGTGTATCGGCTCGACCTCCAATCCCGGACGTCCCACGGCGGCCAGCGCGTTCGCTATCGGACTCTTCGGATATCGCCCCGAACTGACCATAAAACACCACCCTAGCTGCAACTGTTGTGACTATCCAACACGATTGCGTCACGTCTGGGCGACCCGCGCCAGCGGCATCAAAATCTTTGAGGGTGGCGACGTTTGGCGGGGTTGGGCGGGTCGTGTTGACGTTGTTCGTCGTCGCTGCCACCGTGACGATCTTCGGGTCGGGGTTGGGCAGCCCTCTCGCCGTCTTCCTGGCCAGGCCCGGGTCCGAGGGCCGTGTGTGCACGCGGAGGTGCTGTCCTCACGGTAGAGACAGATGTGGTGGCAGTCGAGCAACACCTGGGCACGGGAAGCCCGGTGTGTCCGGGCTGTCCGGGCGTGTTGGCCGGCTGGGGGCGTGCCCGGACTCGGCTGGCTCGTGGGCCCAGGGGTTCGGTGCGGATCACGCCGCGCGGCCCTGACCGACCGCTTTGGCCTTGCGGAACAGGCGGAGGCAATCGGGGTCGTTTGGCCGACGAGCCGGTCGATCAGCTCAATCGACACCCAAGCCCCTTCAGCGGCCGGGTCTGACGAACTTCGCTGAACGTGCGCGGGTGCACCTCATCCCCGCGCGCTGGGCGGCCCACCGGGTCCAGGCTCGACCCGACCACCACGACACTGCGGGACACCTGGTCGGGCACCTCGGGCTACACCGCTCATGTTTGCATTCGCACACGGCTTCCTTAATAGCGGTGCAGACGATCGGTCCGGGCGGGCTATGATGTGGTGCGCAAACGGGACGTAAGCGGTGCGCAACAGGCTGAACACGCTGGGGCCTCCATGAGACAGTCATTCTTGACATTTATCGTGGCAGTGTCCGTTGTTCTTAGTGTCGCACTCCCTGGCACGGCTTACGCCAGTGCGCCGAACAACTTCTGTGACGGCAAAGCTGAGCAGGCGGTTGTGAAGACCTACTCCCGCGGATCATTAGCGACCCCGCTGCGGTGCGGGAAAGCTTCGTATGGTTTCGTCCATATTGTTGGGTACGGTCGCTGGAACGACCAGTATGACTCGCAGATCGCGGAAACGATTTCCCGGGGCGAAGAGAGTAGAGATAAAACCATCTATGCAACCTTCGGACCTGGGTGTAAAGAACTCTTCCGAGTGATCGTGAACCAGGGTCCGACAAGAGGAAACGAGTTCAGACCCCAGGGAGTCATCACCGCGTACTATACGACGAAAACGCAGACGATAATGAAACCCAACTCGACTGCTAACGACGTTGGGGATTGTCCAATCATTGAGGGAATAGCCGAACCGGGCAGGTAGTAGAATGTTCGAAGGCTGACTCTATGGGTCGACAGACGGTATATGCTACTTGATTGGAGTTCATAAGCGATGGCGGAGTGGACCTTGGACGAGCTTCTCCAGGCGATACGGAAGCCCCTGGGTGACTTCCCTGATGCCCTCACCGTGGACAGGGTGCATCCAGCTGCAGCAGGTGATCCAGGCAGCCTGCTCTGCGACCTGACCGTCCACGACACCGATAGAGCCACGCGCTGGCGGCTGACGGTCAAAGACGCCCTCGACGACCTGGACGACAAGACACTCGAGACGGCGGCGCTCATCGTCCGCGCCAACATCGAAGAATGGTGGCACACCCGAAACAGCGAGCCACTGGTCGCGCGCATGGCCGAACAACTTCCCTAATGGGTACGGCGTGGGCGCGTGATGTTCGCGGCTCGCCAGTCTCTCCGAGGACGCCGACTGCAGTAAGCTATGAGCGGGAGGACCGCACGGGCGCTTAGAGCAGCCGTGGCTTCAAAGTTCCGCCAGCTCTAGGTGGTTTACGCGGAGTGCGTGAGGTTGCGGACGGCGTCGGCTGGTATGTGGAGCCGCCGGGGGCGCCCACGACTGTCAGCACCCTGTGCCAGTTCGGATCCGGGGCAGGGCACTTCAGAGGCCTGCGCCGGCGTCGCAAGTTGGCCTCCCGGCTAACGGCATTTCAGATGGCGAATCGCGACCGATTGACCAACGGCCATGGTTCTCTACCCTTCCGAAGTCAGCGACCGGTGACTCTTGTGCCACGGGCCGATCCCTACCGAGACGACGGCCGCGATCGCCCAGAGCGCGGCACCTACCAGCGCGGCTGTGCGTACACCCTCGGTGAACGCCACCGTGGGGCCGGGTGTGCCGATGACGGCCCCGAACACCGCCGCTCCGATGGCGCCGCCAGTCTGGCGTGCGGTGTTGTTGACGCCGGATGCGATGCCGGTGTGCTCGGGGGGAGACTCGCGCATCGCGGCAGTCACCACCGCCGGAGTGAGCAGCCCGACCCCGGCCCCGATCGCGACCAGAGACAGCCCGACCACCACGCCGTACCCCGCGCCTGGAAGCGTGGACAGCCCGACGAGGCCGAACGCGCCGAGCACCAGTCCAACGACCGCGATCGGAGCGGACCCGACGCGAGTCAGCAATCGCCCGGCGAGGAACGAGCAGGCCGCGAGGGGGATGAACAGCGGAGTCATGGCAAGTCCGGCGATCACAGGCGGGAGCCGCAGCGCGACCTGCAGGTATTGCGTGATCATGAAGATGGTTCCGAGCAGGACCAGGCTCATGAGCACCGTGACGACCGTGGCCGTCGCGGTCCGCCGCGATCGGAAGATACCCAGCGGGAGCACCGGCGTCGGGTGCCGGCTCTCGCAGAGTACGAACGCGCCGAGCAGGAGCACCGCGGCCACGGCGCTGGCTACCACCGCCACGGACGGCCCAGCGTGGCCAGCGTCGATAATGGCTACCGTCGCGACGCACAAGGTCGCGGCCCCCAGGGTGATTCCGCCGAGATCGAGTCGTGTTCTCGGGCGTGCTCCGGACCGGCCGTCGACCAGTCGGGCGATCAGGACGACCGCGGCCGCCACGATCGGCAAGTTGATCAAGAATACGGCTCGCCACCCGACGAACTGGACCAGTAGTCCTCCGACCAGCGGGCCGGCTGGCATGGCCATGCTGCCCACCGTGGCCCAGACGCTGATGGCTCGGGTCTGTGCACGCTCGTCACCGTGGTACATCAGCGTGATCACCGCCAGGCTCGCGGGAAGCAGCGCGGCGGCCCCCACGCCCTGGACCGCCCGAAACGCGATCAGCACGCCCGGCCCGGTCGCCAGCCCGCAGGCGGCCGAGGCGGCGCCGAACGCCGTCAAACCGGCGAGCATCACACGCTTGAAGCCGTACATGTCGCCCAGCTTGCCGCCGCTGAGTAGCAGGCAAGCCAGGCTGATCGCGTAGGCGTCGATGACCCATTGCTGGGTGGGCAGGTCGGCATGCAGCTCGCTCGACACGGTCGGCAAGGCCACGTTGATGATGGTGATGTCGAGCAGGACCAGGAAGTAGCCCGCCGTCACCGCGGTGAGCACGACCGCGGCCCGGCGCCGGTCACGACCCGATCTCGCGCGCGGTTGTGCCGGCTCGGCGGGCTCCGGGCGGCCGGCATTGGGGCGCGCCGGGGCATTGGGTTCAGGGGAGTTATGCATCGCGGTCTCCTCACGGCCGATAGGCACCCACTACGACCGTACGATCAGGACGTTTCAACCTTGCTTGAATCCTCGGCCTGGCATCGTTCGGGTCGAGTACGGCCACCGCCGACCTGATCGCCGTTGAAGACAAGGGAGCAACCGTGTCTGGTGACGTTGATATCGCTGCCGCCGCCGCGGTGCTCGCTGACCAGACCCGGGTCCGGATGCTGCTGTCCCTTGACGGTGATGCGAGCCGGAGTGCCGGTGAGCTGGCCAAGATCGCTGGAGTCAGCGCATCCCGGGCGAGCTTCCACCTGAGCAGGCTGGTGGCCAGTGGCCTGCTCGTGGTGTCCTCGGACGGTCGGCAGCGCCGGTTCCGGTTAGCCAACCCCGAGATCGGCGAGCTCCTCGAGCGGCTCGCCGCGATTTCCCCAGAGGCCAAGGTTGCCTCCTTGAAAGCTTCGGTCCACGCCGACCAGGTGAAGATCGGTCGGTTGTGCGCACAGCACCTCGGCGGGTTCATCGGTGTCCGGCTGACCATGACATTCCGAGCCCGCGGGTTCCTCGAGGAGGACGCCGAGGGCTACCAGTTCACCGACCGTGGATTTGAGGTCGTCCTACCCGTCGCGCCGGCCATCGAGCACGTGGCCCAACGGTCACGTCGCGTCGCGCGCCATCCCGACTGGAGTGAAAAGTCGTTCCACATGGCGGGCGCCATCGCCGCGACGCTCACCGCGGCGCTGCTAGATAACGAGTGGATCCAGCGGGTCGGGCCCGACCGCGCCTGCAAAGTCACCCCACGTGGCCATCGAGAACTTCGCGCGGCGCTCGGGGTCGAGTTGCACACGCCCCGAATCGGCAACGCGGCGGTTCTCCCGAGCTGACGCGGCCCGGCTGCCAGCTCGAATACAGCGAGTGGGTGCCGGTGCGGACTGGTGTTGCCGCCCGAGGCGCGTCGAGATGACCAGGGCCGGTTCCACGGAGCGGCCTGTCGCCAGCGCACACAACTCCTCGCTGCAACACCAACGCAGCGAGATATCGGGAGCCCTTCCCGCCGGCGAGTCCGCAGTTGCCGAGTTGGAGCCGGGTTGTGTCCGCCGCGCAGACGGTGGCCCACGATGCCGCCCGGGACCAGAATCTATTCCGTGACTTATTTCGTGACACGCGGTACCGTTATCTAGTCTGAATCACGGAATCCGTCACGTAAAGGAGGTGGGCCAGTGATCTGTTCAGGTTGTGGGCTGGAGCTGCTAGTCGGCGCCGCTCGTGGTCGGCCGGCGCGGTTTCATGGCGCGACGTGTCGGCAACGGGCCCGGCGAGCTCGGCTGGCCAACGCGAACGCCGAGCTGCTCGCCGCGGTAACGGCGGTGGAAGCGGCGGTGAGCCAGGTGCGGCGGATGGTGCTGGCCGGCGAGCAGCCACCGGCGGACGCGGGTAGCCGGCTGCAACAGGCCGCCGCGGAACTCGCTGAGCAACTACAGGACGCGGGGACTACCCCCGGCCCTTGAGACGGCGGATCGGCCGCCGAGGCAGACGGCGCCGACGCGGC
>DASYBO010000750.1:0-5641 GCA_036500685.1 Pseudonocardiaceae bacterium | reverse complement strand
CTCGCCGGCGACATCCACGACGGCATCTCGCAGCGCCTGGTCAGCCTGGCCTACCGCCTGGACGCGGCCGCCAACACGGTCCGTGCCGATCCCGAGTACGCGGCCGAGCAGGTCCGTCTGGCGCGCGAGATGGTCAACCTGACGCTGGACGAGGCCCGCGCCGCGATCGGCGGCCTGCGCCCGCCGGTCCTGGACGATCTCGGCCTCGCCGGTGGGCTGGCCAGTCTGGCCGGCTCGGTCCCGGCGGTGCGGGTGACGATGGACCTGGCCGACATCCGGCTGCCCGAACACGTCGAGCTGGCGCTGTACCGGATCGCCCAGGAAGCGTTGCAGAACGTGGCGAAGCACGCGGCGGCCCGCACGGCCGGGCTGTTGTTCACCGTCGAACCGAACGCGGCGACGCTGTGCGTGATCGACGACGGCGTCGGCTTCGACCCGTCGACCCGGCAGCCCGGCTCGGAGTCCTACGGCCTGGCCAGCATGGCGTGGCGCGCCGAACTGGTCGGTGGCGATTTGACCGTGGCATCCCGGCCGGGCCGGGGCACCACGGTCACCGCACGAGTACCGGCCGCTAACCGGCGATCCGACCTGCCTTGACCGCAGCCACGAGTGCGGTGATGTCGAGGTTCAGCGCGCCCCCACTCGGGTTCTTACTGTCCCGAACCGCGCTCGCGGCCAACTCCACGCAGTTGGAGGTGGCCTCATCGCTGCCGCCACCGCTGTAGCTAGACTTCCGCCACGCCAGTTCCACGCAGTTGACTTCTTGGCCGCTGTAGCTCGACTTCAGCCAGGTCAGATCGCTCATCGGCGGGTCACTCCCTAATGAGTGTTAGCGAGCCGGCCGTCCGGCAGACTCGTGTCTGGTAGCCGCCGGTGGGTGAGCACTTCTGCTCCCTGGACGTTGAGTCCTGATGAGAGATCGTGCCCCTACCGGTGGGCCGGGAGAGTTGATCGCTGATGGGATGTCGTGCCCGTGCTGTGTATGGCGTGAGCACTGATTCATTAGGTCGCTGATGGTTCTCCCGCTGGCTACTGAGGGTGGTGATCGAGGACGGGAGAACAGGTGCTGTTCGTAGGAGACGACTGGGCCGAGGACCATCACGACGTGGAACTGATGGACCCGGCCGGGCGACGATTGGCCAAGGCCCGGTTGCCCGAGGGCGTGGCGGGCATCGCCCGACTGCACGCGATGATCGGCGAACAACTCGGCGAGGACGAGGAAGCGGAGGTGCTGGTCGGGATCGAGACTGATCGCGGCCCGTGGGTAGCCGCGTTGATCGCCGCCGGGTACACCGTGTTCACGGTCAACCCGCTGTCGGTGGCCAGCTACCGGAAACGCCACAGCGTGTCCGGCGCGAAAAGCGACGCCGCTGACGCACACACCCTGGCCGACATGGTGCGCACCGACTCCCACCAACTGCGGCCGGTCGCCGGGGACACCAGCGAAGCGGAAGCGATCAAAGTCGTTGCCAGAGCACATAAAACCCTGATCTGGGAACGCACCCGCCACACTCAGCGGCTGCGGCACGCTCTGCGGGAGTATTTCCCGGCCGCGTTGGAGGCGTTCGAGGACCTCGATGCCACGGACACGCTGCTGTTGCTGGCCAAGGCACCGGACCCAGCCTCGGCGGCCCGACTGTCGATCGCCCAGATCAGCGCGGCACTCAAGCGTGCTCGCCGCCGCGGCGACATTCCCGCGAAAGCCGTGGCGATCCAGGCGGTGTTGCGGGCCGAGCACCTGGGCCAGCCGGCGGTGATCACGGTGGCCTACGCGGCGACCACGCGCGCCGCCACGGCGGTGTTGGGTGTCCTTGTCGAGCAGGTCCAGGTCTTGCAGGGGCAGGTCGATGCGCATTTTGGCCGGCACCCGGACGCTGAGATCATCCTGTCCCAGCCCGGTCTGGGGCCGGTCCTCGGTGCCCGGGTGCTGGCCGAGTTCGGTGACGACCCCGGCCGTTACGCCGACGCGCGTTCCCGCAAGAACTACGCGGCTACCAGCCCGATCACCCGTGCCTCGGGTCGGAAGAAGACCGTGCTGGCTCGGTTCGTGCACAACGACCGGCTCATCGACGCGTTGATGGCCCAGGCCTTCGCCGCGCTGAACGCCTCGCCCGGTGCCCGCGCCTACTACGACAAGCAACGAGCCCGCGGCGCCTATCACAACGCCGCCTTGCGCCAGCTCGCCAACCGGTTGGTAGGCATCCTGCACGGCTGTCTCAAGACCCGCACCCTCTATGACGAAGCGACCGCCTGGTCGCACCGTATCGAGAAGGCCGCTGCTTGACATTCAAACTCCTGGGATGTCTCCCAAGACGGACGCCAGCACGGCTCACTCTGCCGGAACGCCCGGCCGGCGGCCTTGTGAGAACCTTGAATCGGTTGGATGACCGATTTGCCGGGGAGGGACCGACGTGCGGGTGGAGTTTCACCTACTCGGTGAGGTAGCGGCCTGGTTCGACGGCGAGTCCGTTGACCTGGGTCATCAGCGGCAGCGCAGTGTGCTGGCCGCGCTGCTGGCCGACGCGAACAGACCGGTCCCGACCGAGGAACTCATCGACCGCGTGTGGGGCGAGCGGCTGCCCAACCGGGTCCGGGAGAGCGCGTACAGCTACCTGTCCCGGTTGCGCGGCGTGCTGGCCGGGACGGGTGCGGCGAGCATCACCAAGCAGCCGGCCGGCTACGTGTTGAGCGTGGACCCCGCCGCGATCGACCTGTATCGCTTTCGGGCCCTCGTGGCCGAGGCGCACGGTAACGACGACCAGGCACGCGAGTTGCTGGAGCGGGCGCTGGAGGAGTGGCACGGCGAGGTGGCCGACGGCGTGGACACGCCCTGGTTCACGCAGCTGCGCCAGAAGCTGGCCGCCGAGCGACTGGCCGCGCGGCTGGACCTCGGCGATCGGCAACTGCGGCAGAACGATCCGAAGCCGCTGCTGCTCGACCTGCCCGCGCTGGCCGACCGCTATCCACTGGACGAACGGCTGGCCGGCCAACTCATGCTCGCGCTGTACCACGGTGGCCGGCAGGCCGACGCGCTGGCCCGCTACGACCGGTTGCGCCGCACGCTGGCCGACACGTACGGAGTCGATCCGGCGCCGCCGTTGCGCGAACTCCACCAGCGGATCCTCACCGAGGACCCGACGCTGACGACCGATCGGCCACGGCGCAACGACCTGCCCCGGGACATCACGGATTTCGCCGGCCGCGGCACGGAAATCGCCCGGCTGCTCGACACACTGGAGCAGGCACGCGGCGGCGCGGTGGTGGTGTCGGCGATCGACGGCATGGCCGGCATCGGCAAGACCGTGCTGGCCGTGCACGCCGCCCACCGGCTCGCCGAACGCTTTCCGGACGGTCAACTCTTCCTCGACCTGCACGGCCACACGCCGGGCACGCCACCGATCGACCCGGCCACCGCGTTGGCCGCGCTGCTGCGCGCGCTCGGTGTTCCGGGCGAGCGTATCCCCGACTCGCTGGACGAGCGGGCCGGGCTGTGGCGTTCGCACCTGGCCGGACAGAAAACACTGGTGCTGCTGGACAACGCGCTGGACGCGGCGCAGGTCCGGCCGTTGCTGCCCGGCACCGCGAGCTGTCTGGCGCTGATCACGAGCCGCAACCGTCTCACCGATCTGGACGTCACGCTCAGCCTGTCGCTGGACGTACTGTCTACTGTGGACGCACTCGTGCTGTTCACCGACATCGTGGGGGCCGGGCGGGTCGCATCGGATCCTGCCGCTGCCCGGGAGGTGGTCGAGCTGTGCGGGTGTCTGCCGCTCGCCGTGCGCATCGCGGCCGCCCGGCTGCGTAGCCGGACCGCGTGGACCGTGGCCGAACTCGCCGCCCGACTGCGCGACGACCGGCTGGCCGAGCTGACCACGGGCGACCGCAGCGTGTCGGCCGCGTTCACCCTGTCCTACCGGCTGCTCACCGACGCGCAGCAGCGGCTGTTCCGCGGGCTGGGCATCCTCCCCGTGGACACGTTCGACGTGTACGTGGCGGCCGCGTTGGTCGGCGGGACACCGCGCGAGGCCGAACGCCTGCTGGAGGACCTGCTCGACGCGCATCTGATCGAGCAGCGCGCGGACGGCCGGTTCCGGCTGCACGACCTGTTGCGCCAGCACGCGCGGGAGACCGCCGAGCGCGACGAACCGGCCCAGGCCAGGTACGACGCGACCACCCGCGTGCTGGACTACTACCTGCACACCAGCAATCTCGCCGCCGCGCACTTCGCGCCCGGCCGCCGGTACGACGTGGCGGAACTGGCCTTCCCGCCGGCCGACGCGCCGGCGTTCGACGGCCAACCGGCGGCCCTCGCCTGGTGTGCGGCGGAATACCCGAACCTGATGTCGGTCACCGCGTACGCCGCCGAGTACAAACAGGACGCGCACGTCTGGCAGCTCGCGCACGCCCTCTGGTACTTCTTCTTCCTGCGCGGCTACTACCAGGACTGGATCGGCACGAACGAACTGGCCCTGGCCGCCACCGAACGCCTCGGCGACCGCCGCGCGCACGCGGACACGCTGCGGTTCCTGGGTACCGCGTACTGGCGGACCGGTGACTTCGCGGCCGCGCTGCACCATCACCAACTGGCGCTGGACGGGTACCGGAAGCTCGGCGACCAGGCCGGTGAGGCGGCCGCGCTGCGCAATCTCGGCCTGGTCCGGGAACGCCTCGGCCGCTACGCCGAAGCCATGGCCGACACCCGGGCCGGCCTCGAGCTGCACCACAGTCTGGGTGATCGGCGGGGCCAGGGCGCGGCGCTGACCGCCCTGGGCCGGATGCACCGGCAACTCGGCCGGTACGCGGAAGCCCTGGAGTACCTGCGACAGGCGGTCGAACTGCTGCGTGCGGTCGGCGACCCGTGGGGTCAGGCCGGTTGCCTGCGGGAACAGGGAGTCTGCGCGGCCCGGCTCGGCCGGTACGACGAGGCACTCGACAGCCTGCGTGAGTCCGCCGCGCTGCACCGGAAACTGGGCAACGGCTCCGGTGAGGCGCACTCACTCAACCAGATCGGAGTGGTGTACCGGCTGCGCGGTGAGTTCGCCACGGCGATCGAGGAGCACCAGCGGGCGCTCGAGCTGACCCGGGACGTGGGCGACCACAGCGAGATGGAAGTGCTCAACGAACTGGGCGAAACCTGTCTGGCCGCCGGCCGGCCGGACGACGCACGCGAGCACCACACGCATGCGTTGCGGCTGGCGGTGGCCACCGATCAACGGCACCAACAAGCCAACGCGCACAACGGAATCGCGCACGCGATCCGGGACGTCGACCCGGCCGCCGCCCGGGAGCACTGGCGGCGGGCACTGGCCATCTACACCGAGTTCGGCGTTCCCGACGCCGACCACGTCCGCGCTCAGCTGTCCCCGGAGCCGTGAGCGAGCTGCCCGGCAGAGGTGACGCGAGGACCAGATGATCCGTTCCGGTTCCTGGTGAGCATCGCGATGGCCAGTGCGGTGAAGGTCAGTGCCAGTGCGGCCAGCACCGCGGCATAGGCCGGTGGCGTGTGGTGCTCGAAAATGCATCGCCGCAGTTCGGGCTGCGTAGTGATACTCGTAGTGTGCATTGGCTTTGGGTGCTTTCGGTGGGCTCTTGACGATCTTGATGTGCTCGAGGTTGCGGGCTTGCTGGGCGACCCACTCGC
>DASYBO010000749.1:0-12345 GCA_036500685.1 Pseudonocardiaceae bacterium | reverse complement strand
GTCGAATAGCCGAACGCGGTGTTGACCGGGCCGACCTGGCGGGGATGGATGCACAACTTGCCAGCGAACCCGAGGCCGCGTGCGTGCTCAGCGTCCCGAGTGGTGGCCGCCGAGTCGTCCAGATCCGTGGTCACGCCGTCGACGGGGCCGGGCAGCCCGGCCACGCGCGAGGCGAGTACCAGCGTGGAGCGCGCGTACAGCAACGCCGCGTCGTCGGTGTCGGCGCCGATGTCCAGGGCGAAGTCGATGCTGCCGAACGCCAGTCGGGTGGTCCGCTCGGCCGCCGCGATCGTGTCGGCGTTGCGCAGGCCGGCCGCTGTCTCGATGAGAGCGACGAGCTGGACGTGTGCGCCCAGCGCGGCGGCCGTGGCGGCGACATCCGCAGCCGAGGTCGTCTTCGGCAGCAGTACCCCGAGCAGCCCGGCACGATGGCTCAGCGCGGCCAGATCCTCGGTGTGCCAGCGGGTATCCGCACCGTTGACGCGTACGTAGACCGGCTGGGTGTCCAGCAGGTCGGCGACCGCGTCCCGCGCGCGGGCCTTGTTGGCGGGCGCGACGGCGTCCTCGAGGTCCACGATCACGGCGTCGGCCCCGCTGTGCAGTGCCTTGTCGAAGCGCTCTGGCCGGTCGCCGGGCACGAACAACCACGACCGGCCCCGGTGCGCGGTCATGGCCTGGATTCCGTGTCGTCAAGGCCGGCGGCGCGCAGGGAGCGTGCGTCCCAGGCGGGTTCGACAGAGGCGAACCGTGGTCCGTGGTCGCGACGATAGACCATCAGCGTCCGCTCGAAGGTGATCACGATCTTGCCGGTCTCGGTGTAGCCGACCGTGCGGACGGTGACGATGCCGATGTCGGGCCGGGACTTCGACGGCCGGACGGCCAGCACTTCCGACTGGGAGTAGACGGTCTCGCCCTCGAACAGCGGGTTGGGCATCCGCACCCGGTCCCAACCGAGATTCGCCATCACGTGTTGTGAGACGTCGACGACGCTCTGGCCGGTCACCAGCGCGAGCGTGAACGTCGAGTCGACCAGCGGCTTGCCGTATGGCGTCCGCGCCGCGTAGTGGTGGTCGAAATGCAGCGGGGCGGTGTTCTGAGTGAGCAGGGTGAGCCAACTGTTGTCGACGGCCAATACTGTCCGACCCAGCGGATGGCGATAGACGTCACCGACGGTGAAGTCCTCGAAATAGCGTCCAGTCCAGCCGACGATCGGTTCGGAATTCGGTGTGTGTTGGGAACTCATGACTACCTCCGGTCTGTCGGTAGTCATCGTCGAACGTCAGCTAGCCATACGTCCAATTACCTATATTGTGTTGGCTCATGCGTCGCACGCATAACAAGGTCAACTCCAGCGGCCGGACACGACGAACTCCACGAAGCGTTGGGCGACCGGCGCCAACGCGCTGGCCTTGAGCCAGGCCAGCCCGATCACCCGCTGCGCGCCCCCGTCCCGCAACGGGACGTAGGTGACCTCGGGTTCGGCTCGGTCGGGGCGCGGTGACGGCACGATCGCGACCCCGAAACCGGCCCCGACGAGGCCCTCCATCGAGCTGATCTCCATGCTTTCGAACGCGATCTCCGGCTCGATACCGGCCGCGTCGCACAACTCGTCCGCCAGGCGGCGCAGCCCGAATTCGGGCCCCAGTGCGATGAACTGCTCCCCGTCGGCGTCGGCCAGCGCCAGCGTGCGCCGCCGTGCCAACCGGTGCGTACGAGGCACGGCAAGGCACAGTTGCTCGCGGGCCAGCGTGTGCCAGGCGAAGTCCGTCGAGTCCGGCCGAGGACTGGTCACGGCCAGATCGGCCAGGTGATCGTGCAGCGTGTCCGGTATCTCGTGACCGGCGGCCTGGCGCAGTTCGAAACGCACGGCGGGGAACTCGGCGCGGTAGCGCCGCAGCAGGTTGGGCACCAGCCAGGTCGCCGCGGAATGCAGGAACACCAACCTGATCAGCCCCTGGTCGGGGTCGTTGAGCGCGGCGATGCGATCGCCGGCCGCGGTCAACTCCTCGACACAGCGGCGGGCATGAGCCAGCAGGATCTCGCCGTTGGCATTCAGTCGCAGTCGCCGGTTCACCCGATCGAACAGCGGCGCGCCGAGTTGCCGCTCCCACCGGGTCAACGCCCGCGACAGCGTCGGCTGGGTGATGTTCAGCCGCACCGACGCGTCCGTCATGTGCTCGGTCTCGGCCAGCACGATGAACCAGGACAACTCATCGACGGTCACGAGCCGCAATCATACCTGGCACGCATGAAGTGTCGATAAAAGAGTCATTTCACAAATGGACTTGGCAGGCACAGCCTTGAGGTATGAGCACTGATGGATCCCTTGCCAAGACGTCTCGACCGCGGGCATCCCTTGTGTCGGACAACGACGGCGTGCCGTCGGAGTTGGCGCCCCACCGTCCCGGCGAGGCCGGCTACCGCAGCCTGATCCTCGCGCTGTTCGCCGCGGGTGTCGCCACGTTCGCTGCGCTGTACAGCACGCAGCCGTTGATCGGCATTCTCGCCGCGCGGTTCGCCGTGCCGCAGTCGCACGCCGCGTGGTCCGTCTCGGCCGCGACCCTCCTGTTGGGACTCGGCATGGTCGTCGCGGGACCACTGTCGGACCGATGGGGCCGCACCCGCACGATCAAGGTGTCGTTGTGCGCGACGGCCATCCTCGGCGCGCTCTGCGCAGTTGCGCCGACGTGGCCGGTGTTGCTGGTCGCACGCGCCCTCCAGGGTCTCGCGCTGGCCGGTACGCCCGCGGTCGCACTGGTGTACCTGCGCGAGGAGGTGCACACCACGGTCGCGCCTCGGGCGACCGGGCTCTACATCGGCGGTACCGCACTGGGTGGGATGGTCGGGCGGCTGCTCGCCGGTGGTGTGTCCGATCTGGCCGGGTGGCGGTGGGCCGTCGGCGCCATCGCCATCCTCGGTGGCGTATGCGCGGTGCTGGTCATGCTGTGCCTGCCGGCATCCCGGCACCCGCTGCGGCTGCGTTGTCGAGCCGAGGTTCTTGGCCTGGCCAAGATGTGGATGGTGCTCGGCAACAGGCGGCTACTGGGCTTGTACGTGATCGCGGGCGCGCTCATGGGAGCGTTCGTCGCGGCCTACAACGTCCTCGGGCTACGGCTCAACGCCCATCCGTATGACCTGTCGGTATTCGTGGCGAGTCTCGTGTTCTGCGTCTATCCGTTGGGCGCAGTGGGGTCGACGGTTGCCGGACGGGTCGCCGAACACCGTGGCCGCGCGGTGGTCATATTGGTGGGCAGCCTGATCACCCTTGCCGGCGTCGCGATCACGCTGCTGGCGCCACTGCCGTTCGTCGTCGTGGGCACGGCGGTGCTCACCATCGGATTCTTCTCGGCCCACGGCGTAGCCAGCGGATGGGCCGCCGCCGTCGGCCATCACACGCATCGCGCCGCCTCCCAAGCGTCCGCGTTCTACCTGCTGAGCTACTACATCGGTTCGTCGGTCTTCGGTGCCCTGGGCACCAACCTCTGGACCGTCGGAGGGTGGCCTGCGGTGGCGGCCATGGCCGCCGCGCTCATTCTGGTCGCCGTTGGTGTTTCCGCGAGTTCGGCAGCTCGGTCACACCGGCATTCTCTGCCGTGACGGTCTCGTATGGGTTGAGAACTACCTCAGAGGAAGTCCTTGCCCTCGCCCCGGTAGGTCGGCACGGTCGCGACGACGCGTCGGCCCTGCACCAGATGCAGCTCGTCGACGCGCTCGCACAGTTCACCGGCTTTCGCGTGCCGGAACCAGACGCGATCGCCGATGCCCAGTGCAACCGCGCCCGCGCCGACCACTGGAGTCTGCACCTCGCCAGCAGCCTCGGTGCTCGCGTAGCGCAGGGCTCTGGGCCAGGCGATGGTCGGCAGCCGATCACCGCCAGGCGGACCAGACGCCACCCAGCCACCACCGAGTACCGTCGCGATCCGCGGTCCAGGTCGACGCACGACGGACAGGACGAAGAATGCGGCGGGCTGCGGCCGAAAGGCGCGGTAGTGGTCGAACAGCCCCGGCGCGTACAGGCCGGAACCGGCGGTCACCTCGGTCACGGCCGCCTCAGCTGAGGTCAGTTCGAGGCTGCCGGTGCCTCCACCGTTGACGAATTCAAGCGGCGCGACCCCGCGCACCGCGGCGACGATGTCGGCTCGCCGATGTTTGAGGTCCTCGGCCGACATCCGCTGCATGGCGCGCAGCGCACCGCGCTTGAGGAGCTGTCCAGGCTGGTTGTCACCCAACCCGGCGATCTGGCCTTCGTAGGCCATCAGGCCGACCAGTTCGAACCCGCTACGTGCGATGACGGCCCTGGCCAGCTGTGTGGCCTGGCGTGGGGAGTGCACCGGTGAGCGGAGCGGTCCAAGGTGCACGCGCCCACCGGCCAGCTCCAGCGCGGCGTCGAGGTCGATGCAGATTCGGATCGGCGGATGCTTCGGACCCAACGCCGCCTCGACGAAGTCGAGGTGCTCGGTCGAGTCGATCATCAGCGTGACGCGAGCGGCCAGCCGTTCGTCACCGGCCAGCCTGCGCAACGCTTCGACGTCGGCGGTCGGATAGCCGATGACGACATCCTCGTGCGCTTCGGCGAGCCACAGCGCCTCGGCGAGGGTGAACGCGAGGATGCCCTGGAAGCCGGGCTGGTCGAGCGCGCGCTGTAGGAGATCTCTTGCGCGGACCGACTTGCTGGCCAGACGGATCGGTTTGGTGCCTGACCTGCGCACCAGGTCTGCCGCGTTGACGTCGAAGGCGTCGAGGTCCACTACGGCGAAGGGCGGTTCGAGGTGAGCGGTCGCGTGTTCGAGCTCTTCGTAGCGCAGCGCGCCCGCCGTGGCCACCGTTGCCGGGCTCGGCCTTGCCGCGGGCCCGAGATCGATCTCGACTGGCTCGGTGTTCATGCGGCCGACCGCCTTTCCATCAGGCTGTGGTCCAGTCGCTGGAGCTTCGCCCTGCGCCGGATCCCGGTGCGGGTGATGTGCGGGATGATCCAGTGCATGAGCTGGGGGAACACGCCAGCGACACGTTGGAGTCGACCGGCCAATGGTGGGAACACTACCTCGATCGGCTTGCGGGTGATCGCGTTCACGATCACCCGGGCCACGTCGTCGACCGGATGGGAGCGCTCGGCGAAGGCGATCACCGAGCTGGGATCGGCCATCTCCTGTGCCAGCATGGGGGTTCGCGTCGACGGCGGGTGCACGATGCTGAAGGTGACCGGTCCGTCCCGCTCCTCGATCGCGACGCTGTGGTGGAACGCGCGCATACCGTGCTTTGTGCCGCCGTAGGTCGCGTAGCCGGACAGCGGCAGGAACGAGGTCATGCTGCAGACGTTGATGATGTGGCCGTGACCGCGCTCGCGCATCAGTGGCAGCGCGGTCAGCACACCGGTCATCGTGCCGAGCAGGTTCACCTCGACGATGTCCCGGTGTTCGGCCAGACTCAATGATCGCGCGTTGCCGGTGTGGATGATGCCCGCATTGTTGATCAGCACATCCACCGGGCCCAGTTCCTTCGCGGTGGTGCGCAACGCTGATTGCCAGTTGTCGGGGTCGCGGACGTCCAGGCGCACGCTGCGCGCCCGGGGGCCGAGTTCCTCTGCGAGATCGTCGGCTGCGGAGGCGTTCACATCGGCGATCATGACCCGGTAGCCGCGGCCGGTGGCGATGCGCGCGGTGGCGGCGCCGATTCCGCTTGCCGCGCCGGTGATGAACACGACCTGTCCGCTCATGTCGTGGATTCCTTGGTATCGCGCATGACTGTCACTCCTTCTCGGCGGGCCGGCAGGTGGTGCCGTTCGATCCGTCCACGTGGGACTCGCGCGGACCGTGCGGGGTCCAGGGTCGGTACCGTGGCGACGTAGAGCGTTCGGCCGTCCTCGCTCAACACGCAGCTGAGGGCGTGCCCGCCGGTGGGGATCCTGGCCTCGACGTTGCCGCCGTGGCCGATGAGCACGCATTCGCCACGCAACGAGTTGGCGACCCACATCGATCCGCTCGGGTCGAGCGCGAGGTCGTCCGGGGCGATGGGGGAGCGGGATCTGCTGGCGATCCACCGCTGGTCGAGCAGTGCCGATGCGCGGCGCGCCAGTTCGCCGACCAGACCACCGCTGGTCACCGCGCGCCACAGCGTCGGCGAGACCAGCGAACCCCACAACCGGCGATCGACCAGCGTGCCGTCGTCAGCGACGGTGAACGCGGTCAGCCGGAAGGCCAGCGTCTCCGCGACGATCAGCGTGCGCCCGTCATCGGTGAATGCGCAGCCGTTGGGGAACAGCACGGGAGCGCTTCGCCCGAGCAGCGTCCCGTCCGGTGCGAGGCAGGCGATCCGGGTAAGTGGTGGGCCGGGTGGCCGGTACAGAAACGAGTGCGGTCGTTCGCGAGTGCGGCTCTCGTAGTCGAAGCCGTAGTCGCCGACGTAGGCGCGGCCCTGCTCGTCGGTGATGAGATCGTTGAGCGGACCGCCCGCGACCGCGCTGAGGTCGGCGTGCACGGCGACCGTGCCGTTCGGCTCGCACCGGTACACGTGCTGGTCGATCGTGGACACGACGAGCAGTTGGCCCTCGGGCAGCCGGCCGAGTCCACCCGCGCCCGGTATGCGTGCCACGGTGACCGGCGGCCCCGAACCGTTCCAGCGGTGCACGGTGCCGAGCACACTGTCGGAGAAGTACAGCGCGCCATCCCAACAGCGCAGTGCCTGCGGCAGGCCGATGCGGTCGGCGACAACGTCGATCATGACAGTTCGTACACCTCGATCCGGCCGCCGTTCAGCTCGGCCGCGCGAGCCGGGTCGTCGTTGGGCACTGTGCCCGCGAACAGGCGACCACCGACCTGCAGGCAGCTCAGCGTGTGCTGACTCGTAGGCACCCGGTCGAGCACTCGTCCGCCCTCGGCGACGCGAACGCACTCACCGCGCAGCGCGTTGGCCACCCAGACCGAGCCGTCCGGGCCTTCGGCGATGCCGTCCGGAGCGATCGGCGAGCTCGACCGCGACGCGATAGCCGGATGGTCCAACAGGGCCGAGACGCGGCGGGTGATCCGCCCGACCAGTCCGGGATGCGTCACCGCTCGCCAGAGCAGCGAGCTGATCAGCGGCGCCCATGGTCGTCGGTCGGTCAGCGTGCCGTCGGCCCGGATGGTGAACGCGGTCAGCCGCATGCCCAGCGTCTCGGCGATGACGAACTGTTCACCGCGCAGCACAGCCCCGTTGGGGAACAGGAGCGGCTCGGTAAGACCGATGATGCTGCCGTCCGCGGCGAGGCAGGCGACGCGCGCGCCGGGCGGCCCGGGAGGCGCGTAGAGCATCGAGTTGGGCTGCTCACGGATGAAGCCGTGGTAGTCGAAGCCGAAGTTTCCGACGTAGGCGCGCCCGGCGCCGTCGACGAGCATGTCGTTGACCGGCCCACCGGCGATCGCGCGGAGGTCGGCGTGCTGGACCAGTGAGCCGTCCTGCTCCCGGCGGTAGACGCACCGGTCGTCCATCGACACCACGAGCATGCGCCCGTCCGGCAACCAGCCCAGCCCGCCTGCGCGTCCAGGCACGGACAGCACCGTCTCGACTGGACCGGACACATCCCAGCGATGCACGGTGCCGTGCGCGAGGTCGCAGAACCACAGCGCGTTCTCGTGCCACCGCAACGATTCCGGCACCCCGAATCCGTCCAGGGCAATACGAGCACGCGTCAGCATGGCCGGTCTCCTCGGAAAGGTGGGCGATGGGCCAAGAATGACGACCGGCAATAACTAAGTCAAGTGTCTTGGACGAATGACTTGTACAAGCGACCAACTCGTGCTGTGCTTGTCGGCACGCACCCGTAAGCCACCTACGAGACGGGGGAGTCATGGTCACGACGAGGGACACGTCCGGCGTCCGGGCCGAGCCGATCGCGGTCGACGATCCAGCGACGGGCGAGGTCATCGCCAAGGTGCCGGTCATGAACCGGGACCAGGTCGCCGCAGCGGCGGTTGCCGCGCGAACGGCACTTCCCGGCTGGCAGGCGCTCGGCTTTCAGCGGCGCCGCCGGCTCTTCCGAGCCAGCCAGCAGTGGTTCATCGACAACCGCAGGCGCGTGCTCGACTCGATCATCGCGGAGAACGGCAAGGCCGAAGAGGAAGCCGTCGTCGAGTTCGCCTACTGCGTCAGCGCCTTCTCCTTCTGGTCACGACGAGCCGAGGGCTATCTCAAAGACCAGCGCATCCGCTCCCTGTCGCCGTTCGTGTTCGGGCGCTCGATGTACACCCGACGCAGCCCGAGGGGCGTCATCGGCGTGATCGGCCCATGGAACAACCCGCTCATCAACTCCTTCGGCGACGCCATTCCCGCGTTGGCGGCCGGCAACACCGTGCTGCTCAAACCGTCCGAACAGACCCCCCTCACCGCGCTGCTCATGGCCGAGATGGTCCGTGACTGCGGTTACCCCGACGATGTTTTCCAGGTGGTCACCGGTGCGGGCGAGACCGGCGCGGCCCTGGTCGACGCGGTCGACTTCGTGATGTTCACCGGGTCCACCCGGACCGGCCGTCAGGTGGCGGCGCAAGCCGCCGCCCGGCTGATTCCCTGTTCGCTGGAACTGGGCGGCAAGGATGCGCTCATCGTCCTGGCCGACGCCTCGATCGAGCGTGCGGTGAACGTCGCGGTGCACGGCGCGCTGTTCAACGGCGGCCAGACCTGCACCTCGGTCGAACGCGTCTACGTCGAGGCCCCTGTCTACGACCAGTTCGTCGAGCGGGTGCGTGAGCGGGTCGAGGCCATCCGCTTCGGCAGGCCCGCCGGACTGGGCAGCGTCGACGTCGGCGCGATGACCTTCCCGCCGCAGCTCGACATCGTCGAGGAACACATCAGGGACGCCGTCGAGCGGGGAGCGCGGGTGCTGGCCGGAGGACGCCGTGGTGCCGGACGCGGCCGCTTCTTCGAGCCGACCCTCCTCGTCGATGTCGACCACTCCATGAAGTGCATGCGCGAGGAGACCTTCGGACCAACGCTGCCGATCATGAAGGTGCGCGATGCCGAGGAAGCGATCCGGCTGGTCAACGACAGCGACTACGGTCTCCAGGCGTCGATCATCACCCGCAACGCCACCCAGGGCCGACGGATCGCCGAACGCCTGCACGCCGGCGCGATCACCATCAACGACGCGCAGACCAACTACTTCGCTCTCGGACTGCCAATGGGCGGCTGGAAGAGCTCCGGCCTTGGCGTGCGGCACGGCGCCGAGGGAATCCGCAAGTACACCAAACTCCAGTCCATTTCGGTCAACCGCCATCCGATGCGCAGCGACCTGCACATGATGCCCTTCCGGCCGAAGTCGTACCGCACGATCCTGCGCCTTGTCGATCTGCTCTACGGCCGCCGGCGCCGCTCCTGAACCCAGCACTCCCCAACGGCAGAGGACAACACCATGACCACGACACCCACCGCCGCCCAGCAAGCCAGCATCGGGCCACTGCCCGACGGGCTGACCCTGCCCCTGCCACAGCAGGGCCTGAGCGTCGAGGACGAACGCACCGTCCGCAAACAGGAACTCGCCGCCGCGTTCCGCGTGTTCGGGCGATTCGGGTTCTCCGAGGGCGTTGCCGGGCACATCACCGCGCGCGATCCGGAGAACCCCGAGTGGTTCTGGGTCAATCCGTTCGGCATGTCCTTCCGGCAGATCCGCGTCTCCGACCTGATTCTGGTCGACCACGACGGTAATGTCGTCCAGGGCAAGCGACCCGTCAACCGCGCGGCGTTCGTCATCCACTCCCAGGTACACAAGGCGCGGCCCGACGTGATCGCCGCGGCGCACACGCATTCCCTCAACGGCAAGGCGTTCTCGACCCTGGGCATCCGACTCGACCCGATCACCCAGGACGCCTGCGCCTTCTACCTCGACCACGGCCTCTACACCGACTACACCGGCGTGGTCAACGACATCGAGGAAGGCAAGCGGATCGGTGTCGCTCTCGGCGAGAGCAAGGCCGTGATCCTCAAGAACCACGGCCTGCTCACCGTCGGCGCCTCGGTGGCCGAAGCCGCCTGGTACTTCCTCACCATGGAGCGGTCCTGCCAGGCCCAACTGCTCGCGATGGCCGCGGGCACGCCGACGCACATCGACGACGCGACCGCCCGAGCCGTGCGTGATCAGATCTCCGGCCCGCTCGCGGGCTGGTTCCAGTTCCGGCCGCTCTGGGACCAGATCACCCAGGAAGAACCCGACCTGTTCGACTGACCCTTCAGGGAGCCACCATGGACGCTTCCGAGACACTGCCGTCTCGGCACGCGGAATCGTCGGGGGACGCGGAACCGGTCCGCCCTGTCTCGACCGGGTGGACCGCACGGTTCTCGCTCGTCTGGTTCGGGTTCTGGATGGCCCAGCTGCTCCCGATCCAGCTGTTGTTGCCCGACACCCTCGACCGCGTCGACCCCGTGCACAAAGTGCGCGACTTCGGTGTGCTCAACGGAGTCGCCGCGATGGTCGCCCTGCTCACCTTGCCGCTGTGCGGCGCGCTGTGCGACCGCACCAGAACGCGGTTCGGCCGCCGCCGCACCTGGATGGCCTGCGGTCTCGTCGTCGTGGCACTCGGCCTCGTCCTCACCGGACTCCAATCCACTCCCGTCGGCGTCACGCTGGCCTGGCTGCTCGTGGTGGCCGGAGTGAGCGCGGCGACCGCGGGACTCACCGCGGCCATCGCAGACCAGGTCCCCGAACAGCAGCGCGGCACCGTGTCGGGCGCGATCTACGCACCGCAGGCCCTCGGCGTTGTCGCGGGCGTGGCCGCCCTCAGCGCGGTAACCCTCACCGACGCGACCGCCTATCTGCTCCTCGCCGCGGTCCTGGTGCTCTGCGCCATTCCCTTCGTCCTGCGCTACCGCGACTCGTCCGCTCCCGTCGGCCGGCCGGTCAGCGCTCTGTCCGCATTGACGGCGATCCGGTTCAACCCCAGATCCAATCCCGACTTCACCTGGGCGCTGGCCGGCCGGACCCTGGTCAACCTCGGCAACGGCTTCGGCACCTGCTACCTGCTGTACTTCCTCACCGACGACGTTCACGTCGCCGACCCGGCGACGGCTCTGCTGATCCTGACCGCGATCTACCTCGTCGGCATGGTCCTCACCACCATCCTCGGCGGCCTGCTGTCCGACCGGCTGGCCCGCAGGCGCGTGTTCGTCGCGGTCGCCGCCGTGCTCCAGTCCATCGCCGGCCTGCTGCTGGCGGCTTTTCCGACCCTTGGCGCAGCGATGGTCGGCGCGGCCGTCCTCGGCGCGGGTTACGGCGCCTACATGTCCGTCGACCAGGCCCTGGTCACCCAGGTCCTGCCCGACGCCGCGTCCCGCGCGAAGGATCTCGGGATCATGAACATGGGATCGATCGTGCCACAGGGCCTCTCGCCGTTGATCGCCAGCGTGATCATCCTCGCGTCCGGCTATCCCGCCCTCTATCTCGCCACCGGCGTCGCCACCGCGCTCGGCGCCGTCCTCGTCTACCGCGTTCGCTGCGTCCGCTGACCCACCAGGAGAACCACTCATGCCGACACCGTGCTCCATCGCCGAGCTTCCACTCATGACCGAACTCCTCGACCCGCGCTGGGGCGCGGACCTGCCCGCCACGCTTGGACCGCTCTTCGCCCGAACAGATACCAACCTGCTCCAGTCGCCTGACGGCAGCGTCGTGGTCTACCGCAACGCCGACCTGCGCGCGTTGGCTGGTAACCGCGCCGTCGGCAACCTGCCCGCGCCGCTGCTCGCGGCCGCGTTCAACATGGCCACCGACGGCGAGTCCCGATTCCAGCGGCTGGTCGCCAACCACGTCTTCACCATGAATCCGCCACTGCACGGTCCGATGCGCAACCTGTTCGCGAAGCAGTTCATGCCCGGCAACGTCGTGCGGTTCGCGCCGATCGCGGAAACGATCGTCAAGGAGCTCCTCGGCCAAGCCTGCGACCGAGGCGAGATCGACTACGTCGTCGAGTTCGCCAACGTACTGGCGGTCCGGTTCTGGGGCGAGCTCATCGGGCTGACCCCAGGCGAGGAAAGCACGCTCACCGCGATGTCCGAGCAGATCGCGCCCGCGTTCTTCCTGGGGCGCTCCGAGCAACAGACCGAAGCGGTCGAACGGATCGCGGGCGAGTACCTCGCCCTCGTGTCCGGTGCGATCGACCGCACGCTGGCCGTCGGCACGCAGCCCTTCCTCGCGGAGATGGCCGCGGCCTTGGCATCAGCCGAGGTGGACGGGAAACCGGCACGGATCGGCCTGCTGCTCGGCGCCGTCCTCATGGACGGCTTCCACACCATGGCGGTCGGCCTGGCCAACGTCAGTTACGCGCTGCTGGCCAACCGCGCGGCCCACGACCGCGTCCGCGCCGAACCGTCACTGGTTACCGCGGC
>DASYBO010000748.1:0-2875 GCA_036500685.1 Pseudonocardiaceae bacterium | reverse complement strand
GTCCCTTTGTCACCATGCGAAACATGAAACTCACCGGTCTGCTCGCCAGAACCAGCCGGGAACTCCCCGGAGTCACCGGAATGGCCAGGGTCGATCGACGCACCGGTGATCTGCTGCGTCGAATCGGTCCTGGCGACATCGTGGTCCTCAACCAACTCGATCTGGACCGCCGCACCGCCGACGCCCTGGTGGCCGCCGACGTGTCCGGCGTGGTCAACGCGTCGGTGTCCATCTCCGGCCGCTATCCCAACCTCGGCCCGGAACTCCTGGTCAGCGCCGGTATCCCGCTCATCGACGGGGTCGGCGAGGACGCGCTGCGCACCATCAAGGAAGGCACCAAACTGCGCCTGCACGACGGCGCGGTCTACCTCTCCGGCAAAGAGGTGGCCAGGGGCGTCCAGCAGACCCCGGAGTCGGTCGCCGATCAGCTGATCGAGGCCAAGGCGGGGATGTCCGCGCTGCTGGAGGCGTTCTCCGCGAACACCATCGAGTTCCTGCGCCGGGAGCGCACGCTGGTCCTCGACGGTATCGGCGTGCCCGAGGTGTACGTGCCGATGAAGGGCCGCGAGGTGCTGGTGGTGGCGCCCGGCAACGACCACGCGGCCGACCTGAAACGGCTCAAGCGCTACATTCGCGAACACCGGCCGGTGCTGGTCGGCGTTGAGACGGGGGCGGACACCCTTGCCGAGGCCGGGTACAAGCCGCACGTCATCGTCGGTGACCCCGACGGCATCCGGACCGACACGCTGAAATCCGGCGCCGAGGTAGTCGTTCCCGCCGACACCGACGGGCACGCGCCCGGCCTGGAACGCATCCAGGACCTCGGCATCGGCGCGGTCACCTTCCCGTCCTCCGGCAACCCTGAGGACCTCGCGCTGCTCATCGCCGAGTCGCACGGTGCCAGCCTGATCGTCACGGTCGGCACCCAGGCCACGCTGGCCGAGTTCCTGGACCGGGGCCGCTCCGGCTCCAATCCGTCCACCTTCCTGACCAGGTTGAAACTGGGCAGCCTGCTGGTCGACGGCAAGGCGGTGGCCACGCTGCACCGGGCTCGGGTGTCCGCGGCCTCGGTGCTGCTGCTGGTGCTCGCGGCGCTAGCGGTGATAGTGGTCGCGCTGGCCATCTCCGACGTCGGCCACAGCTACCTCAACTGGCTGACCGCGACCGGAACGCACCTGGTCAACTGGGTCAAAGGACTGGTATAGATGATCTCCCTGCGCTATCACGTGATCTCCATCGGCGCGGTGTTCCTCGCGCTCGCGCTCGGCGTGGTGCTCGGCTCGACCGCGCTGTCCAACACGCTGCTCTCCGGGTTGAGCGGGCAGAAGAACCACCTGGCCGCGCAGGTCTCTGACTTGCAGAGCCAGCAGGCCGGGCTCAACGGCCAGCTCACCGACGCCGACCAGTTCGCGACCGGTGTCGGCCCGCTCGCGGTGCGCGGCGCGCTCTCCCAGCGCACGGTGGTGCTGATCCTGGGCCCGAACGCCAGCCAGACTCAGGCGGGCGAGCTGAGCACGTTGATCACCGACGCGGGCGGCACCGTCACCGGGCAGCTGCAGCTGACCCAGAACTTCACCGACCCCAACCAAGCCGACCAACTGCGGAATCTGGTCACCAGGATGATCCCGGCGGGCGTGCAGCTGCCGGTCGCCTCCGATCCTGGCACGCTGGCCGGTGGCCTGATCGGTCCGCTGGTGCTGTTGAACAAGACCACCGACGCGCCGCAGGCCAGCCAGGCTGCGGTCGCCGCGGCCATGGCGGGGCTGGCCTCCGGCGGGTTCGTCAAGCCGGGCGCGCAACTCCAGCCAGCGCAGCTCGCGGTCATCCTCACCGGCGGCGCCGAGGCCGGCAACGACCCGGCGAACCGATCCGCGATGCTGGCTCAGTTCGCCACCCAGGTGCAGCGTTCCGGCGCGGGCACGGTGCTGGCCGGCGGATCGGGTTCGGCAGGCGGCAGCGGCGCGGTCGGCGTGCTGCGCGCGGACTCGGCCGACAACTCGATCGTGTCGACAGTGGACGATGTTGATACGGCCGCTGGGCGGATCGTGACGGTGCTCGCGTTGCAGCAGCAGCTGGGCGGCAAGGCGGGCGCGTACGGAACGGCCGGCAACGCGGCATCGCCGGTGCCGGTACCGCCCAACAACTGAAGTTGACCTATCGACACGCGAGCGGGTGACGTGGCTGGTCGGGGAGTCGCTGTGAGGCCGTGCTAACCTGAAATTCCGTGGGCAGTAAGACCGATTCCCGCCGGAACCGGCCGCAGATCACGGGGAGCCTCCTTGGTGCTTCAGGCGCAGACGACCAAGCACGTTTTCGTCACAGGAGGCGTCGCCTCCTCGCTGGGTAAGGGGCTCACCGCCTCCAGTCTCGGCCAGCTACTCACCGCACGCGGGCTGCGGGTCACCATGCAGAAGCTGGACCCCTACCTCAACGTCGACCCGGGCACGATGAACCCGTTCCAGCACGGCGAGGTGTTCGTCACCGACGACGGCGCCGAGACCGACCTGGACATCGGCCACTACGAGCGATTCCTGGACCGCAGCCTGTCCGGCTCGGCGAACGTCACCACCGGCCAGGTGTACTCGGAGGTGATCGCCAAGGAGCGGCGCGGCGAATACCTCGGCGACACCGTCCAGGTCATTCCGCACATCACCGACGAGATCAAGGCGCGCATCCGCGCCATGTCCGAACCCGGCCCGGACGGCGCGCAGCCGCACGTGGTGATCACCGAGATCGGTGGCACCGTCGGCGACATCGAGTCGCTGCCCTTCCTGGAGGCCGCCCGCCAGGTCCGGCACGACGTCGGCCGGGACAACTGCTTCTTCCTGCACGTCTCGCTGGTGCCCTACCTCGCGCCGTCGGGCGAGCTGAAGAC
>DASYBO010000747.1:0-18376 GCA_036500685.1 Pseudonocardiaceae bacterium | reverse complement strand
GCGATCACCGTGGGACAGCGAGTTCAGCGAGTTCTTCGCTGGCCACGCGCATGCCCTGCGCGGCACCGCCTACCTGCTGTGCGGCGACTGGCACCGGGCCGAGGACATCACCCAGGTCGCGTTGACCAAGCTGTACCTGGCCTGGCCGAAGCTGCACCAGCACGACAAGCTCGACGGCTACGCGCGGCAGGTCGTGGTGCGCACGTTCCTGGCCGAGAACCGCAGGTTGTGGCGGCGTCGCGAACACCTCACCGATGAGCTGCCCGAGGCCAGTCAGCCACCCGAGGACGTCGCGGGCCGGGTCGCGCTCGCGCAGGCGCTGGCCGGGGTGCCCCCTCGGCAGCGGGCCGTCCTGGTGCTGCGGTACTGGCACGACCTGTCGGTCGAGGAAACCGCCATGGCCCTTGGCTGTTCGACCGGCACGGTGAAGAGCCAGGCCGCGCGCGGGCTGGCCGCTGTGCGCCAACGCATCGGATCGTCGAAGGACGCCGTGGAAGGGCGGGTGAACTGATGCCCACCGATGACGACGACGTGCGTGAACTGTTCGCGCACGCCAACCCGGACACCGGTCCGCAGCTGGGGATCAGCGCGGCGGATGTCGCCGAGCGGGGCAGGAGCGTGCACCGCCGGCGCCGTCAGCTGGCCGCGGCCGGCAGCACGGTCGCGGTCATCGCGCTGGCCGCCGTGCTCACCACCACCCTGGCCCGTCCGCAGGTCGCGCCGGCCGGCCCGTCGACCGATGTGCCGATCACACACACCGAAGCGAAACCGCAGCCCCTGCCGACCAGTGGCGGCACCCCGCCCACCGCAACCCCGCCCCCGACCACGGCCACCACCACAACGGTGACGACCACAACGGCGACGACCACAACGGTGACGACCACAACGGTGACGACCACGTCACACGGGGTTCCCACGCCGTAACGCCATCGGCGACCACGCGGATGTGATCGAGAGCTAGGCTCGGTGCTGAGCCGGCACAGCTCGGACCGGGCGTTGGCAACCGGCAGGAAGCAGGTGTGGGGTGTCCGAACCCATCCGCGTCGCGGTCGTCGGGTCGGGTCCTGCCGGCCTCTACACCGCCGAGGAGCTGGTCAAACAGGGCGATGTCGCCATCGACGTCTTCGACCGGCTGCCCGCCCCCTACGGGCTGCTGCGCTACGGCGTCGCCCCCGACCACCTCAAGATGAAAACGCTGGAAACCGCGCTGCGCCGCATCCTCGACCAGCCCGACGTGCGGTTTCTCGGCGGCGTCGAGGTCGGCGTCGATGTCGAGCCCCGCGAACTGCTCGACTACTACGACGCGGTCGTGTACGCCTTCGGCTCCGGTTCCGACCGCAGGCTCGGCATCCCCGGCGAGGACCTTCCCGGCAGCTTCGGCGCCAAGGACTTCGTCGCCTGGTACTGCGGGCATCCCGATCGACTGTCCCAGTTCGTCCTCGACGCGCGCAGCGCGGTCGTGGTCGGCGCCGGCAACGTCGCCCTGGACGTGGCCAGGATCCTGGCCAAGACCAGCGACGAACTGCGCGCCGCCACCGACATGTCCGACGACGTGCTCGACGCGCTGGCCACCAGCAGCATCAGCGACATCCACCTGGTCGCGCGGCGCGGCCCCGCACAGGCCAAGTTCACCACCAAGGAACTACGCGAACTGGGCGAACTCACCAACGCGGACGTCATCGTCGACCCGGAGCAGCTCCAGCTCAGCGAGGCCGACCAAGCCGTGCTTGCCCAGGACCGGGTGGCCAAGCGCAACGTCGAGGTGTTGCAAAGCTGGATCGGCAGGCCGCTGACCGGCAAACCGCGCCGCCTCCACTTCCACTTCCGCCGGGTACCCATCGCCGCGATCGGCGAGGACAGGCTCGAAGCCGTGGCGCTGCGCCGCAACGAGCCCGACGCGAACCCGGCCGACCAGGAGGTCCTGCCCGCTCAACTGCTGCTGCGCGCGGTTGGCTACCTCGGCCTCGGCCTGCCCGGCGTCCCGTTCGACTCATCGGCCTGCGTCATCCCCAACGACAAGGGCCGAGTACTGCGCGAGGGCACGCCGTCGGCCGGTGAGTACGCGGTCGGCTGGATCAAGCGCGGCCCGACCGGCGTGATCGGCACCAACAAGAGCGACGCGCGCGAGACCGTGGCGACGATGCTGGCCGACCGGTCCACGCTGCCAACGGCCCCGCATCGCGACCCCGACGCGATCCTGAACCTGCTGCGCGACCGCAACGTCGCCGTGGTCACCTGGGCCGGCTGGGTCGCCATCGAGGCGGCCGAAATGGCCCTCGGCGCGGCGGGCGGCCGGAACCGGGTGAAGATCTCCGACTGGGCCCAACTCCTCGCCGCCGCCAAGTCCGCGGACTGACCGCGAGGCGTCTCCGCTGACGAACAGGCTTGAACCGGGCTGTCGAGTTACGGTCGGCCTGTTCGTCATCCTCTTCGACCGATCAGGACACGGGTGAGCGGAGGACTTGTGGAGTACATGCTGCTGATCTACAACTGCGAACGGCCAGAACCGGACGACCCGGGTTTCGCCGAAGCCCTGGCCAGGGTGAACGCCTTCGCCGACGAGTGCCGCAGGCGCGGCGTGTTCGTCGCGGGGCATCCGCTGCAACCCGAGCGCACCGCCACCACGGTCAGCGTGCGAGAGGGTCGGACGCTGATCACCGACGGCCCGTTCATGGAGACCCACGAGCACCTGGGCGGCGCCTACGTCCTGGACTGCCGCAACCTGGACGAGGCGCTGGAACTGGCCGCGCTGTGTCCGATGGCCGAGGTGGGTTCGATCGAGGTGCGGCCGATCGTCGGCGGGCCCGGCCTTGATCACCATCCGTCGCACCTGGCCGCCACCGGCGAATGAACTCCGCGCCGGTCCTCCAGCGGGTCTACCGCGAGCACCGGGCCCGGATGCTGGCCGCCCTGATCCGCGTCCTCGGCGACTTCGAACTCGCCGAGGACGCGTTGCAGGACGCCTGCGCCCTGGCGCTGAGCAAGTGGACCGACCCGCCGCCGGACGACCCGGTGGCGTGGCTGCTGACCGCGGCCCGCAACAGCGCGATCGACCGGCTGCGCCGAGCCCGGCTCGGCCGCGAGAAGCTGGCGCAACTCGGGGCGGTGACGACGACGGACTGTGCCGGCAACAGCCTGCTCGACGTCGGTGACGAACGGCTGAGCCTGATCTTCACCTGCTGCCACCCCGCCCTGTCCGAGGAAGCCCGAGTCGCCCTGACCCTGCAGGCCGTCGCCGGACTGACCGCGGCGCAGATCGCCCGCACGTTCCTGGTCAGCGAACCGACCCTGGCGCAACGGCTGGTCCGCGCGAAACGCAAGATCCGCGACGCCGGCATCAGCCTCGAGGTCCCCGCCGACCACCTGTTGCCGGAACGGCTCTCCGGTGTGCTCGCGGTGGTGTACCTGATCTTCACCCAGGGCTACACGGCCGACCACGAGCAGCCCGAACACCGCGCGCTGTGCCAGGAGGCGATCCGGCTGGCCAAGCTCGTCGCCACGCTCATGCCCGACGAGCCGGAAGCGCTTGGCCTTGTGGCGTTGCTGCTGCTGCACGACTCACGCGCCGCCGCCCGCCACGACCCCGATGGCGATCTGGTGCTGCTGGCCGACCAGGACCGCTCCCGCTGGAATCACGCGGAAGTAGTCGAAGCCGTCGGTCTGCTTGACCGGTCGCTACGACGGGGAAACCCTGGCCCGTACCAGTTGCAGGCCGCGATCGCCACGCTGCACGCCAACGCCGCGTCGGCCGAGGAAACCAACTGGCCCGGCATTGCCTCGCTCTACGGACAACTGCTCGCACTTGTACCGTCGCCGGTAGCGGCGCTGAACCACGCCGTCGCCGTGGCCATGGCGACAACACCGGACGAGGGGTTGGCTCTGATCGAGACCATCGAGGGCCTTGACCGCTACCACCTGCTGCACGCCACCCGCGCCGATCTGCTGCGTCGTCTCGGTCGCACCGAGGACGCGGCAACCGCGTACCGGCGGGCACACGAGCTCGCCACCACCCCCGCCGACCGACGATTCCTCGCAGGCCGCCTACACGACCTCGACCTTCCGGAGCCACGATGAGACTGTCCATTCTCGACAACGACCACCGCCGCCGCGCCAAGCTGTTCCTCGCGATGACCGCAATCATGTCCCGTGTGGACAATCCCGACATCGTCAAAATGCTGTTGTACCGGCCCGGCTTCCTCACCCGACCGCTGCTGGATCTGACCGTCGACGCGATGCGCGGACCGTCGTACTGGACCGCGGCCGAACGCGAGTACATCGGGATGCGCATCGCGCAACTGCACCAGTGCCCGTTCTGCGCCGACACGCACACCGAACTCGTGCGCATCGCAGGCCACGGCGAGATCGACCCGACCGATCCCGATTCGGCCCGCCAACAACTACGCGCCGTCTGCGAATTCCTGGACACGACCATCCGCACCCCGGGCCACGTCGACACGACCGCGGTCATCGACCTACCCGAGCAGGCGCTGATGGAAGCGCTGCGCGTCAGCCTCGTATGGAACATCGTCAATCGTCTTGCCAACGCGTTCGGCTTCACCCTGCGCGATGGCCAACTGCACAGCGGCGCCCGCGCACTGCACCGCTTCGGCTACCGCTTCCCGAACTTCCTGCTCGCCGACGGCAAACCGGCGGCAGGCGGTGATGTCGTGGACAACCTCCGCGACGCGGTCCTGACCACCCCCGCCACCACCGACACCGCCCTGCGCGCCGCCGCCCTCGCCGGCGACCCGCTCCCCGAACCGTGGCAGTCCTACGCAACAGCCGTCCGCGACGCCTCCTACACGATCACCGACGCCGACATCGCCAAGCTCACCGCAGCAGGACACACCGAGGACCAGATCTTCGAGATCACCGTCGCCGCCGCCGTCGGGGCCGCACTTCGCAGCTTCGACGCCGGCCGCCACGCGCTCAGGAACTAGTGTTGGAGGGCGGACGGCAGTCAGACGATGGAGGTGGCTCGTGCGTGCAGCCGGATTGGCGATCGAGGACCTTGAGGCCCTGCGCGTGCCGTTGACCGGCTACTGCTACCGGCTCCTCGGTTCATCCTCCGACACGGATGACGCGGTTCAGGAGACCCTGATTCGGGCGTCGTCCAAGTGGGAGCAGTACGACCCGAGCCGAGCACGGTTGAGTACGTGGGTCCATCGGATCGCCACCAATGTCTGCATCGACATGCTCCGGGCGGCGAAGCGGCGAGCGCTGGTCATGGACATGGGATCGGCAGGCGACGGCTCGGACATCGGAGCCCCGCTTCCGCCGGATGCATGGGTGGAACCGATGCCCGACGCACGCCTGCTGGACAGCCAGGACCCCGGCGACGTCGTGCTCCGGCGGGAGTCGGTGCGGCTGGCGTTCATCGCGGCACTTCAGCACCTCGCACCGCGTCAGCGGGCCGTGCTGGTACTCCGCGACGTCCTCGCCTTCACCGCCCAGGAAACGGCCGAGATTCTCGACACCACGGTGCCCGCGGTGAACAGCGCCTTACAGCGCGCTCGAACCTTGCTGGCCGCGAACCGGCCAGACCCGTTCGACATCTACGACCCCGAGGACACCGAGCAGCGTGACCTGCTGCGTCGCTACGTGGCCGCTTTCGAGTCCCACGACATCGCCGGATTGACGGCGGTCCTGCGCGCGGACGCCGTGGCGTCGATGCCGCCGTTCCAGTGGCGGCTGGCAGGCGGACCGAAGATCGCGGCGGTCGTGGCGGACAGCGACTCCTGCGCTGGCGCGCGACTGATTGCCTGCCGCATCAACGGTGCCCCGGGGTTCGGGCAATACCGGCCGAGCGACGGCGTCCTCCGCCCGTTCGCACTCGTCTCGGTGGACATCCGAGACGGACAGGTCACCCAACTCGTGACGTTCCTCGGCACGCAGCATCGGTTCGCCGAGTTCGGCCTCCCCGAATCGCTCCGATGAGTTCTCGCGCCGCGCGTCGTACAAGTCGGTGAACACCCCCGACGATGCGGAAGGACAACCCGATGGGAACACTCCCAGCCGACCTGACCAGCGAGACCCGGACCGAGCGGGCGCGGCTCGCGGGCATCCTCGCCGACCTCAGGCCAGAGCAGTGGGACCTGCCGTCCCTGTGCGACGGTTGGCGGGTCCGTGAGGTGCTCGCCCACCTGACGATGCCGTTCCGGACCAAGCCGATCGAGGTGATCGCCGGTCTGGTCCGGGCCAGGTTCTCGTTCAACCGATACGCCGACCGCGACGCCCGATCAACGGCACGTGCGCTGAGCGAGGCCGACCTCGTCGACCTTCTCCGGCGCAACATCGGCAACCCCTGGCAGCCGCCCGGTGGCGGCGCGGCCGGTGCCCTCAGCCATGACGTCATCCACGGCCTCGACATCACCGAGTCGCTCGGCCTCCCGTCGGCACCGCCCGAGCGCATCGCTCTGGTGCTGGGATCAACCAACCCTCGGCAGCTCAAGTACTTCGGCGCCGACCTCGACGGGAGAAAACTGGTCGCCATCGACGCGGACGTGTCCGTCGGCGACGGTCCGACCGTCGTGACGATGACAGCCAAGGAGATTCTCCTGGTGGTGACCGGCCGACGACCGGTATGACGACCGTTCGCCGCTGGCCCGGCCCGCCGAACTCCCGTGCTGACTTCACTGGCGGTTCACCGCGTTGTCGCCGGCTTGTTGCTCGTAGTCCGCAGGGTGTGGCCTTATGACTGCATCCCACAGACGTCGCCGCATGACACTGCTGGCGCTCGCCGGTCTCACCGGCGCCACGCTGGTCTCGGTGGCGGCACCGATCGGGCCCGCCAATGCCGACAATGCGCACACCTTCCTGTTCCCCGGCAACCTGTTAGTGAGCCGCAGCGTGTACCAGGGGGATGCCGGCCTGCTCACGCCCGGCACCACGATGCTGCCGCCCGGCTGCATCGGGAGTAACTGCGTCGCCGCGACCAACGACGGCAGCTACCCCGGCGTGTGGAACAACGACCACGTCGATGGGAGCTTCGGCATCACCGCGCCGATCTTCCTCGACCAGATCACGCCGAACGGCCACTATCTGGACACGGTCCCCGTGCCGACCCGGGATCTCGTCACGAGCTTCCCGTCCAAGTCCGAGATCGGGCTGAACCTCTCCACCAACGGCCGGTACATCACGTTCATGGGCTACTCGGCGCCGGTGAACGGTCTTGACGTGTCGAACTCGAACACCCCCGGCGCGATCGACCCGACGAACCCGGTGCCCGGCAGCTACTTCCGGACCGTCGCGCAAATGGACAGTTTCGGGCACTTCACGTTCACCGAGACCAACGCCTACAGCGGCAACAACGGCCGCGCCGCGATCCTGAACGACAGCAACGGCGCCGACGTCTACTACACCTCCGGCAACGGCGGCAATGGCGGCAACCCGCAACCGGCCAGCATCATCACCGGCACCGGCGCGCAGCTCGTGACGCCTTCGCGCCTGCCGGAACGGCTGCAACGGCCGGGCGCCACAACGCCGGTCGGCAGCTTCAACGTCACGCAACTCGGCGACAAGCCGGACAAGATCGGCAAGGACGACAACTTCCGCGGCCTCACCGTGTTCGACAACGTCGTGTACTTCACCAAAGGCAGCGGCGGCAACGGCGTCAACACCGTCTACTTCATCGACACCACCGGCAAGGCGTGCCCGAGCGGTGTCGGCGTGCCGCAGCCCGGCGCCACCCTGCCGACGACGCCACTGTCGTACAACCCCGCCACGGTGCAGCAGACCGGCCTGCCGAACAACATGTGCGTGCTGGCCGGTTTCCCGACCGCGCTGAAGTCGACGACGTCGTTCCCGTTCGGCGTGTGGTTCGCCAATCCCGACACCGCGTACGTCACCGACGAAGGCAACGGCGACACGACGTACTCGGCAGCCACCAACACCTACACCACCGCCGCCGGCCAGACCATGGCCGGCCTGCAGAAGTGGGTGCGCAGCAACGGTGTCTGGCATCTCGCGTACACGCTGGCCAACGGCCTGAACCTGGGCGCCCCGTATCCGGTGCGGGGCTACCCGACCGGCGACAACGCGGCCACCGGCCTCCCGTGGGCCCCGGCCACCGACGGCCTGCGCAACATCACCGGCCCGGTCAACCGCGACGGCACGGTGACGCTGTGGGCGATCACCTCCACCGTCAGCGGCGCAGGCGACACCGGTGCCGACCCGAACAAGCTGGTGGCCATCACGGACCGGGTGTCCGCGACGACGGCCGGTGCACAGGGATTCACCACGGTTCGCTCGGCCAATGCCGATGAGGTGTTGCGCGGGGTGTCGTTCACGCCGCGGTGGTTCTGAGTCTCCCGTCGGCGCCCGCCCACGGGTGATGACAGCGAGCTGGCCGGCCGTTGCACCAGTCCGGCCAGCTCGTGGCGCACCTATTTAGGGTAGCGACGGCGGGGACCGATCAGCTGTCCTCCTGGTCCTCGTCGTCGACCGGCTCTCCCTCAAGGGCGAGCAGGACCAGCGCGGCCAGGCGCAGGACGGCGTCCCACTCCTCCTGCACCAGATCCGGGTACGCCTCGGCGAGGCTGTCCGGGATCGGGCAGCCTTCGGCCTGGTTCAGCACATCTGATACCAGCGAGCCGGTCCTGGCCAACGTGATGCCGAGTTTCCGGCCGCCCCACCGGCGGACCTCGCCGACGGCAAGGCGTTCCGCGGCGTCACGATTGTCCGGAGTGGACGACCCGAACCACAGTAGTTCCCGCCGCAACGTCGCGGTCCGCTCGTCCAGCGGCACCTCGCCGGGTCCGCTGGCGGCCAGCAACGCCTCAACGAACCGCCGCCGCTTCGAAACCTCCGCGCTCACTTCTTGCCCACCTTCGTCCAGGTGATGCTGTCGATACGGCTGTTGAACGAGTCCAACTGCTGCGGCAGGATGCCGTACCGGTTGGGCTCGTTCTGTTTCCGCGCGGCGTTGTCCCAGTTGTTCAGCCAGTCATGATTGGACACGCCGTCGGCGTTCGGTTTCATCTTGATGTCCGCTCGCCACGTGTAGTTGCCGGCCTTACCAAAGGATGTCGGGGCGTCCTGGGCCTGTTTCGCTGTCATCAGCCACTTCATCTTGCCGTCGCCCGCGTTGTCGGACAGGTCGTAGAAGTTGTCCTGCTTGTCCTTGGTGTCGAGCGTCACCGTGCCCGGATTCTTTCCCTTGGGCACCAGTCCGCCCGCATTCTCCATGGCTTGTTTCTCGGCGTCGCTCATGTAACGCACCAGGCTGTCATGGCAACTGCCCGCGCCACCACCGCCGCTGTTGCCACCGCCCCCGGTGTTCTTGCCGCCGCCCTTGCCCTTTTTGCCCATCAGGCCGAGCGGGTCGGACTGCTGCACGGGATTGGGCACGTAGGACTGCGGGTTCAGGCCACCCATCAGCCCGATCAGGTCGTTGGACGCGTACCGGCCGACACCCGGTTCGTAGTATCGGAAATAGTTGTAGTCGAAGCCGGTCTCCGGGTCGTGGTACTGGCCGGGGAACCGCAGCGGCGTCGAAGCCCCTGCCGAGGCGGTCGCGGTGACGCTGCCCCAAGTGGTCCGGTCGGCCCGCCACGCGACCGTCCCATCGGTGGCGACCAACTCGCTCGGTGTGCCGGCCAGGTCGGTCACGATGGCGTAGAACCGCCGGTCGACCTCGGCCTGGGTGTCCGGCGACACGCTGCGCTCCAGCTGCGTGATCGGCTCGAAGCCGCCGGGTTGCCAGTCCCAGGTGGTCATGGCCACCGGGGACCGCTCGTCCGCGACGGCACGCGCCTGCTCGACCAGCACGCTGTCGTCCCAGACGAAGGTGGTGCGCTCCACCACCCCGGCGCCGTCCTCGGTGAGCAGTTCCTTGGCGATCCGCCTGCCCATCGGGTCGTACCGGTACCGCCAGCGGGCGCCGTCCGGTGTCACCACCCCCACCAGCCGGTCAGTCGCGTCCCAGGTGTACTGCCAGATCCGGTCCCGGCTGGACAGCAGCCGCTGCCGACGCGACACCAACCGCCCGTGCGCGTCGTACCGGTAGTACATGTTGCCGGCCCGGTTCAACTGGGTGCCGGAGTACTCCCGCACGCCTCGGGTGCCCGCGTCCGCCGTCTCCGCGGCAGCCTCGGGAACCGGCCAGCCCGCGTGGGTGATGTTGCCGGAGCCGTCGTAGGCGTACTGCTCGGCGCCGCCGGGCCGCTGCACCGTGGCGATCCGGTCCGCCCGGTCCAGGACGAACTGCCGGGGTCCGGCCAGGTGGTCGTCGATCCGGGTCAGCATGCCGTCCGGGCGGTAACCGTAGGCCCGGCGCTGGACCAGGCGCGCCTCGTCCTCGTGCGCACCGGCCGCGGTCGTGATCGTCTGGGAGACCAGTTCGTCGCGCAGACCCCAGGTTTGGGCGAGCAGGGTCCGTGCCCCGAACCGGCGCTCCACCTCCCGGCTTGCCGGGTCGTAGCCGAAGTGGATCAGCTCGCCTGCCGACCGCAGCGACACCGGCTGGTCGTTCGAGTCGTACTCCCACGTGCTCTGCACGCCGGACGGGGTACGGCGCAGCACCCGACGACTGAGCTCGTCGTACTCCGACACCACCTCGCGGCCGTCGCAGTTCTCCGCGATCACCCGGCCGCGTGCGTCCCGCCGGATGGTCAGCACCGAGTCCGCGTTACGGGCGCCGACCAGCCGGTTGCCCGTGTCGTACTCGAAGGTGCAGACCTCGTCGCCGGAGCGCTGCTCGACCACGTTGCTGCGCGCGTCGTAGCGATACCGCACGACCTCGCCGACGCCGTTCACCCGTTCGACCATCCGGCCCGCGGCGTCGTAGCCGTAGTTCTGCGCCCGGCCGTTGAAGTCGGTCTGCCGCGTCATCCGGCCCAGCGCGTCGTACTCGTACCGCCAGACCAGGCCCTGAGGATTGGTGACCGAGACCAGCCGCAGCTGCTTGTCGTAACCGAACTCGATGCGCGCACCGTCCGGGCCGATCTGCGCGGCGGGCAGGTCGAACGCGGTGCGCTCCACCCGGTCCACCCGGCCGTCACCGGAGTCCTGGACGACCGCGTTCGCCTCACCGTCCAGCGTCCAGCGGGTGGTGGTGCCGTCGGGC
Source organism: Pseudonocardiaceae bacterium (assembly GCA_036500685.1). GTDB lineage: Bacteria > Actinomycetota > Actinomycetes > Mycobacteriales > Pseudonocardiaceae > CAJCJE01. Next base: position 7,311 of record DASYBO010000747.1, on the reverse strand, counting down.
CGGGTGACCCAGGCACGCTTGCCGTCGACGAACCAACCGTGGCGGGTGGTCCGGCCGATCTCGTCCACCTCCGTGACCAGCCTGCCGAACGCGTCGTAGCTGTACCGGCTGCTGGCGCCGAGCGGGTCGGTGAGCGACGTGACCAGGCCAGCGGCGTCGTTCTCGAACACCGCGGTGTTGCCCATGGCGTCGGTGACCGAGGTGAGGAACCCGCGCTCGTCCCGGACGTACACGGTCCGGGCGCCGTCGGGCGCGGTGGTCGCGGCCAGATTGCCGCGCTCGTCGTACTCCCAGGCCCAGCGGGCGCCGTCCACGCCGATCTCGGCGACCGGCAGGCCGTCCTCGTTGTACTCCCAGCGGGTGGTCGTGCCGTCCGCCAGCGCGGTGGCCAGCAGATTGCCGTCCGCGTCGTACTCGTTCACGGTGGTCCGGCCGAGCGGATCGACCCGACGCAGCAACTTGCCGCCACCGTCCCACTCGAACGTGGCTTCACCGCCGAGCGCGTCGACCGTGCGGACCGTACGGCCCCTGGCGTCGAGGTGATAGACGGTGTGGTTGCCAAGCGCATCGGTGAAGACCGTGATCCGCTGCTCCACGTCGTAGGCGAAGCTGGAGTCGAGGTAGCCACCGATGCCGGTGCTGCGCACGCAGCGGCCTGCCGCGTCGTACTCGTAGCGGTACCACATGCCGTTGCGGTCCTGCCACCCGGTGAGCCGGCCGTCGGCGTCGTAGTCGTAGAGCATCGGGTGCCCGCTCGGGTTGACCACGGCGGTGAGCCTGCCGGTCGGGTCATACCGGTACTCGCGCACCATGATCGGGTCGCCGTCCGGCTGGAGAACGTGCAGGGCGGTGATCCGGCCGTCGGCGCCGCTGACCCGGACCCGGTAGCCGCCGGAGTGCCGGATCTCCTGCGGCATCCCGTCCGGTGCGTGCTCGATCACGATGCCGCCGCCGTTGCGATCGGTCAGTGCGGTCAGCGGCAGCACCGTGACATCGGCATCGGCATCGGCCACCGGCTCGAAGGCCAGCTCGATCCCGTCGTCGGCGTCCAGCAGGTAGCGGCCCTCCGCGTCGATGGACAGCTCCAGCCGCGGCCCGCCCAGCGGCAGGACCGGCGCGTTCACCGCAGGGTGCGGATACACCAGGACCATGCCGTCCGGCGAGAAGTAGAGCACTCCCTCGCGGTCGACCTCCAGCCGCTGGTCCAGGGTGGACGCCCAGCTCGTGCCGAACCACCGGCCGGCCCGGTAGGAGGAGATGTGCGTGCGGCCGAACACCAGGGGCAGTGCACCGTCCAGTCGCAGATCAATCTCCGTGACCGTGACCTCACCGGTAGCGATGTCGACCGGATCACCCTGCTTGTTCTTGTCACCGTCCGGGGTGGCCTGTTTGTTCGGATCGTTGGGCCGGTTGGGGCTGACGTCGTGGGGCTTCGAGTCGGCGATGTCCGGTTTGTGCAGGCCGGCACTGGCGTCCTTGGGCGCCCCGGACTTGCCGGACCCACCGCCGAGGGACTTGGGCCTTGAGCCGCTCGACGGGGTCGGGCTGTGGATGTCGTCGAAAGCCTTCTTCTGACTCGACTCGTTGTCCGAGTGCCGAGTCGCGCTCGTGTGCAGACGCTGACCGGCCGCGCCTGCCACCCGGCCGCCCTCGCTGAACACCTTGCCGGCAACCTCGGCTCCCCGGCCCAGGGCTTTAGCGATCACTGAGCCGACTCCCGAGCGGTCCCCGCTGGCGTGGGAGACCAGGTTCGACCCGATCGTCTGCAACTTGTCGCCGCCGCTGGCCACCTGCGTGCCGAAATCCTGTAGAGCGGATCCAGAGCTGTGCAGATCACCAGGCGTGATGTTGAAACCCGAACCGGACCCCGCCAATGCCATCGTCTCCCAAGTCGGCCGACCGAACGCATTCCCTCATCGACACGTAGGACGGATATCAAATACTAATGAGGTGTCGCCTCGGACCGCCAAGGCGGGTGTTGGGCTGGTCGGGACGGTGTTGTTGGGTTCATCCTGGTTTCGCGGGGGGGTCAATGGTGGCCCCTCCCACGACAGACGGACGCCGAGTTCGCGGAGCGACAGGGTCATCACCCGGGTGCCGGAATCGCTGCGACCGCCCACGACGAGTAACCTTGGATTTGTCGCGCCTGAAAGGGTCCTGGACGCCTGGTCGCGGCGGTATGTGACGAAGGCCACCCGTAGCAGCGTATCTCGACGGTGGCGTCGCGCGTCTTAGGCTGCATGGGGACGGCTGCGTTGTGGCACTGAAGCGTGGACGCCCATCGGAAGGCGGCGACGTGCTTGCTCCGTGAAGTCGGTGGCCGTCGTCCCCGGGGCCGACGCTCGGTTTGGTTGTCAGCAGTTCTGAGGGGTTACTGATGCACGCGATCGTGATGGCCGCCGCGACGAGCCACTCGCTCAACGGCCTCGCCGGTGTCGCGGCCAGACTCATGGACACGCTGGGCCGCCTGCTCGGCGGCCCAGGGGCCGCCATCGCCAACGGCCTGGACAGCGTGCTGCTGTTCCTGCCCAGCGAGGTCATCCTGCCGCTGGCCGGCGTGTCCGTGAGCCAGGGACACATGACGCTCCTCGCCGCGATCGTCTGGACGACGATCGGGTCGATGGTCGGCTCGACGATCATGTACTACCTCGGCAGGTGGCTCGGCCGGCACCGAGCACGAGCGCTTCTTGGCAAGATTCCCCTGATCACCGTCGCGGACGTTGATCGTGCGGAGGCATGGTTCAGCAGGCACGGCACCAAGGCGGTCCTGTTCGGCAGGATGATGCCGTTCTTCCGCGGGATCATCTCCATCCCCGCTGGCGTGGAACGCATGAACTATGGGCTGTTCTTGCTGTACACGACCGCGGGCAGCCTGGTCTGGAACACCGTTTTCGTGATCCTTGGCGACATACTCGGCCACCGGTGGTACGTCGTCTTGCGTTACGCGGGCCCGATCACTTGGGCGGTCACCGCATTTGTCGTGTTCGCGATCGGGTACTTCGTCATCTCCAGACTCGTGCGCAGGCGCCGCGAGGCACGGCTTGCGGTGCAGGCCAAGGAGGGCGAGACGACCGAAGCGCAGGAACGACGCCCCGGCGCTTCGCGCGTGCAGGGACATGGCGTGACCAACCCGTCGTCGGTTCACGTGCCATAGCGGGCAGTCACCGCGGGCGGTGTCCCGGTGAGGCCACCATGCATTGACTTTCTCCTCGTCGGTAAGACCCCCGCCGAACCCGACGCTGACAGGTGACTGACCCCTGACCGAGGAGAACGGTGTGAGCTTGGCGAAACGAACCGCGCTGGTCACCGGTGCCGGACGAGGCATCGGTCGAGCGATCGCACTGGGACTCGCGCGCTCGGGCGCGCGCGTCGCGGCGCTGGCGCGCTCGGCCGAGCAGGTCGAGGAAACCGTACGACTCATCCGCGACGCCGACGGCGAGGCACTGGCCGTCACGGCCGACGTCACGGACAACGCGGCCATGACGGCGGCGCTGGCCAGGATCACCGACGCGTACGGCCCGGTGGACGTCCTGGTCAACAACGCGGCCGTGGTCTGGCCGCTCGGCCCGAGCCGGACGGTCGACCCGGCCGAATGGGCGGCCGCGATCGCGGTCAACGTCACCGCGGTCGCACAGCTGGACCTGGCCGTGCTGCCCGGCATGATCGCGGCGGGCTGGGGCCGGATCATCAACGTGTCCAGTGGCGTGGTCGGGCGCCCTGCGAGCATGATCGGCGGCAACGTCTACGTGACGAGCAAGGCCGCGGTGGAGGCGCACAGCGTCAATCTCGCTGCCGAACTGGCCGGCACCGGGGTCACCGTCAACATCTACCGGCCGGGCGCGGTCGACACCGCGATGCAGTCCTGGATCCGCGACCAGGACCGTACCGGCATTCCCGAACTGCACCAGTGGTTCCACCGCATGCACCGGGAAGGTTTGCTCATCACCCCGGAGGAATCCGCGGCCGCACTGGTGCCCAGGATCTCGAGCACGCTGACCGGACAGATCTGGAGTGCTGAGGACCCGGTGGCCGCCCCGGCGACATGAGCCGCGGATCTTACGAGTCGCGCACATCCCCGCTCGGACCGGCGCCGACCCGAATTCACGCGGCTAGCCTGCCGAAATGGACTGTGTCACGGCCAATGAGGAAGTACTGACCGTCCACATCGGAGTGAACACGACACTGGACGGCGAGTCCGTGCGCTGGTTGCGCGCCCTGTCCGCATCGGGTGGGCGACGCGATGCCGGGCTGAGCCGGCTGCACGCGCTGCTGTTGCGCGTCGCCCGCCATGAGATGCACCGGCGCGCACCCCGGAGCCTGGTCACCGGCCCTGAGGCCGACGACCTGGCATACCAGGCGGCAGCCGACGCGATGGTGGGCATCCTCGCCAAGCTGCCCACCTTCCGCGGTGAGAGCCGCTTCACCACGTGGGCCTACCGGTTCGTCATCCTGGAGGTCTCGGCGAAGCTGGGGCGGCACCACTGGCGCAACCCCGCCGTGTCGACCATGCCGTTGCCGGACGAGGAATGGGAACGGCTGCCCGATCGGTTCGGCATCGATCCCGCCGAGACGGCCGAGGCAGCCGAACTGCTCACCGCGATCCGGCGCTGCATCGAGGAGACCCTCACCGACCACCAGCGGCGCATGTTCGTCGCGGTCGTCATCAACGGCGTCCCGCTCGACGCACTGGTCGCGCGACTGGGCGTCAACCGCAACGCGGTGTACAAGACGGTCTTCGACGCACGCCGTAAGATCCGCGCCTTCCTCGTCGCCAACGGGTTGATGACCGACACCGTAACGGAGGAACGGTCATGACGGGATCGCCCGCGCTGGATCGCTTTCTGACCACCGACCCACGCGATGTCGGCTGCGAACAGGCCATGGCGCTGCTGCACGTCTACGTCGACGCCGTGACGGCGGGCGGCGACGTGGCGGCGCGTTTCCCGGGTGTGCTGGCCCATCTGGCGGCATGCGGGCCGTGCGCCGAGGACTTCGACGGCCTGCTCGCCGCGGTGCGCGAAGACGCGAGGTAAGAACCACGTCGCCGGTGTCGCCAACAACAGGGCGGCCGCGACGGGCCGCCGCGACCGAAGAAGGAGACCTCGGCCATGTCACTGCTGCACCAAGGCGAGAAGTTCCCGCAGCTGTCCCTGTCCCTGCTGGACGGCACCACGCTCACCGTTCCGGACGCGTTCACGGGCGGCTTCGGCGTCGTGCTGTTCTATCGCGGCTCGTGGTGTCCGTACTGCAACGCCCAGCTGCGCGCCTTCGAACGGGCTCAGGAGACCCTCGCCGCGCTCGGCGTCAAGGTGGCCGCGGTGTCCGTCGACGACGAGTCGACCACGGCCGCGCTCGTGGCCAAGCACAGCATCACCTTCCCGGTGGGCCACAGCGCGGACGCGCGCGCCCTCGCGGAACTGACCGGTGCGTTCGTCAACGACGACCCGATCTACCTGCAGTCCACCGGGTTCGTGCTCGACGGTGACGGTAACGTCGTGGTCAGCGTGTACTCCAGCGGTGCCATCGGCAGGCTCGTGCCCGAGGACGTGGCCGGTATGGTCCGCTACCTGCGAGAGAAGGCAAGCGCATGAGCGAAGCGGACATCAACTTCTATTTCGACCCGCTCTGTCCCTTCGCGTGGCTGACCAGCAAGTGGGTGCGCACGGTCAGCGGCCTACGTGAGTACCAAGTGGACTGGCGGTTCATCGCGCTGCGGATCGTCAACGCGGATGTCGACTACGACAGCCACTTTCCACCGGAATACGAGGCCGGCCACACGGCGGGCCTTCGCCTGCTGCGGATGATCGCCCGCGCCCGCGCCGAACACGGCCGCGACGTCGTCGGGCCGCTGTACGAGGCCATCGGGTCACGCGTATTCGACGCACCGGACGCGGCCGAACTGGGTGCGGCCGGACGCGGCACACGTGCACTGGTCGAACCGTTGCTGCGCCAGGTCGGGCTGCCCGCCGATCTCGCCGACGCGCTCGACGACACGGCCTGGGACGCGCAACTGCGCGCCGAGACCGACGAAGCACTCGGACTGACCGGCAAGGACGTCGGCACACCGATCATCCACTTCCAGCCGCCGACGGGAACCGCGTTCTTCGGCCCGGTGATCAGCAGGCTGCCCGACGCGGCGGACGCGGTGCGGCTGTGGGACCACGTCGTCGGCCTCGCCTCGTTCCCCGGCTTCGCCGAACTCAAACGCAGCCTGCGGGAACAGCCACAACTGCGGTCTTTCGGTGTCCCCGACGGAGCTGTCGGAGCGCAGGACGACTGGCACGGCGGGAGCCGTAGGCTCAAGAAATGACCGCTGCCGGTCAGCCGATGGCCACGAGCGTGCCGTTGCCCGCGCCAACGATCAGGGTCCCATCTCCAGTCAGCGCGGGGTAGGAGTCGATCGGTGCACCGAGATCGACGTCGAACTGCACGACGCCGGTTGGCGACAAGCCATAGACGTGACCGTTCTGCCCGCCGAAATAGACGCGGTAGTCCTTGTCGACCACGGTGGAACTCCAGATCTGGGTTTTCGTCACCAGATAGGTGCCGCGTTCGGTGCCTGTGCGAGTGTCGAGGACGTGTATCTGTCCACTGTGGTCGGCGACGTAGGCGAGGCCGGTCGCCGTCACGGACGGCGATGAGTAGGTGATCACCCGGGGCGAATGCCACAACGGGCTGCCGTCGGGGCGGTAAGCCCACTCCTGGGTACCGTTGGTGCCCAGGAGCACGGTGCCATCCGGCGCCAGCCCCGCAGAGACCTCGGTGTCGCCGTCGTGTGGATCCGCCCGCCACGCGATCGACGCGCTGGTACCGCGATCGGTGATCGCCACCAACGACGTCCCGGACGTCGTGTACACGGCACCGGATCCGTTCGTGACGACCGAAGCGTAGGACGCCGCGCCCGTGCTGACCGACCACGCCACCGTGTGTGCGCCGTTGCCCGCGACGTCGATCGCGGTGACGGCGCCGGACTGGTCACCGAGGTAGACCCGAGTGCCGTTGATCGTGACCGGAGATGTCGGCTGGCCGGGTAGCGGCTGACTCCACAGTTCGCGCCCGGTCGGTGCCAGCGCGACCAGTCTGGCTCCGGGCGTCGGGAACAGGATCTCGCCGCTCGGCAATACGAGCGGGGACACCGAGAGGTCCGCGCCGGGCTGGTCCGCGTGGGAGTCGTAGGTCCAGCGGTCCAGTCCGGTGGCCGGATCGATCGCGTGCAGGATGCCGGCGTTTGACGAGACATAGATCGTGCCGTCCGCGCCGATGACCGGGCCTGGGACGAGGGCACCGTCAAGCTTGCGTTTCCAGCGAATC
>DASYBO010000746.1:0-5561 GCA_036500685.1 Pseudonocardiaceae bacterium | reverse complement strand
GCGGCGGCGGAACAGTGTCCGCCGCCGCGCGTGTTGTCGATACAGCCGTCATCAGGTCAGCTTTCGGCTCAGCTGGACGCCTGGAGCGTCTTGGTCAGCGCCGCATCGGCATCCTTGGCCGCCTGGTCGGTGGTCTTGGTGCCGGTGAGGACGTTGGTCATCATGTCCTTGAGCGGGTTCTGGCCGCTCTCGACCGAGGCCCACTGCGGAACGGCCGGGGTGGACTTCCCGCCCTTGGACGCGGTACCACCCGCGGACGCGACCGGGTCGGCGGAAAGACCGCTGGTGTCGGAGAGGGTGCCGGCGATCCAGTCGCCCTTGGTCTCCAGTTGCATCTGGTAGGTCGCGTTGGTCATCAGCGACAGCCAGTCCTTGGCAAGGTCCTGGTTGGCACTGTTGACCGGCACGCCGAGCACGGAACCACCCAGGAAGACCGGGGCGGTCTTGCCCGCGTTCATCGACGGGATCGGGAACGCGCTGATGTCGGACTTGATGGCCGGGTTGGACTTCTCGGCCTCGGTCGCGTCCGAGGAGGCGCCGATCATCATGGCGACGTTGCCCTTGGCGAACACGTCACCCTGCTGCGGGTTGGCCTCGTCGTTGTCCTTGGGCCCCGTGGTGCCTGAAGTGGTGAAGAGCTGCTTGTAGAAGTTGATGCCGGCTTCGGCCTGCGGGCTCTCCAGCGTGCCCTGCCACTTGCCGTTCACGTTCTTGGCGACGTCGCCGCCCTGGTCCCAGATGAACGAGAGCAGCACATACCAGTCCTGGCCTGCCATGTACAGCGGCTGGAAGTTCGGGTCGCTCGGATTGGAAGCCTTGAGCTTGGTGATGTCGTCGAGCCACTCCTGGTTGCTGGTCGGCGGTGCGGTGATGCCGGCCTTGGCGAACAGGCTCTTGTTGTAGATCACCACGCGGTCACCGGCATAGAAGGGCACGCCGTATTCCTTGCCCTGCCACTCGCCCGCGACCTTCATGCCGTTGTTCCACTGGCTGCCGTTGAGGGCGCTCTCCCAGCCGGTCACGTCGGCCAGGGTGCCCTGGGAGGAGTACCCGGACGCGTCGGTGCTGCCGATCTCGACGACGTTGGGCGGGGTCTTGCTGGCCAATGCGCCGGTGAGGCGCTGACCGATACCGTCCCACTGCTGTACCTGGTAGTTGACCTTGACGCCGGGGTGAGCCTTCTCGAACTGCGCGTCCAGTTGGGTCATGAGCGAGTCCGGAGCCGATCCCTGCATCAGCCAGACCGTGAGGGTCTGATTGCCGCCGCTGCCGCTGCCACTCGATCCACCCGAGCAGCCGGCGACGGTCAATGCCACCGATGCGGCCGCTATGGCCGCGATCGTCCAGCGCTTCACTGTTGCCGTCCTTCCGTGTCCGGTTTCGCCTTATCAACCGAACTGGTTTAGACCAATGCGGACCAGCGTGGTCCACACCACAGTGGAAGTCAAGGACGATGCCGAATCGATGCCTGCGTTTATGGTGACGACTACACACCACAATCTCTCGGTTACGGAGCCGAACACCTTCAAGAAAACTCAGCAAGAAAACTGGTGACGGGTTCGAGATCACTTCCGGCTAAAGTTGACTAGTTTCCACCCGCCCGGCGGGTGTGATCGCGCGAATGGCACTGGACAGGGCATCCTTGGAGGAACGGGTGAGTCAAGGAGGGCCCATGCTCGAAACAACGCCGAGCGACGTGGACGCGGCGACGCGGGCGCGAGTGCAACGCGAGCCCAAGTACTGGGGCTTCAAACGGCATCTGCTCGACCTGCTCAGCTCCATGCCGCCAGGTTCACCCATCCCCACCGAGCGTTCGCTGGCCGCCGAGTTCGACGTCTCACGAACCACGGTGCGGCAGGCGCTGGCCGAACTGACCGTCGAGGGCAGGCTGCTGCGGGTGCAGGGCAAGGGCACCTTCGCCGCCGAGCCCAAGGTCGCCCAGCGGCTGCAGCTGTCCTCCTACACCGAGGACATGCGGGCCCAGGGGCGTGAACCGTCCTCCCGGTTGCTGGAGATCTCCGAGGACCCGGCCGACATCGACCTGGCCCGGCTGCTGGCCATCCGGGCCGGGGCCAAGGTGCTGCGCATGCACCGGCTGCGCCTCGCCGACAACGAGCCGATGGCTATCGAGACCACCCATCTGCCGCTGTCGCGCTTCCGTGGCCTGCGCCGCTACGTCAGCTCCGGCGGTTCGCTCTACCAGGTGCTGCGCGAACGGTTCGGGGTGGAGATGGGCCACGCCGAGGAGACCATCGAGACCGCGCTGGCCAGCCCGGAGGAGGCCGAACTGCTCGGCGCCGACGTCGGGTTGCCCATGCTGCTGCTCTCAAGGCACTCCTTCGACTCGACCGGCAACCCGGTGGAATGGGTCCGATCTGTCTATCGCGGTGACCGGTACAAGTTCGTCGCCGGACTCGACCGGCCCTGATGACCGCGTCGATGGCCGCATCCCCGGATGCGATCCGGTGGGGTACCCCACGAGCGCGCGGCGTGCTGGCCACCACGATCGTCGGCTCCAGCATGGCGATGATCGACGGCACCATCGTCAACGTCGCGCTGCCCAGGATCGGCGCCCAGTTCCACGCCTCGGTCGCCGGGCTGCAGTGGATCGTGGACGGCTATCTGCTCTCGCTCGCCGCGTTGGTGTTGGTCGCGGGGGTGTTCGGGGACCGGTACGGGCGGCGCAAGGTCTACCTGATCGGCGTCGGCCTCTTCGGTGCGGCCTCGCTGCTCTGCGGTCTTGCCCCGAACACCGCGTTGCTGGTCGTCGCCAGGATCATCCAGGGCGTGGCCGGTGCGCTGGTCACCCCTGGCGCGCTGGCCATCCTGCAGACCAACTTCGTCCGTGACGACCGCGCCCGCGCCATCGGCGCCTGGTCCGGCCTCGGCGGCGTGGCGACGGCCATCGGGCCGCTGCTCGGCGGCGCGCTGATCCAGCTCTGGTCCTGGCGGCTCGCGTTCCTGATCAACCCGCCCGTCGCGGTCCTGTGCATCCTGCTGGCGCTCAAGTACGTGCCCGAATCCCGCGACGAGGCGGCCGCGGGCAAACGGCCCGACCTGATCAGCTCGGCGATGATCGCCGTCGGCCTTGCCGGCATCACCGCACTGCTGGTCGAGGCGCCCGGCGAGGGCATCACCAACCCGCTGGTGCTCGGCGCCGGGGTGCTCGGCGTTGCCGGCCTGACCGCGTTCGTGCTGCGCCAGCGCATGTCGAGCAACCCGCTGGTGCCCGCAGCGCTGTTCGCCAACCGCACCTTCACCCTGGCCAACCTGCTGACCTTCGCCGTCTACACCGCGCTCGGCGGCGTGATGATGCTGATGGTGCTGCAACTGCAGGTCTCGCTGAACTACCCGCCGACCCTGGCCGGCCTTGCCAACCTGCCGCTGACCATCGTGATGCTGCTGCTCTCCGCGCGCTCCGGCAAGCTCGCCTCCCGGATCGGACCGAAACTCCAGCTCACCGTCGGTCCGTTGCTGATCGCGGCCGGCATGTTGCTGCTGCGCGACGTCACTCCCGGCGCCTCCTACGTCTTCGGCGTGCTGCCCGGCGTCCTGGTGTTCGCCCTCGGCCTGGCCGCGGTGGTCGCCCCGGTCACCGCCACCGTGCTCGCGGCAGCGCCCGACCACCTGGCCGGGGCCGCCTCCGGCATGAACAACGCCGTCGCCCGAACGGGTGGTCTGCTCGCGGTCGCGGTGCTGCCCGCGGTCACCAGCCTCTCCGGTGCCGCGTACCGATCGCCGGCCGCGCTCACCGCCAGTTGGCAGATGTCGCTGGTGATCTGTGCCGGGTTGGCCGTGGTCGGCGGCGTGCTCGGCCTGTTCGTCGACAACACGACGTTGCGCACGCCTGCCCCCGACGAAACCGCTCCGGTGGAGGAGTCGCCGCACCCCGGCGACTGCCTGCACTGCGGCGTCGAGGGCCCGCCGACGCACGTCCGGCCTAGCCGCGCATGATCTCCGCGAACAGGTCCTTGTCGACGTTGCGCCCGGACAGCACGGCCACCGTCTTGCCGGCCGGCAGGTCCTTGTCGCGGAACAGGTAGGCGGCGGTGGCCACCGCGCCGGCAGGCTCGGCGACAAGGCCGGACCCGTGCGCGAGCCGGGCGACCGCGGCACGGATCTCCTGCTCGCTGACGGTGAGGATGCCGTCCAGCACCGTGCGGAGGTGGCCGAAGGTCAACTCGGATGGCTCGGCGCGCAGCCCGTCCGCAATCGTGCGCACCCGCTCCGTGCTCGGCCAGCGCACCAGGTGACCTGCGGCGTAACTGGCCGCGGCGTCCCCGGCCAGCTCCGGCTCGACCCCGAACACCGTCGCGTTCGGGCACAGCGCCTTGATCGCGACGCCGATTCCGGAGGCGAGGCCACCGCCGCTGACCGGGACCAGCACCAGATCCACGTCGGGCAGGTCCTCGGCGATCTCCAGGCCAATCGTGCCCTGACCGGCGATGACCGCGGGATGGTCGAACGGCGGGATCAGCGCGGCTGCGCGCGTCCGCGCCAGATCCTCGGCGACCCGCTGCCGTTCGGACAGCGGCACCAGCACCACCTCGGCGCCCAGCGCGCGGGTCGCCTCGATCTTGGTGGCCGGCGCGGTGTCGTCGATGACGATCACGGCGGGAATACCGGCCGCGCGGGCCGCGTGCGCGACAGCCTGCGCGTGATTTCCGCTTGAGTAGGCGACAACCCCGTTGGCGCGCGCGGATTCGTCCAACTCGGCAAGGGCATTCGTGGCACCGCGCACCTTGAACGCTCCGATCGCCTGGAAACCCTCCGGCTTGATCCACAATGGCCGGTCCGGTGCCGCCCAGTTCGCCGGCAGCAACGTGGTGCGCAGCACGGTGCCGTTGATTCGTTTTGCGGCGGCCTTGATGTCGTCGATCCCCACGAGTTCCATGCAACGCATTCTGCCCGTTGCGCTCGAGTTTCCTGTACTGTCCAATATGGACTCTGCTTGGTGGCGGTGCTCACCTTCGGTGAACCTCGGGAGTGGTCGAGGCGTCGCACACGTTGAGACAAGAGGAATCGATTCACCTACCAACGACACCAAGGGACATGAGCAAGGAGACACGGCACAACCCCGAAACAAAGCCGGCACAGCAGACGGGGAAACGCCAGGGCCAGGTCAGGCTGAGCCAGCTGTTGGCGACCGCGCTGGCCGCGGTGACGGCTGCCTTCCTCGGCTCCCGGCTCGGCGTCGCGGGCACGGTCGCCGGAGCGGGCGTGGCCAGCGTGGTCAGCACCATCGGCACCGCGCTGTACCAGAACTCGCTGGAGCGCACGACCCGCGCGGCGCGCAAGGTCCGCAGCCACGTGGTCGCCCGCAACGGCAAACGCATCGAGCCCGTGGAACCGCCCACCCGGACGGTTGACCAGCCGGCCACCGAGGTGATCGGCGCCTGGGCCCCGACCCGCCGCTTCGAGCCGATCCGCAAACCCGACCCGATCGCCGACGCCACCACCGAATGGCTGAGCAAGCCGACCGAGCTGTTCACCCGCCCGACCGAGGTCGCCGACCGTCCCAGCGGCGTCTACCAGCGCCCAGCCGAGGCCCCCACCGAACT
>DASYBO010000745.1:0-5414 GCA_036500685.1 Pseudonocardiaceae bacterium | reverse complement strand
CCCGGTTGCCGACGACAGCGTGCAGTACGACGTGGTCAAGGACGGTGAGGATCTTCAGTTCGCGCTGCTGGCCCGCGACTCCGATGGCGCGCCCGTTGTCGCGGGCGGCCCATACGCGGGTGAGCCGTGGCCCGTCGACCTGCTCGACGCCGAGCCCGGCCGGATCGGCGAGCAACAATGCCCGATCATCAGTCCGCGCGCGCAGATCGAGATCAAACGGATGATGCCGGTCTGGGTGCCGGGCATGGCGCGCCGCGCCAAGGACGCCGAGGACATCGCCCGTCTCGAAGCCTGGGCCGCGGATCGATCGGGTTAGTCGGACACGCTTTCGGCGGGGTCCTCGGTGTAGGCGCTGGCCTGGAGTTGGAACAGCTCGCGGTAGTGCGTCGGGCTCGCCATCAGTTCGGCGTGGGTGCCCTGTTCGATCAGCCTGCCTCGGTCGAGTACCAGGATTCGGTCCACCTGGCGGATGTTGGCCAGCCGGTGGGTGATCAGGACGGTCAGCCGGTTCGCGCCGTTGTGCCGGGTGGCCGAGCGCAGGCCCTCGAACGCTCGGGCCTCCGCCTTGGCGTCCAGCGCGGCGCTGGGCTCGTCGGCGATGAGGACGTCGGCGTCGCGGTAGATGCCGCGCGCGATGGCCAACCGCTGCCACTGACCGCCGGAGAGGTCCTGACCCGAGGTGAACGCGCGGGACAGCACGGTGTCCTTGCCCTGGGGAAGGGCGTCGATGACCTCCCGCGCACTGGAAAGTTCGACGGCGTCACGCCAGCGGGTCGAGTCGGCGTCGAGGGCATCGATCCGGCCGATGCGGACGTTGACCATCGCCGTCGTCGGCCACTGCGCGGGTTGTTGGGCGATCAGCGCGATCCGGGAGTGCACCGACGCTGCGTCGGCGGTGGAGAGGTCGATCCCGTTCCAGGCCGTCGTTCCCTCGGTCGGCAGGTACAGGCCGGTGAGCAGCTTGCCGAGCGTGCTCTTGCCGGATCCGTTCTCCCCGACCAGCGCGACCACCTCGCCAGCGTGCAGGGTGAGGTCGATCTCGCGTAGCGCCGGTTCGGACTGTCCGGGATAGGTGAAGGACACGTCACGCAGGCTGATCGTGTGCGGCGCCTCGGTGATCACGCGCGAACCGGGCGGTCGTCGCCGTTTCGCGGCCTCCTCGTGCAGTTGGCGCAGGAAGCCGAGAAAGAACGACTCACCGTAGAGCTGGTTGACGTTCTGCAGGGTGCTGGACAACGCGGTGGACGCGGTGCGCATGGCGATCGCCGCTGTGCCGGCGAGGGCCAGCGGCAGCGTGTTCGAGTACAGCAGCAGGCCGAGCACGACATAGGCCGCGCCGGTGCCCGCGCTGGACAGCGCCTGCCCACTGAGCCGGACCATGGTCTGGCGGCGCTGTAGGCGCAGCGAGATGCGCAACTGTTCGCGCGAGACCTCCTCGTACTCGGCGAGCAGGGCCGGGGTCACCGTGCACGCGAACCGCTCGGTCGCCTGATCCCGGTCGGTGAGCAACTTGCTGAGGATGAACATCCTCCTGCGTTCGTCGGCATTGCTGAGGAAGTTGGTGAAGGTCAGCCGGGCCGATCTGCGGGCCGACCAGGCATCGGCCGCGGCGACCAGCAGCAGCGCAGGAGCGAGCAGCGGATTCAGCAGCCCGACGGCGACAAGGGCGGCGGCGAGCGAGACCAGCTGGGACGCGATGCTGATGACGCCGCGAATGGTGCTGCCGATCGCCGAGGTGCCGCGCTGGCCGGTCTGGCGCAGCAGGTCGACGAAGTCCGCGTCCTCGAAGGCGATCAGGTCGACCTGCGATACGGCGGTGTTGAGTTCGAGGTCCGCGGTCAGCGTGACGCGGGGAATCAGGGCGCCCTGCACCGTGCCGACGGCGGCGCCAAGGCCGCTGCGCGCGGCATAGGCAAGTACGACGACGATGAGGGACGGCAGCGCGGCCACCACCCTTGCCGGGGTCGGGCCGCCGTTGATCAGGTGGGTGAGCACGGTCGACGTGGCGAGCAGGCCGAAGGTGGTCACCGCACCGGAGGCGCATTCGGTGACGACGGTCAGCAGGGTCAGCCAGGGTGAACTGCGCCAGACCAGCCGAACCGTCGCCGCGACGGTGGCCGGAAACGTCCGCAGGGTCTGCCAGCCGCTGGCGTCCAGCTGCCGGGTCGCCCACTGCGGTTTTTCCGAAGCCTCCGGTCCCACCAGCGAAAGCCGTTGCTGGGGAGGATCGGTCACTCGTCGACAATGACCGAAATCCTCGATGGCCGCATCAGGTTTTTCCCGCACGGAACCCTGAGTTATGCCGCGTACACGCGGACCGGCACGCTGGTCGATCCCTTGAGGGTGTTGTTGAGCTTGGGGACTGGGTCACCGGTCGGCTCCATGCGGCTGATGCGCTTGGCCAGTGCGGTGAGGACCAATTCGATTGCATTCGGTAGACGCGCGGGCCCTTGAGCACCGAGGGCGCCGCCGGGATGGTCACTGGGGCTGCCCGGCGCGGGCGTTGCCGACCATCCTGGCCAGCATCCGGCGACCGGCCAAACCACCGGTGTCGATGTTGATCGACAGCTCCTGGTAGCGATCCGGTTCGTGCTGGACGACCTGTTCGAGCCATTCTTGACCTACCACGCCATGTGTCCAGCCGGGTCAACCTCACCAGCTCAGCGCCGCTGACCACCAGCCCAACGCCCGATCATTCCAACAGCTCAAACTCGGCCACGGCTTTCCCGCCAGAAACTTGACGCAAGACAGGCTACTGCGTCGAACTTCCTGGCAGGGGGCGCAGGCCGGCGACCACCACCGCGATCACCCGGTCGAGCCCACCGTCGATATCGCGGCCGGCAGCATCGCTGCGGTTGTCATCGGCAGCGCGGGCAAGGCAACCGGTCATCAGCGCTTTGATGTCGGCGTAGGTGATGCCGGTGCGCACAGTGCCGTCCTGTTGTGCACGGGCCAACAACGCGCGCAACCGAGTTGCTATACCGAACCCGGCTTCCTCGGCCACTGTCTCCACCTCGAAGCCGGCGCCAGCCAGAGCTTCGGCAAGACCACGGTGCGCGGCGCCTTCCCGGATCACCCTGGTAAACAAGCTGATGAACGCCGCCCCCGCGCCCTGCTCGGCGGCAAGCGTATCGGCGAAATCGGCAAGTAACCGCATCTGTTCGAGTAGGACGGCGACGAACAGGTCCTCCTTGGTCGGAAAATGCCGGCTGACCGTGCCGGTGCCTACCCCTGCCCGCCGGGCGATTTCGTGGACCGGGACGGACAGCCCCTCGGTCGCGAAGATCTCGGCCGCGGTGCGCAGCACCAGCTCCCGGTTGCGCTGGGCGTCAGCACGCAACGGCTTGGCGGGACTGACCTCGGATGGCCGGTCGGCAGTGCTCGCCATGGTCGGATCGCGCCTCTCGTCAACACGTAGACAACCGGGATGTCCGTCCCGTATATTTCCATCAAACGGGATGACTGTCCCGATTCTAGCCGATGACCTCGGACATCGGTTCACCTGACTTTGCCTGGGAGGCACCATGCGTAGGTCGACCGCGGAACAAACACCATGGACCGCAGCCGCGATCGGCGACCAGCATGGACGCACGGTCCTGATCACCGGCGGCAACAGCGGCATCGGCTTCGAAACCGCGACAGCATTGGCAGCGCGCGGGGCGACCGTACTGTTCACCTACCGCGACCGCGCCACCGCGACAACGGCGGTCAACGCAATTACCTCGGCCGTACCCGACGCGACCATCCGCACGCACCACCTGGACCTGGCCTCGCTGGCCTCGATCCGGCGCACCGCAGACTGGGTACGGGCCAGTTGTCCCCGATTGGATCTACTGATCAACAACGCTGGGATCATGATGGCGCCGAAGCAAACCACGGAGGACGGTTTCGAACTGCACCTGGGCACCAACCATCTCGGCCACTTCGCTTTCACCGGCCTGCTGCTGGACCGGCTGATACATACCAGCGGCTCGCGCATCGTCACGGTCAGCAGTTCGGCACACCTGCAGGGCCGCATCGATCTCGACGACCTAAACTTCCGCGACCGGCGCTACCGCCCGCCCGCCGCATACGCCCAATCGAAGCTGGCCAACGTCCTGTTCACCCAGGAACTGCAACGACGCCTCGCGGCGGCCGGCACGGAAACCATCGCGGTGGCCCTGGAACCGGGCTACGTGGCCACCCAGCTTCCCCGCTCCGCCGCTGGGCCGATGCGGCTCGCGGTGCGCATCGTGACCAGGCTGCTCGGCCAGCCCGATATCGCGACCGGCGCCCTCGCCACCCTGCGTGCCGCAACCGACCCACATGCCGTCGGCGGCGACTACTACGGCCCCGCCGGTCGCCTGCGCGCGGCCGGAACGCCCATTCGACGCAAACCCAGCCCCATCGCACAAGACCGCGAACTGCGACAACGCCTGTGGACGGAATCCGAACGGCTCACCGGTGTCCGCTATCAGTTCACCGATCTCACCACGCCGACCGGGAGCAACTGATGAAACGCGGCTGGCTGCTCAAGATTGCCGGACTGTACTTCGGTGCGCTCGGCGCGGCCTCGTTGTTCGTGCCCACCGTCGCCGCGACGAGCCTCGGCCAGGCCATGACCCCGTTCGACATCTTCACCGCCCGCACCATCGGCGCGATCCTGCTCGCGGTCGCCATCATGAACTGGTCAGCCAGTCGCCAGTCTCCCATCGCGGTG
The DNA here is from genome assembly GCA_036500685.1 of Pseudonocardiaceae bacterium. GTDB lineage: Bacteria > Actinomycetota > Actinomycetes > Mycobacteriales > Pseudonocardiaceae > CAJCJE01. The sequence goes on along the minus strand of DASYBO010000745.1, from coordinate 715 downwards.
CGCGGAGTGGTGCTGGGCAACATCTTCCTCAACACCGCGTTGGCCATCGTCGACATCGCGGGCATCGTCGGAGGGACCATCGGGGCCGGCAGTTGGAGCGGAATCGCCATCCATCTCCTCCTGCTGGCAGGCTTCCTTTATTACGCCGGACGCAAAGCACCGCACAGCAAGCGCGAGCGCGTCCCGATCCTGCCAAAAGCTTGACGCAAGACATTCGCACTCAATGCGGCAGAAGCGGATGTTCGCAAGCCGGCAATCTGCGGATGCGACCGTTTGATGGATACGCACGGAATGGGTCCTGCTACGGCGCTTCGGGTTGCTGATCGGTGTCGTGGTCAAGGTCGGCGAGGTAGCGGGTGATGGTGGCTGCTTGAGGGCTGCCGAGCCGTTGGTAGATGGTCAGCGCTCGGGTGAACGCAATGGTGGCGGCGGAGACGTCGTGTGCGCGATGGGCGCAGCGTCCCAAACCGGCCAGCGCGTGTGCCTCGTGCCAGGCGGATCCGATGGCGCGGGCGAGGGTGCGGCCTTGAGTGAACAGGGCGTGGGGGTCACCTGCCGGGGGGTGGTCCAGGGCGAGATCGCCCATGCTGTTGAGCGTCTCGGCTTGGCCGTCGGGATCGCCGATGTCGGTGAACAGGGTGTGCGCCCGGGTCAGGAGGTCCAAGGCCTGGTTATTGTCGCCTTTTCGGTGGTGCACGCGGCCGAGGTGTAGGGA
>DASYBO010000744.1:0-7377 GCA_036500685.1 Pseudonocardiaceae bacterium | reverse complement strand
GACCCGGACACCAGCCAGGACATCATGCTGCTGCTGGAGCGGATCAACCGCACCGGCACCACGGTGCTGATGGCAACGCACGACCACTCGATCGTCGACTCGATGCGCCGCAGGGTGGTGGAGCTGTCCCTCGGCAAGGTTGCCAGGGACGACGCCCGCGGCGTGTACGGCGTCGGCCGCTAGTTGACCTTTACCCACCGATCGCAAGGAATACTCCTCCGATGCGCGCCAGTTTCGTGTTCAGCGAGGTCATCACCGGCCTGCGCCGGAACATCACCATGACCATCGCGATGATCCTGACGACCGCGATTTCGCTTGGCCTGCTCGGTGGTGGTCTGCTGATCGTCCGGACGATCGACAAGATGCAGGCGAACTTCCTGTCCGTGCTGCAGGTCGAGATCAACCTCAACGACGTCATCAGCGCCGGCGACCCCAACTGCACCCAGTCCACCTGTGCGGGCCTGCGCGCCGACCTGACCAACTACCCCGGCGTGGTCAGCGTCCAGTTCCAGAGCCGCCAGCAGACCTTCGACAAGGCGAGGGCGGCCTTCACCAACGACCCCGAGATGGAGCAGCTGGTCCGGCCGCAGGGCTTCCCCTCCTCGCTGCTGGTGTCGATGCAGAACCCTGGCCAGTCCACCGCGGTCGCCCAGGCCTTCGCCAACAAGCCCGGCGTGCGCAACGTCAACGACCAGAGCGTCTTTGTCTCCAAACTGACCGCTCTGCTCAACGGCGTGCGGAACGCGACGTTCCTGATCGCGTTGATCCAGGCCCTCGCCGCGTTGATGCTGATCTCCAACACCATCCAGATCTCCGCGTTCACGCGTCGCACCGAGGTCGGCATCATGCGCCTGGTCGGCGCGACGCGGTGGTACACGCAGCTGCCCTTCCTCCTTGAGGCGGTGGTCGCCGGTGTGGTCGGTGCGGTCCTCGCTGTCGGTGGCCTGATCCTGGCCAAGGTCGCGTTCCTGGACAACATCTTCGGCTCGGTGTTCAGCTCGTCGATCATCCCCAAGATCGGTCTGCTGGACATCGCATCGGTCTCGCCGTGGCTGCTGCTGGCGGCGGTCGGCATCTCCGCGCTGACCGGCTATGTCACCCTGCGCCTCTACGTGCGGCTCTAATCGAGTCGCCGGCTGACGTAAAATAGTTGTCATGGCGAAGGAACAGGGCCAGAAGCTCATTGCGTCCAACCGCAAGGCCCGGCACGACTACGAGATCCTGGACACCTACGAGGCCGGGGTCGCTCTGCTCGGCACCGAGGTGAAGAGCCTGCGGCTCGGTCGTGCCTCCCTTGTCGACGCCTTCGCCACCGTCGACGACGGCGAGGTGTGGCTGCGTGGGCTGCACATCGCCGAGTACGCCATGGGCACGTGGACCAACCACGAACCGAGGCGCACCCGCAAACTGCTGCTGCACCGGGGCGAGATCCTCAAGCTGATCGGCAAGACCAAGGAGAGCGGCCTTTCGCTCGTCCCGCTGTCCATGTACTTCAAGGACGGCAAGGTCAAGGTCGAACTGGCGCTGGCCCGAGGCAAGCGGGCCTACGACAAGCGGCAGACACTGGCCAAACGCGACGCCGAGCGAGAGATCAGCAAGGCGGCCGGGCGCGCGATGAAGGGCCGGTACGAGACGAGATCCCGGTGAGCCAGGACGCGGCGCTGACCGACGGGCGCGTTGCGGACTGGGTCAGGAGTCTCGGCTTGCCAGGGCTCGTCGACCTGCACGTGCACTTCCTACCGGACTCGGTGTTGCGCAAGGTCTGGTCCTACTTCGACGAGGCGTCGACGCACTACGGGACCGAGTGGCCGGTGCGCTACCGGCTCGGGCAGGACGAGCGGCTGGCCGTCCTGCGTGGACTGGGCGTGCGGGCGTTCGCTCCGTTGGTCTACCCGCACAAGCCCGGCATGGCCGCCTGGCTGAACTCGTGGGTCGGCGAGTTCGCCGACGCGGTGCCGGAGGCCGTGCGGACCGCGACGATCTACCCGGAGCCCGAGGTCAGCGAATACCTGGACGCGGCGTTGCGCGCGGGCGCCCGCTGCGTGAAGGCCCACGTCCAGGTCGGTTCCTACGATCCGCGCGACGCACTGCTCGATCCGGCCTGGGGCATGATCGCCGACGCTGGCGTGCCGGTCGTCGTCCATTGTGGACACGGGCCGCTGCGCGGCAAGCACACCGGCCTCGACGTGTTCGGCGAGATCCTCGCCCGTCATCCCCAGCTGGTCGCGGTGCTCGCCCACGCCGGCATGCCCGAGTTCGACGAGGCCTGCGCGCTGGTCGAGAAGTACCCGAGGGTCCATCTCGACACGACGATGGTCGGCACCGAGTTCACGCAGCGGATCTGCCGCCTTCCCGACGACTGGCCGGCTCGGCTGGCCGGCCTCGGCGACCGGATCGTGCTCGGCACCGATTTCCCGAACATCCCTTACGACTACGCAGAACAGCTCGCCGCGATCGCGTCGTGGGCGGATGCCGATGATCGTCTCGGCGAGCCGTTCCTGCGCCGGGTCCTACACGACACTCCGGCTGCTTTGCTGGGCCGGTGACCGGGTGATCGCCAGACTGCCCAGAATAGCCGTGATGGCCGGCAGCGGACCGAGCAGCAGCGCCACGGCGGCACCGTGCCCGGTCGGGATGACGAACCCGCGCGCCGCGATGTCCAGCAATCCCGCGCCGAGCAGGACGAGGGCCACGACAAGGCGTGCAGCGCTGGGGCCGTGCGCGAAATTGGCCCGGATCGTCTCGAAGCGACCGAACGCCACCAGCAGCCCGCGCAGCACCAGCGCCAGCGCCCCGATCCACAGCGGCGTCACCACAAGCCAGGCGATGGTCCCGGCGGCCGGTGTCGCGTAGCCGAAGCCGAGCACGGTCACCCCGGCCACGACGATCATCGCGGACATGTGCCAGAGGTAGATCGTCATGCAGCGCGGCCCGACCAGGTTCTGCAGCGCGGCAACGCGCGGCCTGCGCCCGAACGCGACGATCCGGCGGCGACAGGCGAGCAGCAGCCCGAGTTGGCCGACCCCGAGCGTGAACAGGCACAAGGTCGCCGGCGACATGTTGGACACCGCCTGCCCCGGCAACCCGACCATGCTCGACGGATACGGTCCCGCCACGACCAGCAGCGCGGTGACCCCGAATCCGGCGACACCGATCAACGCGGCGGCCGAAGTGGACAGTCGGGAGAAGCGACCCGCCGCGTACTCGATGCCCAGCTGTTGCAGGGCCAGCCAGATGAACACCTCATTGAGGTACCCGATGAGCGGAACCCCCGAGAAGCGAGCGATGTCGATCACGATGGCCCCGCTCGCCAGCGCGACGGGAACGGCGAGCCCGAACCGATCGCGGAGCCTGATCATCAGCGGGGCGAGCGCGACGGTCAGCAGATATACGGCAAGGAACCAGAGCAGCTGGCCGACGATGCCCGCCGCGAACGCGACCGGCTGCGCCGGCAACCCCAGCTCGGTCAGCAGCGGCGGTGCGACCAGCCACACCGCGAGCAGCGGCAGAACCGGGATCGTCAACCGGTACAACCGCGTCGCCAACCACCCGCGCCCATCCCCGCCAGCCGCGAGATGCGCGGAGTAGGAGTGGAAGTTCGCCGCGCCGCCGACCGCGAAGAAGACCGGCATCACCTGCATCACCCAGGTCAATGTCCACCAGCCCGGCGCGGACAGCGAATCGCCGACGGTGATCGTGCCCTTGGCGTAGCCCAGCAGCGGCATGATCCAGTGGCCGAGCACGACCGCCAGCATCGAGAAGTTCCGCAGCAGATCGATGAACGGATCCCGCCCCGGGCGCCGCCGAGGCGTCCTGACCTGCTCGATGACATCCGTGCTGCTGGACATGACGCTCCCCTGTCGGCTCGATGCGCTGTTGCATCGAGCCTGTCGGGAGCGGGGGTGGAACACAGCGGTGCGGACCGGTGTCTTGCCGGTGGAGCTGACGCACCGCCGGTGGTGGGGTTTCCCCTACCGAGTCCTCAATGGACTCTGGGTCGATTTCAGCGTTGCTCGAGATAGGTCAGGACCGCGCGGACCCGGCGATGTTCCTCCGAGCGCGGCTCAAGGCCCAGCTTGGCGAAGATGTTGCCGATGTGCTTCTCCACGGCGCCGTCCGAGACCACCAGCTTGCGCGCGATGCCGGTGTTGGCCATGCCCTGCGCCATGAGTTCCAGCACCGCCCGTTCCCTCGGGCTCAGCTCGGCGATCGGGTTGTGGCGTTTGCGCGAGATCAGCTGACTGATCACTTCCTGATCAATACATGTCCCGCCATCCGCGACCGCACGCACGGCCTGGACGAACTCGGCGACGTCCGCGACGCGCTCCTTGAGCAGGTACCCGATGCCCTGCGCGCCACCGGAGACCAGCTCGACCGCGTAGCTCTCCTCGACATATTGGGACAACACCAGGATCGGCAGGCCGGGCACCCGAGCGCGGGCCCGCACCGCCGCGCGCAGGCCCTCATCGGTGAACGTGGGCGGCATGCGCACGTCCACGATGCACAGATCCGGCCGATGGTCCTCGACCGCGTCGAGCAACGCCGTGCCGTCCTCGACGGCGGCGACGACCTCGATACCCTCGTCGGCGAGTAGGCGCTGGATACCGGCGCGCAGCAGGACCGAGTCCTCCGCGATCACCACTCGCACGGCAGGTCCGCTCTGACCACGGTCGGTCCGCCGAGCGGACTGAAAACGGTAATCACACCGTCAATAGTGGCAGCTCGATCCGCGAGCCCGGCGAGCCCTCCGCCCGGCCGCAGCTCCGCGCCGCCCTTCCCGTCATCGGTGATCTCGACGACCACCTTGTCCTCGCCCCGGTTCACCTTCACCTGGATCTGTTTGGCGTCAGCGTGTTTGGCGATGTTGGTCAGGGATTCGCCGACGATGAAGTACGCGGTTGTCTCCACCGCTGCAGGTGGCCGAGGATCGACGTTCACCTCGACGTCGACCGGAACGGGACTGCGCGCGGCGAGCGAGGACAGCGCCGCGTCGAGCCCCCGGTCGGCCAGCACCGCGGGATAGATGCCCCTGGCCAGGTCGCGCAGTTCCGATACGGCACGTTTCGCGTCGGAGTGCGCCTCGTCTATCAGGTCGGCCAACGCGCTCTGATCCTCGCTGCTCAGCTTGGCCTTGGCTCGCCCCAGCGTCATGGCCACCGCGACCAGTCGCTGCTGCGCGCCGTCATGCAGGTCCCGTTCGATCCGGCGCCGTTCGGCCTCGGCCGCGTCGACCCCGCGAGCCCGACTGGCCTGGAGGTGTTCGGCCTTCGCGCTGAGTTCGCTCATCCTCGTCGGACGCAGCAGCGCCGCCGCGATGACCGCGTGCAACTGGACGATGCGCCGGGTCAACATGGCCACCAGGAACAGGATCGGCACGCCGAGTACCGCGACCGGCAACGCCCCCGGCACGGTGTTGATCACGATGACGCCGTTGTGCAGGTTCGGCAGGACCAGATTGGTGCTGCCGGTTGGCGTCGCCGCGATCACGATCGGCAACGAGATCAGGCCGAGCGGGATCGCCCACAGTGCGACGCAGACCGAGAAATCGATGATGCTCAACGGCAGCCGGATCACCACGTAGGCCAGATCGCGCCAGGTCGCCGGATCGGAGATCTTCGTCAGCCACCGTCGCATCACGCGTGCGTCGGCGGCCGGTTCCCGGTACGGATCCGGGATGACGACCCCGAGAGTGGCATGCAGCCAGCGCCGTTCCAGCCGCGCGGCCCCGCGCCAGAGCATCGTCGCGAGCATCAGGATCGGCACCCCGACCCAGATCACCGTGGTGCCGATCCCGGCGAAGGTCAACGTGATCGCGAGCGCGAAACTGAGTACGGCGTTGAACACGGACAAGGACAGGTAGGCCAAAGAGCCACCGAGGCCGGGCCGGGCTACCGGGCTGTGCATACCATCTCCTTCTGCTACACGTGCCCAGTCAGCGTGCCGGTCTCCGCAGGTCAGATCCATCCGGCCGACCGCCGTCCGCGAGGTGGGGTTGTCCCTACCCAGTTCGGGTCTGCCTGTGATTCTGCCCTCCCGGTGGCGATTTCCGAGAGGGGTATACCGGACGATCGGTGTGTGTCCGCACTGCTGCTCTCGTTGGTCGCCGCGCTCGGGTACGGGGTCAGCGATTTCGTCGGCGGACTCGCGGCCCGACGCGTCGCCGTACTCCGCGTCGTCATCGCCTCCTACCCGGTCGGCATGATCGGCATGGCGCTCATCGCACCCTTCGCCGGAGGCACCCTGACCACGCCCGCGCTGGTCTTCGGCGCGTTGTCCGGCATCGTCGGCGGCTGCGCCATCCTCTGCTACTACGCCGCGCTGGCTGCCGGTCCGATGAGCGTGGTCTCGCCCCTCACCGCGGTGCTCGTCGCCGGCATCCCCCTCGTCGTCGGCCTGGCCATGGGCGAACACCTCAGCGTCGTCGCCCTGGTCGGCGCCGGAATCGCGGTGGTCGCCGTCATGCTGGTCAGCCGACAGAAGGCGACCACGGACAGTGAGCAAACGGCGCGATTCACGCCCAAGGTCGCCTTACTGACCGTCACCTCCGGCGCCGCGTTCGGCGTCTTCTTCATCCTGCTGGACCAGGTAGGCGCACACAGCGGCATGTGGCCGCTACTCGTCTCGCGCACAACGTCGACCGTATTGATGCTGGTCGCAGCCCTGTTCACCAAGCAACTCCGCCCACCGACCGACGTACCGCTGCGCCTGGCCCTCGCCGCGGGCCTGCTCGACGTCGTCGCCAACGCCGCGTTCCTCTACGCCCTGCGCGCCGGCCTGTTGTCCATAGTTAGTGTGCTAACTTCCCTCTACCCCGCGTCCACTGTCCTGCTGGCCAGACTGGTCCTCGGCGAACGCACCGGCTGGACCCAACGCATCGGCCTTGTCCTCGCCGCCGCCGCGATCGTGATGATCAGCGGCGCGTCCGTCTCGACCTGACCCCACCGGGGGTAATCGGAATGATCCACGTGCGCCGAGGCGTTATGATGACTGTCTGACAGCCACCAACCAGGGGGTGAACGGTTTCGACTCTGGACGTTAGGTCAAGGGAAGCGTGCAGGTGCAGGCGAGAGACCACCTTAAGCGTCGCCGTAACTCAATAAGCGCCGATAAATCTCAGCGCCAGTACGCCCTCGCCGCCTGAGCGAGTAAGTACTGTGTCGGTCCAGGAGCGCCTCCGTCCTGGTTCACCGGCATCAGCTAGGAGGCTTACCGCCAGTGCCGGTCGCGGACACTGAACGGGAAACTCACAGCGACTGGGCCCGTCACACCGAACTAGCTCGCGAGATCGGTGGGGTCGAGTAGAGGCATAGTGAGCTGCGCACGGAGAAGCCTTGATGAGGCGACAGAGGACCCGGGTTCGATTCCCGGCACCTCCAC
>DASYBO010000743.1:0-8696 GCA_036500685.1 Pseudonocardiaceae bacterium | reverse complement strand
CTGTGGCCGTGATCGCGGTCGTGCAACACGGCCAATCGTCGTTTTCGGCCACAACGGCAACATAGCGAAGCACTCTGACAAAACCGGTCAAACACCTGTTCAAGTAGGGTCCGAGCCTCGAATGGCGGCCAACCAGAGGCCCAGCGTCGCGCACAGCGCGGTCGCGCCGAGCCAGCTGGGTGCGCCGCCGCCCTGGTCGAGGTAGGCCCAGAACAGGCCGATCAACGGAGCGGGGACCAGCAGCGCGGCGTCGACGCGGAGTTGGCGCAGGATGCCGCCGGCGCGCGCCTTGGCAAGGGCGTGGTCGTCGGGGCGGCTGGGGCTGTCGGTGCGGCGGCCAAGGGGTTCGCTTGGCGCCACGCGGCCGGACGGGTAGAGCAGCACGCCGTTGACCTCGACGGCGACCAGGCGGTCGAGGATGAGGTCGCCGCGCAGGGTGACCTCGACCGGCGACGGGAGTTCGGCAAGCACCGGGTCGTAGTAGACCGGGATCCAGCGTTGCCGGCGGCCGGGGACGGGCTCCGTTTCCAGCCAGCTGCGCGACATGAGCCGCCGCTGCATCCGAACACGTCGCACGGTCAACGGCCCGCCGGGACTGCGACGCAGACGAAGCCGCCGGAGCAGCCAGACCGCGTCGACCGCCAGCACGGCACAGGCAACGAGGGTGGCGAAGAACAGGCCATCGCGGGCCTGGTCGGCGTCGGCGAGCAGGTGTGCGCCGGGGATGATCGCGTCGGCGGGATCGGCCGGGTCGTAGGCGATCTCGGTGCGGGTGCCGGCCGACGGCGCTGTGCCCGACATCGGCACGACCGCACGGAGTTGTTGGCCGGCCGGGGTTTTCCAGGTGATGTCGGCGCTGGTGCCGGAACCGCCGGTCACCTGGCCGGTCGCGCGGACGCTGTGCTGAGCCAATCGCGCTGTCGCGTCCTGATAGGACAGTGTGGAGAACGTCGCGATGATCGCGCAGACCGCGAGCACCGCGCCGGTGGTGAGCAGGCCGTGCCACAGGGCGCGGGGCAGCCCCGGCCGGGCGGTGCGCGTCGGCGTCCGTCCGGCCGAGGTCGACCCGATGTTCACTGCTTGATGAATCCGATCGCGGTGTAGTCGGTGTCGGCGAAGCCGAACGCGCCGAAGTTGGCCACGTTCTTGTTCACCAACCGCACGCCCGGCGACTGGAAGGTCACGATGTCCTGCCCGAGATTCCACAGGTCCGTGTCGATCTGGTTGCCGATCTGCGCCCGTTGCGCCGGGTCGATCGTGGAGTTGGCCTGATCGAACAGCTTGTTGATCTTGGAGCTGCCAACCTGGCTGAAGTTCTGGCCCATGTTGTTCGGGTCCAGGTAGTACGCGGTTTCCATGTTGCTGATCGGGAACGCCGTCGCGGGGAACCCGACGGGGGTGACATCCCACTGGCCCTTGTCCAGCAGGCCTGAGTACTGCGCCGTGGGCACCAGGTCCAACGTGCACTTGACGCCGAGCTGGGCCAGCTGGTCGACCATCAGCTTCTGCACCTCGGGAGCGGTCGGGTCGTTGTAGTCACTAGTGTCCAAAAAGGACACATCGAGTTCTTGGCCGTTCTTGGTGCGGTACTGTTTGCCCGGCGCAAGTTTCCAGCCGTCCGCGTCCAGCTCGCTCTTGGCCTTGGCCAGGTTGTACGCGGTGATCCCGCTGTGGTCCTGGTAGTACTGGGTGCCCGGCATGTACAGATGGTTGCCGACCGGAACCGGGTGCGGCTCAATGGAACCGATGACCGCCTTGGTGAAGTCGCCTCCGTTGATGCCGGTGACCAGCGCCACGCGCAGCTTCTGGTCGGACAGGACCGTACCCGGCCGGCCGTTCAGCCAGTAGTCGTTGAAGTTGGCCGCGATCGACTCCCGGATCGCCACGTTCGACATGGTCTGCGAACGTTTGTACAGACTGGGGTCGGCGAACAGCGGGGTCTCGGTGATCTCGCCGTTGGCAAGGGCATCGCCTCGGTTCGTCCTGGCCACCAACTGGTAGACGATCTTCGAGAGCACCGGTTTCGCACCCCACCAACCGGGGTTGCGGGTCGCCACGACGGTGCCCTTGTTCTTGTCGATCGTGGTGATGACGAACGGGCCCGCGCTGATCGTGGACGGGCCGTTGGCCAGCGATGTGTTGAACGCCTGCGGCGTCGCGTTCACCGACGGCGGATACAGCGGCGAGTACTTGCCGAACAGGTACTGCCATTCGGCGAAGGGCTGCTTGAAGGTGACGACCGCCTGGGTCGGACTGGTCCCCTCGGTGACGGAGGCGATGTCCGAGTATCCGGTGCTCTGCTGGACCTGGTAAGCCGGGTTGCTGCCGTTGAGCGCCTGCCACTGGGCCTTGATGTCCGACCAGACCAGCGGGTCGCCGTTGGACCACTTCGCCTTCGGGTTGATGTCGTAGGTGATCACCTGCGGGCTGGTCGAGGTGACCGTGGCCGAGGTGAGGTAGTCGTGGTTGATGACCACGCTGGTGTCCGGCTCGATCGTGAAGAAGGTGGGCAGGTAGGCCATGTAGACGTCGGTCTCTTCCTCGTGGGCGCCGTCGACCTCATTCCAGTTCCAGTTCGTGAACCACGAGCTAAACGGCCAGACGAAGTTGCCGTCCACCAGGGTCGACGCGGGCCGAGGATTGATGTCCTCGGCCTTGTGCGCCAACTGGTTGCTGTTCTGCAACTGGTTCGCGCTCGGCCCGCCACCACAGCCGGCCAGCGCCAGCGTGGCCACGAGTGCGGTCCCGATCAGTGCCGCTACCCCAAACCTTGTCCTGCCCACGTTGGGCTCCTCCCTCTCGACGAAAACCGCTCAGATCACCGCGCGCACCTTCGGATAGTGACAGGCGACCTGGTGATCAGGGCCTTGTTCGCCCAATTCGGGCACGACATCGGCACATTTCACGCGCTGTACCTCCGGTAGCGCCGCGTAGGTGAAGCAGCGGGAGCGGAATCGGCAGCCCGACGGTGGCCGGGCCGGGTCCGGCCGGTCGCCGACCAGCACGATCCGGTCCCGCGCGCGTTCGGCTACCGGGTCGGGGATCGGCACCGCGGACAGCAGCGCCTGCGTGTACGGGTGTGCTGCGGCGTCGAGCAGTTCGCCTGCCGCGCCGATCTCCACGATCCGGCCCAGGTACATCACGGCGATCCGGTCCGCGACGTGCCGGATGACCGAGAGATCGTGCGAGACGAACAGGTAGGACAGGCCAAGGCGCTCGCGCAGTTCGGCCAGCAGGTTCAGCACGCCGGCCTGCACGGACACGTCCAGCGCGGACACGGGTTCGTCGAGGACGACGAGTTTCGGTTCCAGCGCCAACGCGCGCGCGATGCTGACCCGCTGGCGTTGACCGCCGGAGAACTCGGCCGGGTAGCGGGCCGCGTGTTCCGGGCTCATCCCGACCAGTTCGAGCAGTTCGGCGACCCTGGCCCGAACGGTGTCGGACCGCATGCCGTACAGGCGCAGGGGTTCGGCGATGATGTCGCTGACCGGCATCCTCGGGTCGAGCGAGGCGATCGGGTCCTGGAAGACGACCTGGATGTCGCGCCGCAAGCGGGTGCGAGCGGTGCGGTCGAGGTTGTCGACGTCCTCGCCGAACAGGCTGATGGTGCCCCGCTGTGGCTTGGCCAGTTCGAGGACCTGCAACAACGTGGTGGTCTTGCCGCAGCCCGACTCACCGACGAGGCCGAGGGTCTCCCCGGCGACGATGTCCAGGTCGACCCCGTCGACCGCCCGCACCTCGCCGATCTGGCGACGGAACACACCCTTGGTGATCGGGAAGTACTTGGCAAGCCCGCGTACCTCCAGCACCCGGTCCCGCTCGGCCCTCGGCTTGCTTGCCGACAACACCCGCTCGCTCGGCGTTTCGGCGGCATAGACCCGCGCGGCCAGGGCCGCGACGTCCTCGGTTTCGGCCTGCGTGCGGGCCAGTTCGTCGACCCTGATGCACGCGGCTTCCCCACCGGGAACGGGTACCAACGGCGGTTCCTCGGTGCGGCAGGCGTCGATCACCAGCGGGCAGCGCGGCGCGAACGGGCAACCGCCGGGAAGGTCCACAAGCGACGGTGGACGACCGGCGATCGGCACCAGCGGCCGGCGCCGATCGTCGTCAAGGCGCGGCACCGAACCGAGCAGGCCGAGCGTGTAGGGCATCCTCGGCTGCTGGTAGACCTGTTGCACCGCACCGGTTTCCACCGCGCGCCCGGCATACATCACCATCAGCCGGTCGGCGAAGCCGGCGACGACGCCGAGGTCGTGGGTGATCAGGATGATCCCGGCGCCGGTCACCTCCCGCGCCGTCGACAACACGTCGAGCACCTGCGCCTGCACGGTCACGTCCAGCGCGGTGGTCGGCTCGTCGGCGATGATCAGGTCAGGGTCGTTGGCGATCGCGATGGCGATCACCACCCGTTGCCGCATCCCGCCGGAGAACTCGTGCGGGAACGCCCCTGCCGCGCCGGCCGCGTTCGGAATGCCCACCAGGTCCAGCAGTTCCACCGCACGATTGCGGGCCGAACTCGCAGAGCGACGCCGATCGTGCGCGCGCAGCGCCTCGGCGATCTGGTCGCCGACGGTGTAGACCGGGGTCAACGCGGACATCGGATCCTGGAAGACCATGGCGATCCTGCGCCCTCGGATCGCGGAGAACTCCTTGTCGGACAAGCCGACCAGCTCCCGATCACGCAACCGGATCGACCCGGACACCCGAGCCCGTTCCGGCAACAGGCCCATGATCGCCAGCGAGGACACCGACTTGCCGGAGCCCGACTCGCCGACGATGCCCAGCACCTCACCCTGGTCCAGCTGCCAGCTCACGCCGCGCACCGCGCGCACTCGGCCTGCCTCGCTGGGGAAGCTGACCTCCAGGTTGTCCACGCTCAACAACGGTGACCCGGTCAACAACGGTGTCCCGGTCATGCGTTCCGTCCCGCCGCGCGGGCCGCCCTGCGCTCGGCGCGCAGGTCCCGCCGGTCGGCGCGGGCGCCGCGCTCGGAGTTCGGGTCGAACGCGTCGCGCAGCCCGTCGCCGATCAGGTTCACCGCGAGCACGGTGACCACCAGGAACCCGGCAGGGATGAAGAACAGCCAGGGGAAGGCCAGCGCCGAACCGGTGCCGTCGGCGATCAACGTGCCCAGCGAGATGTCCGGCGACTGGATGCCGAACCCGAAGTAGCTCAAGGAAGTCTCGGTGAGGATCGCCCCGCCCACGTTGACCGTGGCGTCCACGATCAGCAACGAGGACATCTGCGGGAGGATGTGGCGGGTGATCACCCGCCAGGACGGCAGGCCCATCAGCCGCGCGGCGCGGACGAACTCCTGTTCCTTGAGGGTCAACGTCATGCCGCGCACGATCCGCGCGGTGATCATCCAGTTGAACGCGGCGATCAACAGCACGAACAGCAACCAGGTGTGGCCACGGAAGCTCGGGCTGAGCACGGCCAGGATCAGGAAGGTGGGCAGGGTGAGCAGCAGGTCGATGATCGCGGTGATCAGCCATTCGCCCCTGCCCCGGAAATAGCCTGCGACCGCGCCGACCACCGCCGAGATCGCGGTGGACAGGATGGCCACCAGCAAGCCGATGATCAGCGACTTCTGCAACCCGCGCATGGTCTCGGCGTAGAGGTCGAAGCCCGCGTTGTCGGTGCCGAAGATGTGCGTCGCGTCGGGCGGGGACAGGAACGCGCTCAGGTCGGACTGGGTGTAGCTCCACGGCCAGTACCAGCTGTAGGTGAACGCGACGATGAACAGCATCACGATCACCGCCGCCCCGAGCACGGCCAGCTTGTTGCGCCGCAACCGGCGCCAGACCAACGCGCCGCGCGAGGAATTCGGTGCCGCCGCTGGGCGGTCGTCGGTCGGCGGATGCGCCGCCGCGTCCTCGTCCAGAATGATCGACATGTCCGGCCCCCTTCCTCAGATCCGGATCCGTGGATCGAGCGCGGCATAGGCGATGTCGGCGAGCAGGCCGGAGACGAGTACGCAGACCGCGACGAACAGGGTCACCGTCGCGGTGAGGTTGGTGTCCTCGGTCTGGATGCCGGTGATCAGCCAGTCGCCCATGCCGTACCAGCCGAAGATCCGCTCGGTGAACGGGCCACCTACGATCATGGTGGCGAAGCCGTAGGTGAACAGCGCGGCCATCGGGATCAGCGCCACCCGCAGCCCGTGCCGGTACAGCACTCGCCCTCGGCGAAGGCCCTTCGCGGCCGCGGTGCGCAGGAAGTCCGAACCGAGCACATCGAGCATGGAGTTGCGCTGGTAGCGGCTGTAGTAGGCGGCGCCGGCCGGGCCGATGCCGATCGCGATGGTGGGCAGGATGATGTGCCGGAACCGGTCCCAGAGCTCAGCGCCGAAACTGCCGGTGAACCCTGGTGTGGTCTCCCCGGTGAACTGCAGGAAGCTCGAGCCGGTGAAGTAGTTGAGCTCGGTGGCGCCGTACTTGAGCAGCGTGCCCAGTACGAAAACGGGCATGGAGATCAGGATGTAGGACACGAACGTGGCGAAGTAGTCGCTGAACCGGTACTGGCGGATCGCGCTGGACACCCCGACCAGCACCCCGATGACGATGGCGAAGATCGTGCCGAACAGGAACAGCCGCAAACTCACCCCGGCCCGTTCCCACACATCCGGGGTGATCGCGTTGCCGTAGACGGAGTTCCCGAAGTTGCCGTGCAGCACCGCCCAGAACCAGTTCCCGAACCGCACCGGGATCGACTGGTCCAGGTGCAGGTCGTGGATCTTGTCCGCGATGACCGAGGCCGGGGGCGAGGGTCTGTGCAACTTGAGCAGGGCGATCGGGTCGAACGTGAGCGAGGCAAGCACGTAGGTGAACAACACCGCGAGCAGGCACAGGACCACGTAGTTGACCAGCCGACGCAGCAGGAACCTGATCACGGCCGGCAGGCCCTCCTCCCCTGACCGTCGGGTCACCCACCGACAACGGCCACCAGGCTCCCCAGTGGCACCCGGTGGCCGCACACTAACGGTCGGCCGAAGCTACCCGCTCCCTCCGAAAGGAGTGTCCGCATCGTGGAAATTGACCGGTCATTCGGAATAAACCCGCATGTCCGAGGCGGTTTGTCCGCTTAGTTGGCCAGTGGGAGCATCACCCGGAAGGTGGTGCCCACGCCCACCGCGGTGTCCACCTCGACCCGGCCGCCGTGCGCGGCGACCAGCGCGGCCACGATGGCCAGCCCCAGCCCGGTCCCGCCACTGTCCCGGCCACGGGACGGGTCGGCCCGGTAGAACCGCTCGAACACCCGCTCCGCCTGCTCGGCCGGCAACCCCGGCCCCGCGTCCGCGACCTCCAGCACGCCCTCGGCCCCGGCCGTGCGCAGCCGAACCTCGATGCGCACGTCCGGCGGGGTGTGCGTGATCGCGTTGTTCAGCAGGTTGCCGACGACCTGGCGCAGCCGGGCCGCGTCGCCGAGCACCGGTACCGCGACCGGCTCGTCGCCCCGCGCCGGCGGCAGCCGCAGGCCGACCGCGCGATCCGGCGCGACCGCGTGCGCGTCGTGCACCGCGTCCACCGCGAGCACGGCCAGATCCACCGGCTCGTGCTCCAGCGGTCGCTGATGATCCAGTCTGGCCAGCAGCAGCAGGTCGTCCACCAGCAGGCCCATCCGGGCCGCCTGGTCCTCGATCCGGCGCAACACCCCGGCCACCTCCTCCTGCGAGGCGACCGCGCCCTGCCGGTAGAGCTCGGCGTAGCCGCGAATCGAGGTCAGCGGGGTGCGCAGCTCGTGGCTGGCGTCCGCGACGAACTGCCGCATCCGCTCCTCGGAGGACCGCGCGGACGTCTCGGACCGTTCGCTCGCCCGGAACGCGTTCTCGATCCGGCCGACCATCACGTTGAACGCGTTGGCCAGTCGCCCCACCTCGCTGCCCGGCCTGCGCACCGGGACGCGGCGGGACAGGTCGCCGGCTGCGATCGCCTCTGCGGTGTTCTCCACCTCCTCCAACGGCCGCAGACTGCCCCGGACCAGGGCATAGCCGACGCCGCCGATCAGGACGAGGCCGCCGAGCGCGATCCACAGGAAGTACTTGGTCAGGTCGTCGATGGCGGCGTTCACGTCGTCCAGGTTCGCGGCCAGCAGCACTGTGGCGTTCTGCTGCGGGAAGGCCAGCGGCAGCAGTCGCCACTGGCTGCCGTCGCCACTGTGCGATGGCGCGTTCACCGCCTTGCCGACCACCAGGTTCGACGGCACCGCGGGCAGCTCGGCAGGGGCGATGCCGGAGCCGTTGTAGGTGGAGGTCTGGCCGTTGATGGTCACCTCGACCAGGTAGCCGCCGCCCGCCGGGGTGATCTGGCGCAGCCTGCGGCTGTCCGGCAGCTGGGTCAGCGGGACGTGGGTGAACACCTGCGCGGCGTGCTCAAGCCGCCGGTCGACCTGCCCGACCAGGTAGTGCTGCAGTTCGGCGGACGCCGCCCACCAGGTGCCGAACAAGCCCGCCGCCAACAACACGACCAGCGCGACCACCAGGTGCACCCGCAACGGCAACCGGCCCAACGCCGTGCGCAGCGCCCGCCACGGGGCCCGCAACACCGCACCCCGGCTGCGTCCGGCGCCCGGTGGCACCGGCACCCCGACCGGGTGCGCTGGAAGGGAACTGGTCAGCTTCTCCTGCCGCCGCTGCGTCTGGGTCATGGGGTCATCGCGCTAGTTCGGGGCGACGCGGAGTACGTAGCCGACGCCGC
>DASYBO010000742.1:0-7942 GCA_036500685.1 Pseudonocardiaceae bacterium | reverse complement strand
GTGCTGGTCAGCGAGATCATGCTGCAGCAGACTCCGGTCGCGCGGGTCGAGCCGATCTGGCACGACTGGCTGCACCGCTGGCCGAAACCGTCCGCGCTGGCAGCGGCCAGTCAGGCCGAGGTGTTACGGGCCTGGGGCAAGCTCGGCTACCCGCGCCGGGCGCTGCGCCTGCATGCCGCTGCGACGGCCATCGCCGATGACCACAACGACCTTGTCCCGTCCGATGTGGACACTCTGTTGGCGCTGCCAGGGATCGGTGCGTACACCGCTCGGGCGGTGGCCGCGTTCGGCTATCGGCAGCGCGCGGCGGTGGTGGACACCAATGTGCGGCGGGTCGTCGCGCGGGCGGTGCACGGGGCCGGGGATGCCGGGCCCGCGTCGACGACGCGCGATCTCGCGGACACCGAGGCGCTGCTGCCGACCGAACCCGAGCGGGCTGCGGTGTTCTCGGCCGGGTTGATGGAGTTGGGGCAGGTCATCTGCACCGCGCGCACGCCGCGTTGCGCGGACTGCCCGATCTTCGGGGACTGTGCCTGGCAGCGGGCAGGGCGACCGGCATATGCGGGGCCTGCGAAGCCGGTGCAGAAGTTCGCGGGCACGGACCGTCAGGTGCGCGGGAAGCTGTTGGACGTGCTGCGCGGCGCGTCCGGGCCGGTGACCAGGGCCGAGCTGGACGCGGTCTGGGACGACGCAGGGCAACGGGATCGCTGCCTGGATTCGTTGCTGGTGGACGGGTTGCTTGAGCAGACCGAGGCTGGGCTGTTCTCCCTGCCGGGTGAGTTGCTGGCGGGCCGATAAGTGGCGCAGGCGCTGGAGTTCTTCTTCGACGACGAGGCCGACGCGGCCGTGCGCGAACTGTGGCGGCGGCTCGAGAAGGCCGGGGTGCCGAGCCTCGCTTCGCGCAGCCACCGGCGGCATCGGCCGCACGTGAGTTTCGCGATCGCCAGCTCGATTCCGGTGAAGGCGCGCAAGAACCTGGCCGAGTCGCTGCGGCTGCTCTCGCTGCCGGCGCTGTGGCTCTACACGCTCGGCACCTTCCCCACCAAGGAGAACGCGCTGTTCCTCGGCGCGGTGACCGACGCCGAGGTGCTGGCCGTGCATTCGGCCGTGCACGACGTGTTGGCCGGGAAGGTGCGCGATCCGTGGGCGTACTACCTGCCGGGCGCGTGGGTGCCGCACTGCGCGTTGGCCCAGGACCTGGACAACGCGCAGCTGGCGGCCGGGTTCGCGGCGGTGCATCCGATCGAGCCGATTCGGGCGCGGATCGCGGAGGTCGGGGTCACCGATACCCGGACCGGGGAGACCGAGCTGCTCAGCTGAGGAAGGCTTCCACGGCGCCTCGGTAGATGTCGGGCTGGTCGTCGTGCACGATGTGGCCCGCGCCGGGTACGAGCAGGTAGTGGGCGCCGGGGACGCGGCGCGCCATCTCGGCCATCTGGCCTGCCGGCATCGCGGTGTGTTCGGCTTCGATCACCAACAGCGGGCAGCGCACGGCCTCGACGAGGGGCCAGTAGTCGCGGCGGCCCCATTCTGCGGCGATCTCGTAGAGGGCGTCCAGGTCGGCGATGAGGTGGTAGCCGTCCGCGCGTTCCTCGAAGCATTCGGTGAAGTAATCGCCCGCAGCGCCGAAGTACTCGCGGACGTGCGCGAGCGAGGCGAACGCGGTCGGCCAGGACTCGAAGTAGGGGCGCCAGGTCTCGACCGTCCTGCCACGCTGGTCGGGCGCCATGTCCTCGACGACGATGCCGCGCACCAGGTCCGGATGCCACGCGGCAAGGGCCAACGCGTGCAGGCCGCCCATGGAGTGTCCTATCGCGACGACCGGCCCGAGGTCGCGGTCGCGGATGACGTGGACCGCGTCGGCGACGAACTGTTCGGTTTCGGCCGGGCCCCGGTGCGGATTGCGGCCGTGCGCGCGGGCGTCGATGCCGACGACCCGGCCATAGTTGGTCAGCCAGCGAGCCGTTCGCCACCAGGTGTTCGCGCGGCCCATCAGGCCGTGCAGCAACAGGATGCCGGGGCCTTCCCCGCCGAATTCGATGACCACGCCGACATTTAACAGCGGTGCTGACAGCGGGCTGTGCGCGGTCTGTCAGCGGGCTCCCCGATAGTCGATGACAACGACGAAACAGGGGAGAACGCAGATGTCATATGCGATCCAGGCAGAGGGCCTGGTGAAGCGATACGGAAAGACCACGGCCCTGGCCGGGGTGGATCTCGCGGTGCCGACCGGCACGATCCTGGGGGTGCTCGGCCCGAACGGCGCCGGCAAGACGACCGCGGTGCGGATTCTGGCGACCCTGCTGCGACCGGACGAGGGGCATGCCACGGTCTGCGGCTACGACATCCGCAAGGACGCCGTGTCGGTGCGGGCGGTGACCGGCCTGACCGGTCAGTACGCGTCGGTCGACGAGGATCTGAGCGGCACCGAGAACCTGGTGCTGATCGGTCGACTGCTGGAGCTGTCCCGCAGGGACGCGAAGGCACGGGCGAAACAACTGCTGGAGCGCTTCGAGTTGACCGACGCGGCGGGGCGGGCCGCGAAGACCTTCGGGCGGTATGCGCAGGCGGCTGGACCTGGCCGCGAGCCTGGTCGGCCGGCCGCAGGTGCTCTACCTCGACGAGCCGACCACCGGACTGGATCCGACCAGCCGCAACGACGTCTGGAGCATGGTGCGGGAACTGGTCGCGGATGGGGTGACCGTCATGCTGACCACGCAGTACCTGGACGAGGCCGACCAGTTGGCCGGGCGGATCACCGTGATCGACAAGGGCGCGGTGGTCGCCGAGGGGCGGCCGGACGAGCTGAAGCGGCGCACCGGCGGACAGACGCTCCAGGTGCGGCCGACGCTGGCGCGCGACCTGGACGCGGTGGCCAGGGTGCTGACCGACCTGACCGGCCACGTCCCGAGCCGCGACAACGCGACCGGCCTGCTGACCACCCCGGTCAACGATCCGGTGCTGATCGCCGCGGTCGTCCGCAAGCTGGACGAGGCCGGCATCACCGCGGACGAACTGGCGCTGCGGTTGCCCAGCCTCGACGAGGTGTTCCTGTCGCTGACCGGGCACAAGGCCACCGAGGACGTCAAGACCGACGAACCAGCAAGGAGCCTGGTATGACCACCTTGACCGCGACGATGCCGGCGCCGCGCCGGGTGATCAATCCGGCGCGGGCCATGCGGCACAGCCTCTCGCTGGCCGGGCGGAGCATCATCAGGATCAGGAAGAACCCGGAGAACCTGCTGGACGTGACCATCCAGCCGATTCTGTTCCTGGTGATGTTCGTGTTCCTCTTCGGTGGCGCGATCAGCGGGAACTGGCACACCTATCTGCAGACGCTGGTGCCCGGCCTGATGGTGCAGA
Organism: Pseudonocardiaceae bacterium; assembly: GCA_036500685.1. Classification (GTDB taxonomy): domain Bacteria; phylum Actinomycetota; class Actinomycetes; order Mycobacteriales; family Pseudonocardiaceae; genus CAJCJE01. The sequence goes on along the minus strand of DASYBO010000742.1, from coordinate 4,579 downwards.
ACACGTTGTTCGCCAGCATGGGCACGGGTTATTCGTTGAGCAACGACATCAGCAAGGGCGTGTTCGACCGGTTCCGCAGCCTGCCGATCGCGCGGTCCGCGCCGTTGGTCGGCGCGGTGCTCGGCGACGCGGTTCGCTTCGTGGTGGCCATGGTCATCCTGTTGAGCTTCGCGATGATCCTCGGCTTCCGGGTGCACACGAACCCGATGTTCGCGCTGTTCGCGGTGTTGCTGATGATCGTGGCCGGTCTCGCATTGTGCTGGCTCGGCGTGTGGGTCGGCATGTTGCTGACCGCGCCGACCGCGGCGCAGGGCGTGATGGTCGCGGTGATGATGCCGTTGACCTTCGGCAGCAACGTCTTCGTGCCGTCCTCGACGATGCCGGGTTGGTTGCAGGCATGGACGTCGATCTCGCCGGTGAGCAAGCTGGTGGATGTCGCACGTGGACTGATGCTGGGCGGGCCGATCGGCGCGCCACTGCTGGCCGCGACGATCTGGATGATCGGTTTCGCGGCGGTGTTCTTCCCGCTGGCCATGACCGCCTACCGGCGCCGGATGGCCAGCTGATACCAGGGGGCTAGGGGGGTGAATCAGGGCCCGAGTCCTTCGTGGACTCGGGTCCTGGTCTGTCTATTGTAGACTGATGCCGAGCGCGGTGTGCAGGCAGAGAGTGGCGCCGTCCCGGTCCAGTTCGCGGCCGGCACGGAAAGCCTTGGCGTAGCCGTCTTCGCCTAGTTGCTCGGCCAGCGATTCGATGGTGTCGCGGACGTCCGGGTCGCCCTGGTCGAGGATGCCGCGCAGGCGCGCGCACGCGCCGAGCACGCCGGCCGCCTCCACCGGCCGATCGCCCATCAGCAGCGACAACCGCGCGATGCGTTCGCCGACACCTGCCAGCAGCGGCATGTCCTTGGACGTCATCGCGTTGCCAAGGGCCTCGATCAGATCGGTCCGGACGCGGTCGAGGTCGCCGCGCAGTTCGTCGATGACGGCCTCGGCCATCATCAGCGCGGCCGTCCGATGGCCACGCACGGTGAGCGGAGCGCTGGTGCGGTAGGTATGCGCCATGGTCAGGTGTTCCTGCGCGGCGTCGACATCGCCGAGTATGCATTTCAACCGGCTCAGACCGCATTCGGTGTAGAACGCGATGTCCGCGCGGTCGCCCCCGTCCACGCCGCCCAACTCGTCGAGGACGAACTGGCAGTCGCGCTCGGCGCCGGCGAGGTCGCCCGACAGCATCCGAATTCTGGCCAGTTGCCCCCGCTGTTGCAGCACGTCGTCGCTGGAGCCGAGTTCGGCGGCCAGCACGAGCGCTTCCTCATGAGCGCGGATCGCGCCGTCGTAGTCGCCGTGCAGCGAGCGCAGCGACCCGTCAAGGCTCAGCGCGAAGCACAGGGCCCAGCGCTCGCCGATCTCGCGCAGGGTGTCCAGGGCCTCGGCCAGCGCGTCGGCGGAGGAGTCCGCGTCGCCGTTGTTCTCCGCGATGAAGCACACGGACAGCCGGGAGAACGCGCGCACCCACGGATCGGAATGGACGCCGAGCCGCCGCGCGGCCGCCATGGCTTCCTCAGGTCGGCCGACGAACATCAGCAGCATCGGCCGCAGGAACATGACCACCGGGTACCGCTCGACCACCTCGTCCTGGTCCAGCATCATGATGGTGCGGTCGACCTGCGCGATCATCTCCTCGAGCGGATTCTCGTCGAACACGGTGACGATGGCGACCAGCCGCAGCGCGGCCACTCGCGATGTTTCCCGCGCCGGTTGGATGTTCAGGGCGAGCTTGCTCCAGGTGCTCGCCTCGCCCGGTCGGCCTGCCATGATCCAGTACCAGATCATGGTGAGCACCATGTCGGCCAGGAATTCGTGTGCGCCGTGGTCGGCTCCCCAGCGCAGCACCGCGCCGAGGTTGTCGTGCTCGGCGCCGATCACGGCCATGGCCGCAAGTTGGTCGCGGGTGCGCAGGATCGGCTCGTTGTCCAGCACGAGTCGGGTGAAGTGTTCGGTGAACGCGGCCATGGCCGCTTCGGTTTCGTCTGCCTCGGCGAGTTTTTCCTGACCGTAGGCGCGAACCGTCTCCAGCATCCGGTACCGCGACGAGCCGTCCGCGTTGGTCTTGGCCTCCAGCAACGACTTCTCGACGAGGGAAGCGATCAGGTAGGGCACCTCGACGGCCGGCAGTACGGGGCCCGCGCACACGCCGATCGCGCTGTCCACGGTGATGCCGCCCGCGAACAGCGACAGCCTGCGGGCAAGTTTCGCCTCGGCATCGGTGAGCAGGTCCCAGCTCCACTCGACGACCCCGCGCAGGGTGCGGTGTCTCGGCATCGCGGTGCGGTTGCCGCCGGTGAACAGGGCGAAGCGGTCGTCGAGCCGTTCGGCGACCTCCTGCGGGCTCATCGAACGCAGCCGCGCCGCGGCGAGTTCCAGCGCCAGCGGCATGCCGTCGAGCCGGTGGCAGATCTCCGACACCGCGGGCAGTACCGCGGTGTCCAGGGTGAATCCTGGCCGGACGGCCTTGGCCCTGTCGACGAACAGCCGCACGGCGGAGGTCTGACCGGCCTGTTCGGGGCTGGTGTGTTCGTCGGGCAGGTCGAGCGGACCGACCCAGTAGAGCGCTTCGCCGGTGATGGCGAGCGGCTCCCGACTGGTGGCGAGTACCCGCAGGTCGGGGCAGCGGCCGAGAAGGGTTTCGGCGAGCGTGGCCGCGGCGTCGATCAGGTGCTCGCAGTTGTCGAGGACGAGCACGGCCGGGCCGCCGGTGAAGTGATCGATGAGTCTGCTGATCGGCGTGCGCGGCGAGGATCCGGTGCTCTCGATGATCCGCACCTCGCGGATGCCCAACGCGCCGAGCAGCGATTCGGCCAGGTCGCTGCTGTCGCGTATGGGGGCGAGTTCGGCGAACCAGACCGAGACGCCGTCCCTGTCGACGATGCCCCTGGCCAGTTCGGTGGCCAGCCGGGTCTTGCCGGCCCCGCCCGGCCCGACCAGGCAGACCAAGCGCGAGGTGGTGAGCAGGTCGAGCGCAGTGGCCAGTTCGCTGTCCCGGCCGATGAAGCTGGTCAGCCGGGCAGGCGAGGTGCCATGCAGCGAGGCGGCGGGACGGGGCGGGGCCAGCGCCACCGGTGATCGCTGGGGTTCGCCTTCGCCGCGCAGCAGAGCCAGATGGACTTGTTGGAGTTCGGACGAGGGGTCGACGCCGAGTTCGTCGGCGAGTTCCTGGCGGATCGCGGCGTAACCGGCGAGCGCGTCGGCCTTGCGCCCCGCGCCGGACAGTGCGCGCAGGCGCAGCGCGGCGAGCGATTCGCGCAGCGGATGAGCAGCGCAGAGTTCGTCGAGTTCGGGCAGGACGTCGGTGTGGCGGCCGAGCGCCAGTTCCGCGCCGACCCGGTCCTCGATCGCGGTCAGCCGGGCCTCGGTCAGCCGAGCCACGGCCGGCGCGGCGAACGGCGCGTCGACGACGCCGGCCAGCGGGCCGCCGCGGAACAGCAGCAGCGCCGAGCGCAGGGTCATGGCCGCCTCGGCGGGACGGCCGGCCCGCAGTTCGGCCCGACCGGCAGCGGCGATCGCGGCGAAGCGGTGCACGTCGACGTCCAGTTCGGCGAGAGCGAGTCGATACCCGGTCGGCTGGGACTGGAGCAGCGCGTCATCGACACCCGCGGCCCGCAGTGCCTTGCGTAGCCGGGAGATCAGCGACTGCAACGCGTTGCCGGCGTCGCCGGGCGGGACTTCCCAGAGCCCGTCGATCAGCTCGGTCGTGCTGACAGGGCGCGGGGCGTCCAGGGCAAGACGAGCCAGCAGCGTGCGCAGTCGAGCGCCGCCGATCTCCACCTCCCGGCCCTCGTCAGTGGTGACCGACAACGGCCCCAGCAGAGCTACCCGCACCAGATCACTCTATGGCCAAGAATTAAGCCGTGCGCGGTATTTCCGGACGAACCGGAAACCCCGCGCACGGCTTGTTGTTCAGTTGAGACCAGGGGTCAGCCTGCTTCGCTGATCCCGTCGGCCTCTCCGGAGGCGCCGATGCTGACCGGCGGGGCGTCCGGGACCTTCGGCGGCTTGGCCTCACCCCGGAAGGTGAAGTGCGCCTTGTCGTCCGGGCCTTCGCCGTCCCAGTCCTCGACGTCGCCGACGATGATCTGGCCGGGCAGCAGCTCGCCGAACAGGATCTTCTCGGAGAGCTGGTCCTCGATCTCGCGCTGGATCGTGCGACGCAGTGGCCGCGCGCCCAGCACCGGGTCGAACCCGCGCTTGGCCAGCAGCTTCTTGGCGATGCCGGTCATCTCCAGCGCCATGTCCTTGGCCTTGAGCTGCACTTCGACCCTGGCCAGCATCAGGTCGACCATCTCGATGATCTGCTGCTGGGTCAGCTGGTTGAACACGATGATGTCGTCGATCCGGTTCAGGAACTCCGGACGGAAGTGCTTCTTCAGCTCATCGTTGACCTTCTGCTTCATCCGGTCGTAGTTCGAACCGGTGTCCGAACCACTGGAGAAGCCGAGCCCGACCGCCTTGGAGATGTCCGAGGTGCCCAGGTTCGAGGTGAAGATGATCACCGTGTTCTTGAAGTCGACCGTGCGGCC
>DASYBO010000741.1:0-5842 GCA_036500685.1 Pseudonocardiaceae bacterium | reverse complement strand
CCGGTTGCACACTACGCTGCGGGAGGTCGCGCTGGCTGCCTTCGACGACCTGGCCAACCGGTTCGACGTGGTGATCTGTGAGGGTGCGGGCAGTCCGGCCGAGATCAACCTGCGCGCCGGCGACATCGCCAACATGGGCCTGGCCGACGCCAGGGACGTGCCGACCGTGCTCGTCGGCGACATCGACCGCGGTGGCGTGTTCGCGTCCTTCTTTGGGTCCGTGGCCTTGTTGTCGGCGCGGGACCAGTCATTGATCGGCGGGTTCGTGGTCAACAAGTTCCGTGGCGAGCCCGCACTGCTCGAACCGGGCCTTGCCATGATTCACCGGCTCACCGGACGACCGGCCCTCGGCGTGCTGCCCTGGTTGCCGGACGTGGCCTTCGATGCCGAGGATTCCCTTGGCCTGTGGCACGAAACCGCGTCCGGTGGACCTCCGCTCGGTCGCCATACGCTGCGGATCGCCGCCATCACCCTGCCCAGAGTCTCCAACTCGACGGATGTCGACGCCTTCGCGCAGGAGCCGGGCGTGCTCGTGCGCTGGACCACGTCCCCTGGCGAGGTCGCCGAGGCCGATCTGGCGATCCTGCCCGGGACCCGGGCCACCGTCGATGACCTGCGCTGGCTGCATGAGCGGGGACTGGCCGACGCGATCGCCGACCGTGCCGCAGCTGGCCGGCCGGTGCTGGGGATCTGTGGTGGCTTCCAGATGCTCGCGCGACGCATCGACGACGACGTGGAGTCCCGGTGCGGCACGGTGGCCGGGCTCGGCCTGCTCCCGGTCGACGTCACCTTCGCCGCGGACAAAACCGTGGGGCGCCCGACCACGACGGTCTACGGCCGTCCCGTCACCACCGCCTACGAGATCCACCATGGCGTCGCCCGCATCGACGACAGTGCGACCGGCTTTCTCGGTGGTGCGCGGACCGAAGCGGTCTGGGGCACCCACTGGCACGGGGCCTTCGACAGCGATGCGTTCCGGCGCGCGTTCCTCACCGAGATCGCGGCAGTGGCGGGTCGTGACTTCGTGCCCGCGCCGGACACCGACGTGACCGCGCTGCGCGCCACCCGGTTGGACCGGCTCGGCGATGCGGTCGCCGACCACCTCGACACCGACGCCCTGCTCCGGCTCATCCAGAACGGGCCACCGCCGAACCTGCCGCTGCTCGCGCCCGGGGCCTGTGCCGAGCATGGCCTCTCGGAGGAAAGCCCGTGACACGAAACCCCCAGTTGTCAATGGAATTCGATCCCGCGGTCGCCGCGTGAACAGGACGTCGCCAGGTGCGCTGCGCCGGGGCTGGACCACGGGCGCCTGCGCGACGGCCGCGACCAAAGCGGCCTATACCGCGCTGCTGGGTCACGGCTTCCCCGATCCCGTCGAGATCACCCTGCCCAAGGGCCTGACCCCGACCTTCGCGCTGACGCACACCGCGTCCGGCGGCGGCCGGTGGTCCGCGACGATCACCAAGGACGCCGGCGACGACCCCGACGTCACGCACGGTGCCGTGATCACGGCGACCGTGTCGGCCGCGGTGCCGGGTTCGGGCGTGCTGTTCAGAGCGGGGGAGGGCGTCGGCACCGTGACCAAACCCGGTCTGCCCCTGCCGGTCGGCGAGCCCGCGATCAATCCGGTGCCCCGGCGGCTGATCCGCGCGGTTGTCACCGAACTCGCCAGGGAACATCGGGTCTCGGCCGACCTGGAGGTGGAGATCTCCATTCGCGACGGTGCGGAGATCGCCACGCACACCTGGAACCCGCGTCTTGGCATCGTCGGTGGCCTGTCCATTCTCGGCACCACCGGGGTGGTGATCCCGTATTCCTGTTCGGCGTGGATCGACAGCATCCGGCGTGGGGTCGACGTGGCCCGCTCCCTTGGCCATCAGCATGTCGCTGGCTGTACCGGGTCGACATCCGAACTGACCGTGCGTGCACTGCACGCCCTGCCCGAGGATGCCTTGCTGGACATGGGGGACTTCGTCGGCGCACTGCTGAAGTACCTGGCGCGGCATCCGGTCGCGCGGCTGACCATCGGCGGTGGCATCGGCAAGATCTCCAAGCTCGCCAACGGCTTTCTCGATCTGCATTCCGGCCGGTCCCAGGTGGACTTCGCGACGCTGGCCGTGCTCTGCGATCAGGCGGGTGCGGCCACCGAGGTCAGCGAGCGGATACGGGGTGCGAACACGGCTTTGGACGCACTGCGCATCGCCGAACGGGTTGGTATCGGCCTGGGTGACCTGGTCGCGCGGCGAGCCCGGCAGGTCGCGTTGGGCGTGCTGGCCCCCGCCGAGGTGGCCGTCGACGTGGTGGTGATCGATCGGGCCGGGGTGATCGTCGGTCGCTGCGACTCGTTTCCCTCCGCCGCGGTCGACGTCGAGGAGACCCAACGATGATCCTTCTTCTGTCTACTTCAGACACCGACCTGCTGTCCGCGCGCGCCAGCGGCGCCGGCTACCGGCTGGGCAACCCGGCTCGTATCCCGGCTGAACAACTGCACTCGTTGCTGTCGGACGCGGACGTGGTCGTCGTGCGCATCCTGGGCGGCAGGCGGATGTGGCCGGATGGCCTGGACACCATTCTGGCCAGCGGACTGCCGGTGGTGGTACTCGGCGGCGAGGTGGTTCCCGACGCGGAGCTGATGGAGTGCTCGACCGCGCCTGCGGGCGTGGTCGCCGACGCGCACGCCTACCTGGTCAACGGCGGACCGGCAAATCTGGCGCAACTGCACCGGTTCCTGTCCGACGCCTTGCTGTTCACCGGATTCGGTTTCGACCCACCCGCCACCACCCCCACCTGGGGACGGTTGCCACGCGGCCGTCACCGCGGCGAGGGCCCCACCGTCGCCGTGGTCTATTACCGAGCGCACCACGTCGCCGGCAACACCGCGTTCGTGCACCTGCTCTGTGACGCGATCGAGGCGGCCGGTGGCCGGGCGCTCCCGGTGTTCTGCGCGTCGCTGCGCACTGCCGAACCGGAGCTGCTGGACTTCCTGCGTCGAGCCGATGCCCTCGTGGTCACCGTGCTCGCCGCGGGCGGCGTCGTGCCCGCCGCCGTTGGCGCCGGGGGAACGGACGACGAGTGGGACGTCGGCGGGCTGGCCGCGCTCGACGTGCCCATCCTGCAAGGACTATGCCTGACCTCGACCCGGCGCGAATGGCTGGACAGCGATGCCGGGCTGAGCCCACTGGACGCCGCCAACCAGGTCGCCATCCCGGAATTCGACGGACGGCTGATCACCGTGCCGTTCTCGTTCAAGGAGATCGATGCGGACGGCCTGACCAGCTATCACGCCGATCCGGAGCGCGCAGCCCGGGTCGCCGGAATCGCACTCGCCCACGCTCGGCTGCGCCATGTGCCGGTCGCCGAGCGGCGGGTCGTGCTGATGCTCTCCGCCTATCCCACCAAGCACTCGCGCATCGGCAACGCGGTCGGCCTGGACACCCCCGCCTCGGCGGTCCGCCTGCTCGCCGCCCTCCGGCAAGCCGGCTACCGGGTCGGCGACCTCCCCGGCGTCGCCGAGCAGGACGGCGACGCGCTCATCCACGCGCTCATCGCCGCAGGCGGACAGGACGAGGACTGGCTCACCGAGGACCAGCTCGCCGCCAACCCGATCCGCATCCCGGCCGCCGACTACGGGGCCTGGTTCGCCTCCCTGCCGGCCGGACTCAGGGAATCCGTCGAACGCCACTGGGGTCCCGCACCGGGTGAGCTGTTCGTCGACCGCTCTCGCGACCCCGCCGGACATCTGGTGCTGGCCGCGCTACGCGCCGACAACGTCGTGGTCATGGTGCAGCCACCACGGGGCTTCGGCCAGAACCCCATCGCGATCTACCACGACCCCGACCTTCCGCCCAGCCACCACTATCTGGCGGCATACCGCTGGCTGCGTGCGGACTTCGGCGCGCACGCCATGGTGCACCTGGGCAAACACGGCAACCTTGAATGGCTGCCCGGCAAGACGGCGGGGTTGTCCTCGGCCTGCGCACCGGATGCCGCGCTGGGCGATCTGCCGCTGGTGTATCCCTTCCTGGTCAACGACCCCGGTGAAGGCAGCCAGGCGAAGCGACGTGTGCACGCCACCCTGGTCGATCACCTGGTGCCGCCGATGGCGCGGGCGGAAAGCTACGGCGACATCGCCGCCTTGGAGCAGCTGCTCGACGAACACGCCCAAGTCGCGGCGATGGACCCGGCCAAGCTGCCGGCCCTGCGAGCACAGATCTGGACTCTCATCCAGGCCGCCAAGCTCGACCACGACCTCGGCCTCGCCGACCGGCCGCACGACGCCGAGTTCGATGAGCTGATCCTGCACGTCGACGGTTGGCTGTGCGAGGTCAAGGACGCCCAGATCCGCGACGGCCTGCACGTGCTCGGCGCGGCGCCGAGCGGGGCGGCCCGGGTCAACCTGGTGCTGGCGATGCTGCGGGCCCGCCAGATGTGGGCTGGCGAGTCGCACGCACTGCCCGGCCTGCGCGAGGCCCTCGGTCACGTCGAACGCGGCAGTTCCCGCACCGACACGGACGCCGTCGAGGCGAGCGCCCGCACGCTGGTCGAGGCGATGGAGAAGCGGGACTGGGATCGCGACGCGGTTCGTGACGTGGTGGGCGAAGTCCTTGGGCCCGGGCACGATCAGGTCATCCGGGTGATCGACTTCGCGGTGCACGAGATCGTGCCACGGCTGGCCGCCACGACCGACGAACTCACCAACGTGCTGCACGCTCTGGACGGTGGCTACGTACCCGCCGGGCCCAGCGGTTCGCCGTTGCGTGGCCTGGTGAACGTCCTGCCCACCGGCCGTAATTTCTACACTGTCGACTCGCGCGCCATACCTTCCCTGCTCGCCTGGGAAACCGGACAGTCGCTCGCCGACTCGTTGATCGCTCGATACCTGGCGGACAACGGCGACTATCCGCGGTCGATCGGACTGTCGGTATGGGGAACGTCCGCGATGCGGACATCCGGAGACGACGTGGCTGAGATTCTGGCGTTGCTGGGCGTGCGACCCGTGTGGGACCAGGCATCACGGCGGGTCAGTGGGCTGGAGCCGATAGGTCTGCACGAACTGGGACGGCCTCGAATCGACGTCACGATCCGCATCAGTGGTTTCTTTCGCGATGCCTTCCCCCACGTGGTGACGATGATCGACGATGCGATTGCCCTCGTCACCGACCTCGACGAACCGGAAACCGCCAACTATCCGCGCGCGCACTGCCTGGCCGATCTCGCCGAACATGGCGATCTACGTCGGGCGACGACGCGGATCTTCGGTTCCCGGCCAGGTGCCTACGGCGCCGGTCTGCTTCCCTTGATCGACGCGCGCAACTGGCGTGACGACGCCGACCTCGCCGAGGTGTACGCGACCTGGGGCGGCTACGCCTACGGCCGCGGCCTCGACGGACGCCCGGCGCGCGGCGACATGGAGAACGCCTACCGCCGCATCACCCTGGCGGCCAAGAACACCGACACGGCCGAACACGACATCGCCGACTCCGATGACTACTACCAGTACCACGGCGGCATGATCGCCACAGTTCGCGCGCTGACCGGCCAGGCGCCTACCGCCTACATCGGCGACTCGACCCGGCCCGACACGGTCCGCACCCGCTCGCTGAGCGAGGAGACGGCGCGGGTGTTCCGCGCCCGAGTGGTCAACCCACGCTGGATCGCCGCGATGCGCGGACACGGCTACAAGGGAGCGTTCGAGCTCGCGGCCACTGTGGACTACCTGTTCGGGTACGACGCGACCGCGGGCGTCGTACCGGACTGGATGTACGACCGGCTGACCGAGTCCTACGTGCGCGACCCCGAGGTCAGGTCGTTTCTCGAGACCTCGAATCCTTGGGCGTTGCAC